>JBBRDD010000005.1:0-58883 GCA_038204235.1 Desulfobulbales bacterium
CCGAAAAAACCAAGCAGGAGGAGAAAATAGGCGATATTCGGATCGCTTATTACCGCCAGCAGCTCGTATCGCCAGCTGGGCGGAATTCTGGTGACGGTCATATTTTTGGTGCTTATGACATGAGGGCCGGAATCGAGCATCACCCGGTGACCATCCAGCTGCCGCAGCAGATCCGTCAGGTCTCCTGCGACGAAGTCAATGACCTTAAGTTTCAATGCCTCTTCCGCGGACAGACTGACCGCTTCCCGAACCGCATGGACAGCCCAGTCGGCGTTGCGTCCCTGGCGCTCGGCAAGGGCCTTGATATAGGCAGAGGCGTCATTGATCACTTTTCGCTTGAGGGTTGACGCGTCATCTGTGGCCAGTGTCTCTGGATCCTTTTTCCCCTCTTTTTCTGCGGGCCTCGCCGTTCCGGGCAGTCCGCCGATGGAGATGGGGGTGGCGGCACCGAGATTGGTTGCCGGCGACATCGCCGCAACATGGCTGGCATATAAAATATACGTTCCGGCACTGGCGGCTCTGGCCCCTTCCGGTGCGACATAACTGACCACGGGAATGGCAGAGGCCAGAATCAACTGAATGATATCCCGCATGGAGTGATCAAGTCCTCCCGGGGTGTCCATCTGCAGGATTATCAGGCTTGCCTTTTCGGTGATTGCTCTGGCCATGCCCCGTTTCAGGTAATCGCTTACCGCAGGATTGATTGGCCCCTGTATTTCCAGGACTACGGCCCGGGGTGTTTCGGCAGCAGATACCCGGGAAATGAGACAAGGGGTGAGGGCGAGGAGGGCAGACAAGATAAGCATAGCACCGACAACCCGGATTGTCCGTGCAGTTTGGCTGAAGACTTTGCGGATTACTTTGCAACGTAAGGCAAACATCAGAGACCTCCCCCGGTATATGTGCAGGCTCTTGTTCCGGTCTCACAGGATAAGCAAACGCAATTCCCGCCTGCGGTATGTACATAATAACCACTTTTACGTGGTGTGTCAGTTATGCCGGCGGGGACGGAAATTATTCTTGGTCTTCAATCTTTATGCGGCTGGAAACGCAGCCATGGCATGAACCTGAGCGGCCGCGGGCTGCATCCGAGAGGGAAAGAACGCCGGTCAGGGTATTGGTGTTTCTGTCTTCGACGAACACTCGATGGATATCTTCGATAATCATTTTCTTTATGGCATCTTCGAGCAATGAATCGGCGTCGCAGGTATGCACAGGCACACTCATAATCTTCTCTGCAGTCTCATCTGGACTGACGCCACGCTTATAGGCGAGGGTCAGATCGGTTTTGGAAATTACTCCACGCGGCAGCTCATCTTCATCGGTGATCAGCATGGCGCCAAACCTATAGGCAGAAAGAGCTTCCATGACACCATTGAGTGTTTCATGCATGGGAAGGCTTTTGATGCCACTGCTCATAAGTTCTCTCACTCTGAAGCGGTGGATGGTTTCGTTTTTATGGGTCTGGCTGCCGCGATGTAAATTACTGTAACCACACTGGCGGCAATACTGGTAAAGAAGCCCGACAATATCAGGGTAGGCTAAAGCGCCAATGAGATTCCCTGACCGGTCATCGGCGACATACAGGCGGTATACCTTGTTGGTGCGCATTTGCTCGAGAGCAGTTTCAAGAGAATCTCCGGCTTTGCAGAAAAGAGGCGGAGACACCATTATATGCTCAAGGGGCGAATCAATCGGCAAACCGGCGTAATAGGCACCCATTATATCGGTCTTCGACACCACGCCCACAGGCTGGTGGGTCGTATCGACGGTAAGAAGGGCATTGGTCTTATATTTGATGAGGATGTTGATGCCGTGACCAATGGTTTTCTTTTGATCAAGGCAGGTGATCTGCCGCCGCATGGCCCGGCTGACGCTGAGATTGCGGAGGGTGTTCTGCTGTGCCATAGTCTCTCCGGGAACGTATCCACTGAGTGGGGCCTGTCGCATGTAGTGGCGTCTTACCCCCATGGACTGCTTAGAGCTTTTTTCGCGTCAGTCGCCGATTCGCTCCAGCAAATGATTGAATAAATCGGAAATATAGACCATCCCGATGATGCGCTGGTCCTCCACCACCGGGAGTCTGCGGACATGTTTTTTTATCATGATATCCAGAACCATCAACAAATCAACCTGAGGACCAACCGTAATGACATCGGGGGTCATGATATCGCCCACCAGGATCGATTTGAGCCGACTGCCGGCGGCATCAATCAAGCCGGCAACATCAATATCTTCCATGCTACCCCAGACCTGTATGTGTTTTGGTCGCACATAGAGCAGGATATCGTACATCGACAGCATTCCGACCAAACGTTGGTCTTTGTCGGTGACTATTATCCCAAACAACCGCCGGCCGGGCTGCCGGGATGACTCCCGAAAGATGCGAATTGCCTCGGTGAGCGGTGTTTTCGGGTGGAGGCTGGGAAAGTCTGTGGTCATGATGCTGGCTGCCGTGGTTTTCATCGCCTCCCTCCCTGAAAAAAAATATAAGCCGATTTATGGAGCCAGATTCGGCTGTTCATGCAAACACGTGGTAAACTCCGACGCCTGCTCAGGCACGGCATCCTCGGCACACCAAGTGGCCTCCTACATCGGTCAGCTTGGTCTGCATAACCATTTCCCCGCAAACGTGACACGCAATTGACGGCGCGCGTGGGGCATTGGGGGGCAGTTGCATGTCATTGATATGTTCGACATCGAAAAAAGCTTCGGGGCCGCCGGAAAAAAAATCTCTGCCTCGTGCTTCATAGATTTGCTGATATTCCTGTTTCTCAGCGTCAGTGGCCAGGTGGGCGGCGATCTTTTCCGTCAACAATTTTTCCCGCTCCGGAATCTGAAAAATGGTCGGCTTTAAAAGCAGTCGTACCCCCTGGCCGGATGTTCTGCTGCCAAAAGTGAATGCCATCTTGCCATGATCACGGTAAAAAAAATTGCCTTTGCCAAAGGTACAGCCGGTCAAAACCTGGATAGCATCGCAGCAGCAGGCATCATTTTCGACAATTACAATGAGCTCTTCGTCGACGGCGCGCATTTCTCCCAGCAGTTTCATGGCCAGTTTGGCTGCCTGATAGCCGATGGTGACGCCCATGCAGGTATGGCCATGAAATGTAATGCATGCCTGATAGTCTTTTTTTGCTTGAATTGATTCGGGAATATACATGACTTCTCCTTTTTGCTTTACGGTATTCTTCATAATGTATGATACTGTGTGTGCTGGTGCGAGCAAAATATGCATTCAGAGTATCTTTGTGATCTCTAGTTGTTGCTCAATAACCAATTGTGCGGCTCCTGGCACACTGCAGCTGACTTGCACTGAAGCTCCCGTCGTGGCAAAATCAGGTGCAATATTTTTTTGCCGAGATGTCCCTTTGATATTATGCTGCTTCACGGTAAGTGTATTATTTATTTTTGTTCGCTTATTTGAAATTTGCATCTTGAGTACGTACTGTTAATGAGCTTTTTAATCGCCGCTACCTGAAAAGCCACAATTTGCTGAAGGCAAAGGTGCGGATGAAGAATTTTTACGACGCCATCAAGGAAAAACATGAAGAAAACTTTTAAACTGACCCATCCAAAAATCAAATACGCCAGACTTATAGAAGCTGTACGACATGATGTGAAAAAGTATATAAAAAGAGAAAGGAATAAGGCACTGCCGGAAGGTGTCGATTTCTGGGACTTTGCCTGTAAGTTTGGTAATACTGAAGAAACTGCAGAAAATATTCATTTCGCGGAAATCAGTAAATGTATCGATCAGGTTGAACGGCAACAGCTGGAGTCGTTTTATCTGGAGATTCTTGCGAAACCAGGCTTAAGAACCAAAAAGACGAAACTGGATGAATGAGAGGGCAGGAAAGAATCCAAAGGGATGATCCTGTCACTGAACCCCGGTAAACGGAAAATAAGCCGGGATTCTTTTTAATACTCGCTTGTCGGGTACTCTTATGTGCCCCCTTGAGGGGTATAAGTACCTTGAAACAGAGTGTTTGCTTGCAAAAAAACAAGAAAACACTCTGTCATGCACTAATAAACTGCAGAGGGGGAACCAATGCCTGTCGTCAATTATACTCAGTACTGTCACATGCTCGATAACGCCAAACAGAACAAGTTTGCCTATCCGGCGATTAATATTTCGTCCAGTGAGACCATCAATGCCGCTCTGCTTGCTTTTAAAGAGGCGAACTCAGACGGTATCATTCAGGTTTCGACCGGCGGCGCCAAATTTGCGTCGGGTCTGGGAATAGGTTCAATGGTCAAGGGTGCTATTGGTCTTGCTGTCTACACCCATTTGATGGCGGAAGAGTATGACGTGAATATTGCTCTGCACACCGATCATTGTCACCCCGAATATGTCGAAAGTTTTCTGCTGCCGCTGGTGGAAGAGACCAGAAAACGTCGTGCTGCCGGTCAACCGAACCTTTTCAGTTCGCATATGTACGATGGCTCGGCTCTGCCGATGCAGGAAAATATAGCCCAGTCCAAACAGATCATGGCTGCCTGTGTTGCCAACGAGCTTATTTTGGAAATAGAGACCGGTGTTGTCGGAGGCGAAGAAGATGGCCACGATACCTCTGGTGTGGCGGCGGAAAAACTCTATACCACTCCGGAAGATATGGTCCTTGCCGCCAGAGAGATCGGTTCTATGGGGCGTTTTCTGCTGGCGGCGACCTTTGGCAATGTTCACGGTGTCTATAAACCGGGCAATGTTAAGCTCAAACCGTCCATTCTGAAGGACGGGCAGGGCGCAGTGACCAAAGCCCTCGGTGACAACAGACATCTTGATCTGGTTTTTCATGGCGGATCGGGTTCGGAACTGCAGGATATCCACGAATCTCTTTTGTACGGAGTCATCAAAATGAATGTCGATACTGATACTCAGTACGCCTATTCGAGGCCCATCGTTGACCATGTATTGAAAAATTATGATGGGATGCTGAAGATAGAAGGAGAGGTCGGCAACAAAAAGTATTACGATCCGCGATCTTACAGCAAGAAGGCGGAACGCAATATGGCCGATCGCATTATGCAGGCCTGCGATGCGCTGCGGTCCACGGGTACTTCTCTGGGCAGGAATATATAAACCGCTGGTGCATGGACCAGGGACACGAGGGTGGAGTATCTTTTTTCCTTGAGCATATGCCGCAAACAACCCTGATTGACCGGAAAAATCAATATACAACCGCTTATCGGGCAGAGGCTTTGTTTGCTCCTCTTTGTTAGTTATCGTACAACTATCCTCAATGGGGAGGATAGTTATAACTCAACTACAGGAGGAAGCAATGAAACTGGTTTACCGCATTTCGATCGCGATGATTGCACTCGCTCTGATCGCTTCACCGGCTTTGGCTGCCAAAAAGGTGCGATGGAAACTCGCCATGTCATGGTCTTCGACCCTCACTCCCTTTGCCACGGCACCCATTAATCTCGCCAAAATGGTCGAGGAAATGAGTGGCGGCAACTTTACCATTAAAGTGGAAGGAGCGGAGAAGCATAAAGCTGCACTGGGAATTCTCGATATGACCAAGGGCGGGCAATACCAGATGGGGCACAGTGCTTCCTATTATTGGAAAGGAAAAGATATCACCACTGTCTTCTTCTGTACCGTACCATTCGGGATGAATGCCGATGAACAGAATGCCTGGTTTTACAAAGGCGGCGGCATGGAGCTGATGGAGAAAACCTACGATAAATTTGATGTCCTGTCCTTTCCCGGCGGGAATACCGGCGTACAGATGGGCGGTTGGTTTAGAAAAGAGATCAAGTCACTGGACGACCTGAAAGGATTGAAGATGCGTATTCCCGGACTGGCCGGGGAAGTTTTTGCGAAACTGGGCGTCAACGTCACGAATATTCCGCCTGGAGAATTGTATACTTCTCTTGATCGTGGCACCATCGATGCGCTTGAGTGGGTTGGTCCGGCCATGGATATTAAGATGGGATTTCATAAGATTGCCCCATACTATTATACCGGCTGGCATGAACCGGCAACCGAGTTGCAGTTTCTTATCAACAAAAAAGATTTCAACAAGCTGCCCCCCGAATATCAGACCATGCTCGTAACCGCCATGAAAGCGGTAACCGCCGACATGTTCATCGATAACTATGCCGGCAGTATAGATGCCTGGGCCCAGATGAAGACCGAGTTTCCAAATATCCAGGTTAAAACCTTCCCTAAAGAAGTGCTCAAAGCGATGAAGAAGGCCTCCGACGAAATCAACGATGAATATGCGGCAAAGGATCCGAGCTTTAAAGAAGTACTGGAATCGCAGCGGGCATACACCAAAAAGGCCAGGGCCTGGACAACTATCGGCGAATATAATTATATAAAAACCTTGCAGGAACTGGCAGAATAGGTTTGTGAGTAAAATAATTTTCTAAAGGATCCCTGTCCTGACCGGTTGGTAGGAATTGGCAGGACAGGGATCCTATATTATTGTGATTGATTACCATGCTTGATAAAATTGAAAAATTTATCGCCCGTATTGTCGATGGCGTTGGTATTTTCCTGGCCGTCGTCCTGCTTCTGCTGGTCCTGAACGTCGCCTTCGATGTGATGATGCGCTATCTCTTTCATGCAAGTTCCGTCGGCATGCAGGAACTGGAATGGCATCTTTTTTCGGTTGTTATTCTCTTTGGCGTGGGCGTTGCCCTACAGCACGAAGCTCATGTTCGAGTCGATTTTCTCTATGATCTGATGAGTCAGAAGGCTAAAGCGCTGATCAATATTTTTGGTACGGTCCTTTTTCTGGTGCCGCTCAGCCTCCTTATTCTGTTTGGCTCGTTCGATTTTGTCGGCGATTCCTATTCCATTCAGGAGATTTCCGAAGATCCTGGCGGCCTGCCGTACCGCTGGATCGTCAAGAGCATGATCCCTATAGCCTTCGGCTTTCTTCTCTTTAGTGCAGTTGGTTATGTCTTGAAAAATATTAAGCAGATCAGGAGCGGAAAATGACCGGTATAATAATGTTTTTCGCGGCTCTGGTCCTCCTCAGTGTCGGTTATCCTGTGGCCTTTACCTTTGGTGCCGTGGCACTCTTTTTTGGAGCGATTGCGGCCTATATTGAGTTGATGCCCCATCCGGGCTTCGTCATGGTTGCCGAAGAGTTTTTCAGCATGTTTTCCATGATGCCATTCCGGATTTACTCCATTATGACCAATACCATCCTGATGGCTGTACCGCTCTTCATTCTTATGGGCATCATCCTGCAGAAATCGGAATTGGCGGAAAGGCTGCTCGAATCAATGGGCATTTTGTTTGGCAAAGTCCGCGGTGGTCTCGCTATCAGCACAGTGCTGGTGGGGACTCTGCTGGCTGCCTCAACCGGAGTGGTCGGGGCATCTGTTGTGGCGATGGGCGTCATCTCTCTGCCGGTTATGCTTAAATACGGATATTCGAAAAAACTGGCCACCGGTACCATCTGCGCGGCTGGAACCCTAGGGCAGATCATCCCGCCGTCAATCGTGCTGATCATCCTGGGAGATGTCTTTCAGCTGCCGGTGGGCGATCTGTTTAAGGCGGCTTTAATGCCGGGTCTGGTACTGGTTGGCTGTTATATTATATATATTGTCATTATCGCCCTGATTGATAAGAAAGTGGCACCGGAGATTGTTGTCGCGGAAGAGGACAAAAAGGGGTCGATTGGGCGCGCCCTGCTGGCGATTTTGCCGCCACTGACTTTGATAATCCTCGTCCTCGGCTCAATTTTCATTGGCATCGCTACCCCGACTGAATCTGCGGCGGTGGGTGCTTTGGGTGCGATGGCTCTCGCCGCCTTGTATCGTAAACTGACCTGGCAGATTGTTCTCGATTCTTCATTGCAGACCGCGCAGATTACCGCGATGGTGTTTGCCATTCTTATCGGGGCTACCGCTTTTTCCATGGTCTTTATCTATACCGGCGCTGATCTTATTGTTGAAGAATTTATGATGGGGCTGCCAGGCGAAAAATGGGGCTTCATCATTCTTTCCATGGGCGCCATCATGCTGCTCGGCTTCTTTATCGACTTTATAGAGATTTCCTATATCGTGGTGCCGATTCTGCTGCCGATAGCGCATACTATTGGTTTAAATCCGATGTGGTTTGCTATTTTAATTGCGATGAATCTGCAAACTTCTTTTCTGACGCCTCCTTTTGGTTTCTCACTCTTTTACCTGAAAGGGGTCTGCCCTCCGGAGGTTCAGACCATTGATATTTACCGTGGTGTGGTGCCGTTTATCATCATTCAAGTGATGGTTCTGGCTTCCATTGTCGTATTCCCGCACCTCTATGGTTTGTCCTGATAGCTGATTGCTTACGGATACAGACCCCGCTCGCGGCTGTTATTTTCTCTCGAGCGGGGAACTCTCATGTGAAGGTTTTACCGAGCCATCTTGAAATTGGACTTTCCGGGAGTTCGTCAATTTTGGGTTCCTCGTCTCTTTAAACTTGGGCGAACTGGTGTCTGACTTTATGTAATGTGTTGTAATAATCAGGTATTGTATGGATCTACTGACATTTTCGCTCCATAATGTTTTTGCCCTGTTGCAGCAGATGTCGGTTTTTCTGGTTATCGCCTATCTCTTTACCAAGTCGCCTTTTTTTCGTTCCTTTCATTTGCACACGCTGCATCCCCGGACGCAGCTGCTGCTCTACTTTATTTTTTCATCTTTTTCCATTCTCGGTACCTACTTCGGTTTACCGATAAACGACGCTATAGCCAACACCCGGGCAATCGGTGCCACCTTGGCCGGAATTATAGGCGGGCCGTTTCTTGGCGGTGCAGTGGGGCTTACCGCAGGACTGCATCGCTTTTTTCTTGGGGGATTCACTGCGGCATCCTGCGGTATCTCGACCACGGTAGAAGGTATTATGGGCGGTCTGGTGCATGTCTATCTGGTGCGCCATTATCAGCAACACCGACTGCTCAGTCCGGCGGTTGCCTTTTTTACCACCCTGATAGCCGAGATAATCCAGATGATCATCATCCTGTTGTTGGCGAAACCGTTTGATCAGGCCCTGGCACTGGTACGGATTATTGCCCTGCCGATGATCCTGGCCAATAGTACCGGAGCGGCCATCTTTGTCAGTATTATTCGTGATCAGCGAAAAATGTATGACGACCTGAGCGTGTTTTTTTCGGCCAAGGCGCTGAAAATGGCGGAAAAGACCGTGTCGATTCTCAGCCGTGGTTTTAATATGGCAACGGCGCGGGAAGTCGCCCTGGTTATTCAGGAAGAGACCGGTGTCGGGGCAGTGGGAATTACCGATCGGGAGAAGGTCCTGGCCTTCGTCGGCGTGGGAAGTGACCATCACGTGGTTGGCCAGAAAATCAGCTCTTCCCAGACCAGGAAGGCCATCAGTGAAAACCGGATTATCTATGCTGACGGCGGTGAGAAAAAATGGCGCTGCAATCTTTCCAAAGCATGCCCGCTTGGTTCAGTTCTCTGTGTACCGCTGCGCGTTGATAATGAGCTGATCGGGACTATCAATCTCTTTGAACCGCAAAATAAGCTCTTTCTGGTGACTAATAAAACATTAGGTGAAGGTATTACCAAGCTGCTTTCCGATCAGATTCTTTACGCCCGCTATATTGAGCAGAAGACGCTTGTCACGACGGCAGAGTTGAAGATTGCCCAGGCGCAGATAAGCCCACATTTTTTATTTAACGCGCTTAACACCATTATTGCCATTACCCGTAAGGATAGTGATCGGGCCAGAGATCTGCTCTTGCATCTTGCTAATTTTTTCCGTAAAAATCTCAAGCATACCAGTAATCTTGCTACGCTTGAAGAGGAGCTTAATCATGTTCATTCCTATCTGGTCATTGAAAAAGCCAGATTTGAGGACCGCTTACAGCTGGAGATGGATATCGATTCAGAGCTGCTCGCGCTGAAATTGCCGGTTTTTACCCTGCAACCGATCGTCGAAAACGCCATCAAACACGGGATATCCAATATGCTGGGGCAGGGAGTGATTCGCTTGTCGGTTGGTCGAGAATCAGGTATGGTCCGCATCAGTGTCGAGGACAACGCCGGCAACTTTGCGCAAAGAAGCCGGAAAGGGGTGGGAATGAGCATTGTGGAAAAACGGATTAAAAATCTTTGCGGCGAGAACCACGGCCTGGAGATATCCTGTATTCCGCAGGTAAAAACCATAATCTCCATAACGGTGCCGGAAGGAGGATGTAGAGAGATATGATTCGTGCTCTTATTGTCGATGACGAGATCCATGCCCGGACAGAAATAGCCACTCTGCTGGCTGAAACCGAAGCCGTTGAGGTGGTTGGCTCCTGTGGCAACGGTATCGATGGTCTGAAGCTGGTCAACAAGCTTCGCCCCGAGGTGCTGTTTCTGGACATCCAGATGCCGGTTATCAACGGCTTTGAAATGCTCAATATGGTCAACCGGGAGATCATGCCCCATGTCGTCTTTGTCACCGCCTACGACCAGTACTCCCTGAAAGCCTTTGAAGAAAAGACCCTCGACTATCTGCTGAAACCTGTGGATGGTGAAAGGTTGGCCAGGACTGTCACCAAGTTACAGCAGACAATTGTCGAAAACAGAAGACCAGTCTACGAAACGGAAGAGATTGGCCGTATCCCCTGTATTCTCGGTAACCGGATACGCCTGGTTTGTCTCGGTGAGGTAGTATATATTACGACCACTGTCGCCGGCGTTCATGTAACAACGCTGGATGGCGAATATTTCACCGAAGTAACTCTCAAGGTTCTTGAAGAAAGGACCCGACTCCTGCGCTGTCATAAACAGTTCTTGATTAATATGGATTATATCAGAGAAATTATTCTCCTCGATGGCGGCCTTGGCAGGATTGTCACCCGCACAGGTCAGGAGATTCCTGTGAGCAGACGTTACCTGAAGCTCATTAAGAAAAAACTATTTATCTGATACGTTTCCCCGCCGCGACGTTTTCCTCTCTTGGGATGGGCACATTTTTTCCCCGGCCCTTCCTACACTCGTTTTTATTGGTCTTTACCCAATCTTGACATTGCCTTTATTCGCCCTTTACATCGAGTACCTACTGTTGCTGGGAAGAGGAATAGGCCTCTTACATAAAAAAAGCAAAATTTTACGGAGGTAGCGCAATGAAAATGGCACAATTGGTATTGTTGGTTATGACTCTTGGCATGGCATTATTCTTTCTTCAGGGAAATTCTTTTGCCGATAACAGCTCCATGACCGGCGCTCAAAACGACAAGGTCGAGGCGCCTGTGACAAATGATGACGCCGGCATGAAAATGACCACGAAAAAGATGGAAGGGGCAATGGATTCGGACATGGAAAAGCAAATGAAAGACGGTATGGATAAGGCGAAGCCAGGTACCATGAAAAACCATACAAAAGAGAAAATGAACACATCAATGGAAACTGGCAAGAAGATGATGGAATAGCAAAAAAGAGCCTGGATCAACTTCTGGATATGCGCAAAACATATCTGCATTTTACAGAAAAGCAGGATTGCGGGAGGTTTGTCATGAAATGGCCAGGGGTAATTTTGACGGTATTGATCAGCAGTTTTTGGTTTCTTTCTGACCTTCCTGCAGACTCATCCTCGTCCGGGTTGCGTGAAGCAGTCTTTGTCGTCGGTTGATATGATGTGGGCAAGGCTGCCCTGGATGGGCAGACGGGAGTAGTCAGTGTTACGAATGGCTGGCACAAGATGCGAGAGATTAATCGGGTCGTTTATGATTCACAGACGATACGTCTCAAACGTCTGGAGGAAATCCTCAAAAAGTCCGGAACGTATATCCGCACAATTTCTGTGCAGGAAGCAACCAACGACAGATAACTTCCAGTCGATCATGCTAGAGATTGGAATGCACCCCCTCTCGAATTTCCAGCACCGTATCCGAGAGGGGGCCAGGTATTGAAATATTAATTCGTTTCGTAGGCGACGAGCCTGACGCAAATCTTCTTCTCCAGCTGTTGAATTGCGGCCAGTGTTGCTTCATCCACATTGGATGCGGCCGGTGGGGTGTAGTAGGCCAGGAGTCTTTTGCCAATTTTTTGTTCCAGTTCAGTGATGGCCTCGACCTCTTTATCACTGAGATAATCCGCATAAGTGTGATCGAAATCCATTTCCATCCTCCTTGGTAGCTGGTTGTTTGGGTGACTGTGCAGAATAATCAACAAGCGATATCCAGCACAGATTGAAGGTATCTGAAAGTAAGAAAAAAGAGGCTTTTCCCAGGAAAAAGTGTTCTCCAATTTGGTAAAAAATAAGTCATCACACCTGTAAAAGCAAGAATTTCACAAAACAGGCAAAATCTTTGTAGTTCTGTGCAGACAACGATCCTGCACGCCGGGTATTGTAAGGGATCTCCCGCGTTTTTTTCGTGCAGGCCGTTCAGTACAATTGTTGTATGAATTCACGTAAAATGCATATAATGTACTGGTGAAACAGTTTATGCCCTGTGGCAGAGAAAGCCCCTGTTGCAGAAATTGTTGTTGTTTATTTACCCTTCTTTGTGTACAGGAGTAGGGCGATTGGCGGACGAGTGGCATCCCGCCTTATAAATTATCCCTCACTTTTACGATGCAGGTGGTTATGATTTCCATTACCAAAGAATTTACCTTCGATGCAGCCCACAGGCTTTATCGAAAAGACCTTTCACCAGAACAAAACCAGAAGATTTTCGGCAAATGCTGCAAAATCCATGGCCATACCTATATTCTCCGTATCACCGTTTCCGGTCCCATAGATGAAAGTGGTATGATCATCCATTTTTCACAGCTCAAAGACATCGTCCGCGAACTTGTGATCGACAGATATGATCACACTATGCTCAACGAGTTGCCTGAATACCAGATTACCCCGCCGACCGCTGAGATTATGGCCGGGAATATCTTCACGAATCTTCACAAAAGACTTGTGTTGCAAGAGATTGCTCTCTGTTCTGTCGTCCTCTATGAGACACCGACATCCTGGGCAACGGTTACCGCCAATGCTTGAGGTGACAGAGCTGTTCTCTTCTTTGCAGGGGGAAGGGCCATTTGCCGGAAAACCCGCCGTTTTTGTCAGGTTAAGCCGCTGTCTTCCCCCCTTCTGTCCCTGGTGCGATACTGCTTTTGCCTGGCAGCCGGGTACAATGGTAGAGGTTGACGATCTTGTTGAAGAGATCATTGGCCATGGTTGTAAGTTTGTTGTGATCACCGGCGGCGAACCATTCCTCCAATGGTCAACGGGGCTGCAATGTCTGGAGGAAGCCCTTGTGGACAAGGGCTATTATGTTCAGTATGAAACCAGCGGCAAAGTAAATCTACCAGAAAAATCAAAGGGGTTTATCGTCTGTTCTCCTAAGTATCTTGATGACATGTGGCATTTCCCGGGCACAAATTGTTCGGTTGTCGACGCCTTCAAGTTTGTCGTTGAAAATGACTTCCAGGTTGTGGACGATTTTGTAGAGGTATGGAAAATTCCTGCGCGAAAGGTATGGATAATGCCTCAAGGGGCTACCCGGGAGGCCCAATTGAAAAACTTTGATACCATCTGGCGATACTGTGTAGAGCGAGGCTTCAATTTCTCCCCCAGGCTCCACATCCTCGCCTTTGATAATAAAAATGGAGTTTGAAAAATGTTTGACTGTCTTGTCGTTCTCTCCGGTGGACTGGACTCCACGGTGCTGCTTATCGATACCGTCAGCCGATACAGAAAAGTCGCAGCGGTAAGTTTTGATTACGGGTCCAAACATAATGGTCGTGAACTGCCACTGGCAAAGGCAACCTGTGCAAGATTTGGTGTGGATCATAAAATTATTCACCTTCCATTTATCAATGCTCTCTTTTCTTCGACCCTTCTCGCATCCGGGGAGGAAATACCTGATGGTGCCTATGATGAGCCGACCATGAAAAGCACGGTGGTTCCTTTCAGAAATGGGATTATGCTGTCGATTGCTGCCGGATACGCAGAGTCCATAGGTGCTGCGAAAGTTCTTCTCGGTTCTCACGCAGGGGATCATTTTATCTATCCGGATTGCCGGCCGGAATTCAACCAGGCCTTTGCCGAAGCGGTAAAGCTTGGCACAGATGCAAAAGTTGTCATCGAGTTTCCCTATTCCATGCTGGACAAAAGGGATATCGGCGATCTGGGCCGGAGGTTGGATGTCGATTTCCTGGCCACCTGGACATGTTACAAAGGAGAAGAAATCCACTGTGGCAAATGTGGCGCCTGTAATGAGCGAAAATACGCCCTCAGAAAAAACCAGGGAATGGACCCTACCGTTTACCGGGCTTGATGACAGAGGGACACCATGGACAAAAATATCCCCCTGGGAAAAGAAGTAACCTATATTTCCATATACAATCCGGAACTTCTTTTTCCTGTGGCAAGAAGACTCAATCGAGAAAAAATCGGTATTAAAGGCAGACTTCCTTTTACCGGTGTCGACATCTGGAACGCCTACGAGATATCATGGCTGGAAACCGGGGGGAAACCGCGGGTCGCCATGGCTGAGATTTCTTTTTCGCTGGATTCCCTCAACATTATTGAATCCAAATCGCTTAAACTCTATTGCAACTCCTTCAATCAGACGCACTTTTCCTCGTCGGAAAAGGTCGTGGAGGTAATGCAGCAAGACCTGGAGAAAGTTTCCCGGGGATCTGTCACAGTTTCTTTGCTGCTGCCTGACGAATTCCGCCGACAACGCTTTCTTGAGCCGGAAGGGTTCTGTATTGACGATCTGGAGCTTAATACCGACTGCTATACCCGCAACCCCGACCTTCTTACCCATGGATCCAACCGGGTGGAAGAACAACTTTATTCCAATCTCCTACGTACAAACTGCCCCGTCACCGGTCAACCCGACTGGGCCACCCTGATCATCAAGTATGCTGGAAGGCAGATTCATCGAAGCGGACTGCTGCGCTATATCATTTCGTTGCGGGAACACACCGGTTTTCATGAAAATTGCGTGGAAGAAATTTTTGTGGACCTGATGGAGTGTTGCGCGCCTGAAAAGCTTGCCGTTTACGCACGGTTTACCAGACGGGGCGGGATAGACATAAACCCCTTTCGGTCAACTCCTGAAGATTTTGGTATGGTTAAAAATATCAGATGTGCCAGACAGTAGCTTAAATTCAGATTTCCAGAATAAGAAACGTTCTCCTCAACCGCCAGCCGTGTCAAAAACGCTTTGACATCTTCAACCGAAAAAAAGCTGGGTCTTTACTGCTGACATGGGGCTGGAATTTTCGAGTCCAGCCGGTATATTTCACGTTGTAAGTAAGAATTCTCGCTCATTGATCATTTGAGGAAAAGTATGTTAGAGACAACTATTGAACTTGCGAATACTGTTGATGCGGAACCGCTCAAAAATATGTCGATAATCGCTTTTACGAGTGATTTTAACCAGTATGGGGCTTTTCCTCCTCATATTCAGTCTGTTGAATGGCATCTGTCTCAGATTGAAAAGGGTCACTATTATAAAATCAAATATAATGGTGAAATGGCAGGAGGAATATGCTTAATCCTTCAAGGTGATTCACTTATTAAGATTAAATATTTTTTCATTGCGGAGAGATTCCAGAATAAAAGAATTGGTTCTCAAGTCATGAACTTAATTGAGGAACACTATAATAACGTGGCAACATGGTCACTTGTTACGCCATATAAGGCATATCGAAATCATCATTTCTACGAGAAATTAGGGTATGTAAAAACAGGGGAGATTCAACCGGACCCAAATGATGTATTTAAAGTATTTAAATACATTAAAAATTGTTGATTACCCGGGTTTTTTTTGACCAACGAAAAAGATAAATATAACTTTATTGAACAAACCAATACACCAGATGCACTGGTGATTTTCACGTTGACTGCGTAAAAAAGAATTTGAAACATTTAAACATGATACTATGACCTGATCTAAGACACCAGGTAGTATCCTGATCTGGTATATGGCCTCACTGCCGCCATAACTGATAAATTTAACAGAATGTAATTTAATAGGTTTTGATGCAAGAAAAACACGAAATACGGCCAGGTCAATCAATAGAGCTACTCAAAGAGTTGCATATACTTACCCGCGATGGAAAGTTAAATCAGGACAGCAGGCGAAAACTCAAGCAGGTCTATCACCTCTATCAATTTATTGAGCCTCTCCTGAATGCGGTTCTTGAGGATAACGCCGAGATTTCTTTGGTCGATCATGGGGCAGGCAAATCGTACCTGGGGTTCATCCTGTACGACTTGTTTTTCAAGGATCAGAATAACGGATCCCATATCTTCGGCATCGAAACACGTGAGGAACTTGTTTTGAAATCACAAGCCCTGGCAGCGCGACTAAATTTTCCAGGTATGTCGTTCTTGAAATTATCAGTCGCTGAGTCTATTGACTCCGAATTCCTACCTGCACGGGTGGATGTGGTGACGGCATTACATGCCTGCGATACGGCCACCGATGATGCCATTCGTTTTGCCTTGAAGAAACAGGCAAAATTCATCGTCGTGGTGCCTTGTTGCCAGGCCGAAGTTGCAGCGCTGTTGAGGAAAAATAAACAAAAAGCCCTGGCCAGCAACAGCTTGACCGAAATCTGGCGGCATTCGCTCCATACACGCGAATTCGGCAGCCTAATCACCAATGTGCTTCGTTGTCTACAACTTGAAGCTCACGGCTATCAGGTTACGGTCACCGAGCTGGTTGGCTGGGAGCACTCTATGAAAAATGAACTGATTATCGCCAGTTACAAGGACCTGCCGCGTCGCCGTGCAAGTGAACGTTTGCAGGAAATACTCAAGACCTTGGGTCTTGAAGAATTGAGTCGCCGATTTTTCACCGAAATATAACTTTCTTACCGTTTACCGGGGTTGGTCATGATCAGATTTATAACGGCCAGCGTTGAGGTGGAGACAATGAGCAGAAAGGACACGGCGTTGATAATGGGGGTGGAACCGTCCCGTACCTGCAGATAGAGATTAACCGGCAGGGTTGTCTCGGAGCCGATCAGAAAGAGCGTGGTGTTAAAGTTTTCAAAACTCATTAAAAAAGCCACCGCACCGCTACCGATCAGGGCTGGCCTAAGAAAGGGCAGGGTGATAAAGCGGATGACCTCAAACCTGCTTGCGCCGAGATTGAGGGCGGCTTCTTCCAGAGAGTGGTCGAATTTTTTTAGCCTGGCTGAGACTACCAGCAGGACGAAGGTGGCAATAAAAGAGAATTGACCGAGCACAACCAGCCAGAAACTTGGACGGAGAAAGGGTATGTCCAGGCCCCAAGTGTCCTCAAAAAAAATGCCCAGGCTATTGGCGGTCAGCAGCAGGGATATTCCCAGGATAACCCCGGGAATGACCAGTGGGGTGAGGGCCAGGAAATACAGCCCCTGCTTGCCCGGGAATTGTTCCTGTTCGAAGAGAAAGGCGGCCATCGTACCAACCACAACCGACAGGATTGATACCCACAAGGCAGTCTGAATACTGACCCAGATCGATCTGATATTGGAGCTGTCGTGCAGCAGACCGATGCGCTCCGGACCGTCGGCCAGAAACCAGTCCAGGCTGAAACCCTTCCAGGGAAGAGAGGGAAAGTTTGAATCGTTGAAGGCCAGGATACAGGTGATCAGCAGGGGAGCAAATAAAAAGATATAAAACAGGATAATATAGAGTCGGAAGGCAGTGGTATAGCCTTTTTGCCGGGGAAGGGTGCGGATCATGACAAGGCCTTGCCTAAGTGTTGTCTGCTTATTTTCAGACCGGTCCAGATAAGCATCGAACTGAGGGCAAGCAGCAGAAAGCCGAAGGCGGCACCCTGGTTCCAGTTAAAACTGGCAATGAATTCATTATAGATCTGCTCGGTAAACCAGAGTGAGTTTTTGCCCCCCATCAGTTTTGGAGTCAGGTAGTTGCCCAGGGCGAGCATAAAAACCACGATGGAGCCGGAGGTTATACCCGGCGCCGCATAAGGTATGATGATGCGCAAAAAAATGGTCACCGGCGAAGCACCTAAATCGTGAGCGGCCTCGATCAGGCTGTCGTCCATTGACTCGAGAGAGGAGATCAATGGCACCACCATAAAGAGCATGGAGGTGTAGACCAGTCCCATCAGCATACTGATATCGTTGTAGAGCATTTCAACCGGCACTTTGATCAATCCTGCGCTGACCAGCAGATGGTTGATAACGCCGCTTTCCCGCAGCAGGATCATCCAGCCATAGACACGCACCAGCTCGCTGACCCAAAACGGCATCAGCAGGAGGATAGTCAAAAAACCGGTGAGCCGGGGGGATACCACCTTGGTGATGTAAAAGGCCACCGGAAAGGTTACCAGAAAAGTCAGAATCGTTACGATAATAGCATAGAGAGCGGTCCGGACAAAGGTATACCAGTAAATCTCTTCGGTGAAAAAATGGCGATAATTTGCCAGGGTCCAGACCATTTCTCCCGTATCGTTTTTGCCGTGCAACGACATGAGCAACAGCTCGATATGCGGAACAATGATCAACAAAAAGAGCCACAGCAGCACCGGGGTAAGAAAAATAAAGAGCCCGAGGCGAAGGTGGTTCTTCATATCTCTCCCCGTGGGTAACAGCGGCAGCTGCCGGGATGGACGCCGGCCGTGACGGTATCGCCTTTGCCGATATGGGAAAACTGCTGATTTTGCGGCAGGGCGACGGTGAGTTCAAAATCGCTGTTCTCCATAGTGGCCAGCAGTTTGGTATTGGATCCGTCAAAGAGAATAGAACGCACCGTAAGGGAAAAGAGGTTGATATCGCCAATGGAGTCGGCAGGCTCAAGAATAATTGATTCCGGCCGGATAAAAAGATCAAGCTGGTCGCTCTGTGTCTTGCTCACTGCGGTGCCATACAGTTCAAGGCCGAAGGTCGTTTGTACCTTCAGCGGTGTACTGGAGGTGACACGCACCGGCAGGATATTTGTTTCCCCGACAAAACCGGCAACGAACCGGCTGGCTGGATTGTTGTAAAGATTTCTTGGGGTATCGATCTGCTCGAATCGTCCGTGATTCATCACCGCTACCCGGTCCGACATAACCAGCGCCTCGGATTGATCGTGGGTAATATACATAAAAGTGGTGCCCACATCGGCCTGGAGTTTTTTTAACTCAATTTTCATCTGTTCCCGCAGCTTGAGATCAAGGGCGCCAAGCGGCTCATCAAGGAGCAGCAGGGATGGCTCCAGGACCAGAGAACGGGCAATGGCTACCCGCTGTTTCTGGCCTCCTGAAAGCTGGGCAATATTTTTATCACCGTAACCGGGGAGATGGACACGCTCGAGCATGCTATCGACCCGTTGGACTATTTCTGCGGCAGCTATTTTTTGGCGCTTCAGGCCGAAGGCAATATTTTCCCGGACGTTCATCATCGGAAACAGGGCCAGATTCTGGAAGACCAGGTTGACCGGCCGGCGGTTGGGCGGCACCGTGTGCATATCCCGGCCGCGGATCAGCAGTTTTCCTTCGGAGGGTGTCTGAAATCCGGCGATCATCCTGAGCAAGGTGGTTTTGCCGCAGCCGGAAGGACCGAGGATGGAAAAAAAACAGCCATCCTCCACCTGGAAATTAAGGGTGTCGACGGCTATGAATTCGCCGAAACATTTTTTAAGATTCTGAATATCGAGAACTGGGGCCATTATATGAACCACGCAGAAAAATAAGACCCGATCTGCACTGCCTCCAGCAAGAGAAGCAGCACAGGTTGGAGTATCAAAATGACGCTGCTATTTCGCTGCCTTGACCATATCGAGGATTTTACCTTCAAGCTGCTCGATCTCTGCCGAAACCGGTGGATACCATTTGATGTTGTCGATATCGGCTGCAGTGAATGAACGGCTGATATTATCGCGTACATCGGCATCCAGGTATTTTGCGGCATCTTTTGACGCGGTGGCGTATTTTTCCATATTGGAGAAGACGGCGGCATTTTCCGGACGCATGATGAAGTTGATCCACTTATAGGCTCCATCGACGTTTTTTGCCTTCGCCGGAATGGCAAAGGTGTCGATCCAACCGAGCGCACCGCTTTTGGGCGCGATAAAGTCGATATCCGGGTTTTCGGCATGCAGCTTCCAGCCGCCGTTGTCCCAGCCCATGGCCACGGTGACCTCGCCACTGCGGATCATCTCCAGCAGGGCATCACCGTTCGACCAGTAATTTTTCACGTAGGGTTTGGCGGCAACCATCTTGGTGGCTACCGAATCCATCAAGGTTTTGTAAGCGGCAGGGTCAGCATATTTAGCAAAGGGGTTGTCGCCGCCGGCAAAAGCCAGACCGATCAGGGTTGGCCGTTTCAGCCGATAGCTGATGCGACCGGTATAGGCTTTATCGAGAAGCGCTGAGTAATCTTTGGCTTCAGGGGCCAGCTTGGTGTTGACAATCAACCCTGAGGTACCATAACAGAAGGGGACGCCATACGAGGCATCGCCCACTTTGGTGTTTTTTTGCACCGCTTCAAGCATCGAAGGAATAATCTGGGCGGTGTCAATTTTGCTGTAATCCATCGGTTGATAGATTTTGAATTCGGCCTGGACCGAGGAGATACGGTCCTGGCTCGGTTGGGCCAGATCGAATCCGGCACCGCGGGTGGCCCGCAATTTGGCGATCATCTCTTCGTTGTTGGTCAGGGTCAACTCTACCTTGATCCCCGTCTCTTTCTCGAATTTATCAACCAGCTGCTGGGGGGCATACCCTTTCCAGGTGAGGATCTTCAGAGGTTCGGCAGCCTGGGCGGTCGTGACCAGCCACATCATGGTAATTGTCGCAAAGATAAGCAGTTTTTTCATGAAAATTCTCCTTTTAATAGTGTGTTTGCAACTTCCTGACATCGGGGACTGCGATACTCTATTCGCTGGAACAGTGCAGAGCAATCTCATTCAAACAAAAGGACTGATCCTAACGCAATTATAATGTTTGAGACCATTTCATGATTTTCCGGAGGGCTTTGCCGAGCCTTTTGCAGCTTCCTCTGCGGTACGAAAATTATTGATATGCCTGCATTGTTATTACTCCCAATATATGAGTAAATCAAGAAAAACCTGGCAAACTCTTATGGCTTTTTTGTGCCCATTATGGGTGGGCGGGCGACAGGTGAACGGGTCGATGATTTTTTCAGGCTGTGGGATAATGTCTCCTGTTCAGAGGCTGAGTTTCACTGCCTTTCTTGTAGCCTGATGTCGACCGGAAATACGATTCGATCTTGCCCGCCCATAATTATCTGCTTATTATCCATATTGGTGTCGTAAGACTTCTTTTCTATATGAGGTGTAATATTTTTTACTTATTCCTCTTGAGAGTAGAAATTTTACGAGTGTATTGATCCTTTCTCAACGGGTGGAAACAAAGAGTAATGCAGCTTTTCAAGAAGAAAACACTCACCGGCTTGTCCAGGACCTGCGGCTGAGCTGCCAAAATCGGTCCGGCGGATCTGTCGGATGCACTCAAAGGCTTGGCTTTTCGGCGTGACGAAAATCTGCTGGTCGGGTTAGAGACCGGCGATGATGCCTCGGTATATCGTCTTTCCGACGACGTGGCCATGATTAATACCGTTGATTTTATCACGCCACCGGTCGATGATCCCTACTGGTTTGGCCAGATTTCGGCAGCTAATTCGATCTCCGATGTTTACTCCATGGGCGGCAAACCTCTTACCGCATTGAACCTGGTCATGTTTCCCACCGGTCATCTGGACATGGGGATTCTCAAGGAAATTTTGCGGGGGGGCAACGACAAGGTTGTCGAAGCCGGGGCCTGTCTGGTTGGTGGTCATTCCGTCGATGATAACGAACCCAAATACGGTCTTTGTGTGAATGGAATTGTTCATCCTGACAGGATTATAACCAACGCCGGAGCAAAGCCCGGAGATGCGCTGATTTTGACCAAACCACTTGGGTCAGGGGTGCTTTTTAACGCGGTCCGGGCTGGTAAGTTCAGCAGCGCCGAGCTTGAGCAGTCGGTTTTGCCAATTATCGCTTCTTTGAACGGTCCGGCTATGGAAAAGGCGCTCCTGTACGATTTGCATGCCTGTACCGATATCACCGGGTTTGGTATTCTCGGGCATCTGGTAGAGCTTGCCGTCGGCAGCGGAGTCCATGCTTTTCTCGACTATAGAGCGCTTCCCTTTTATTCGGGGGCCCAGGAAATGTATCGGAAAGGGCAGACAACCGGCAGCAATAAAGCCAATAGAGCGTTGGTGGCAAGATTTTCCCTTACCGTCGAATATTCCATGCAGTCCTTTCAGGAAGAACTCCTCTATGATCCGCAAACGTCAGGTGGCTTGCTGCTTTCTCTGCCCAGGGATCAGGCACAAGGCCTCCTCGCAGATCTGCATTCTGCAGGTATGACTGTAGCTGTAAAAATTGGTGAAGTTGATGACAGTGGTGTCGGTATAACTGTTCAGTAACGAAGCAAGTGCTTCTCGGTTGTGCATTGCCGAACCATTTTTTTGCCAACAAGGCTACATTTTATTGCTGACTTTTGAGGACAGCCAGTGATGCATCAATCGAAGGGTAAATGGTTATAAATGAGTCAAATCCGGAAATCTCAAAAACTTCCTGAACATGCTCCTGCATAGAGCAGGTACTGAAAAGGAACTGACCCGATTTATAGGCTTTGGCAATGTTCAGGATAACCCGCAATCCGGCGCTGGAAATATAGTCGAGCTGGTTGCAGTCAAAAACCAGGTGTGCATTCGGTGTGGTCAGAAAGTCTCCGAGTTCTTGTTCAAACAGTGGTGCGGAATTGGAATCAAGGCGTCCTTTGAGAGAAAAGATGACGGCGTTGTTCTCTTTGGTTATGGTTGTTTTCATAGTGTAATCTCCTCCGGGTGCCGTGCGGTTACCCGCAGTCCTTTGGTAATGTTTTTTGTAAGATAAGAACGTTCTCATTATTTGACCTGGAATAATGCCAGCAGTCACAAAATTGCTTCGCCAGGTAAATGCCGAGACCACCGCATTGCCTCTGTTCAAGTGGGAGAGAGGTGTCGGGTAGGGCATTTATGGTCGGGTCGAATGGTGGCCCTGCGTCGACGACTTCTATTGTCAGCTCCCTGCCTGTTTTTGCAAGGGTAACTTCTATTGGATATTTATTTTTGTCGTCGCCATGTTGGATGGCATTGGTAATCAATTCTTCGAGAATAAGATTGATTTCGGATAAAAATTTTTTAGGAAGAGACCATTTTTGCTGCAAAATCAGCAGCTGCTCAAGCAGAGTGTCCAGTTCCGTCAGGTCGTTATGTATCTGGAATGAAGTCTTCATGTCTTAGAGTGCGGTTACCCCTGTTTTTCCGATGCAGCATTGTGCCGCCTCGTGGATGTTCTTTCTTTCCCACTCATACAGTTCTTTTAAAAGGGCATTCAGAGAAAGGTTAGTTGTTTCGGGGAATTGTTCCAGTATTTTGGAAAAATGCTTGCGGCTAATGATCAAGACAGTAGTCTTTGTTGCCGCCCGCAGAGTAAAGAGGGCGGGCATTGCTCCGAGAAGGGAGAGGAAACCGACGAAGTCGCCTTTGGTATAGTGCTGAATGATGATATTTTTTTCACCATGGTGTTTCAGGAGGGTCAGTTGCCCTTCGATAATAAGATAAGCTCGTCCGTAGTCATCGCCTTCTTCAAAAAGGATGTCATCGCGAGAAATAAGGGCTCTATCTGCAAGAAAAGCCAGGAGTTTCTGTGCCTTGGCTGGAAAATTAGCAAAGAAAGGAACTTCCTGCAGAAGTTCCAGATTCTGCTGCATCTCAGGGACTTGGTTGTTTTCGGCCGTAAATGAGCTCATGGAGTATTCCTTTCTGGTCAATGAGTTCGTTGTAGGTCCCGAACTCAACAAGTTTTCCCGCCTTCATCACTGCGACTTTATCATAGGAGTCTATGGTATCCAGTCGATGAACCGCGGCGATAACTGTCCGCTTGCGTTTCCATAGACTGGTCATCAGGCGCTGAATTCTGGCCTGGGATTTGTTATCCAAAGCCGAAGTCGCTTCATCCATGAGAATGATCTTTGGCTGCTTTAAGAGGACTCTGGCGATTGCAAGTTTTTGTCTCTGCCCCCCGGAAAGTCTATCGCCCATCGTGCCCACCTGAAATTGTAGGCCGAAGGCGGCAATTTTCTCAAGGAAATCCTCTTCCACCAGCAGGTGCATGATTGACTGGTTGATAATGTCCTGGGCCTGGGACAGCCCTGGCCTGGTCCTGCCAAAAAAGATATTGTTCAGAATCGACTCCCCGGGAATATAGCATGTCTCGCAGTATGAGGTAAAGAGATCCGGAGCAATTGCCAGGTACCACTCCGGAAAAACTTTGCGGGCCGAGAGAATAGCCTCTTGGAGCGTATGCGGCAAGCGGCTCATGGTATGAATGGAGGGAGTAAAATTCAGTGCCAGGGAGAGGATAAAGGTTTGATTTTGCTGTGACAGCGAAGAGAACGGGTGCTTTTTTAAACGGGCCAGTATGGTCTCACATTCCTCCAGTCGGTTGGCCGGGACAGGACTTTTTTGAAAAAACAAATCAACGGTGCCGACACCGGCCAGGATGTCGACTGCCTGCCCGGCAAGTTCAATGCCAAGAGAAAAAAGTGGTTCGAGGAGGTCGACCTGCTGAAGAAAGGATCGGAAACGCGGGTTTTCAGGCATCAGATTATATTCCGCAGTTTTATTGGTAGCGCTGCCGAAGATTATGTTTTCAGCTACGCTCGAGTTCATATGGTAGCTGTCCTGGTTATAGAACTCCACATAATCGGCAAGTTTTTCACCGAATTTTTCACGAAATCTTTGGCGGATAGTGATAAGTTTTTCGGCGATTTCTTCGTCGTGGGGGGCAATAAGACTGTCGAGTCCGAAGCGGATGACATCGATAAAAAGTCCGACCTGCTGGAGGACTAGAATCATCCGGTCCAGGTCGATTTTTATTTCATCGGGGGGAGGCGTCGTCACGGCTTCCATCGCTGCGATATAGGCATACAGCAGGTTCTCTTCAATTGCTCCGGTGAAGATGAATGGGTTCTGGGAGATATACCCGATACTTCGAGTGATTTCTTTTTTGGGCAGGGTCGACAGTTCGTGCCCGTCAATTTGAATACTGCCGGAGGTATAGTTAAACATCTTGCCGATGGCCTGAATGAGTGTACTTTTGCCCCCACCGGAATAGCCAACGACGGCGAGGTGCTCCCCGGCGGCAAGAGTAAAGGAAACGCCATTTAACAGTCGATGCCCGTCCGTTGTGTCGTAGATAAGATTGCTTACCTCCAGGCGGCCAATCAGAGGTTCGTTTGTCGTTTTGACCGGTTCCAGTGAAAACTCCGGGACCGCATCAAAATAACTCATGGTACGGGTGTAACCCACCGAAGCGTCTTGATAGGTTTGATAGAAATCGATCAACTCCTTCCAGGGATCGAACAGCTTTTCCTGGGCGGATAAGAAGGCGACCATTGCCCCGAGGGCAAGTTGGCCATGCATAACCAGGTAGCCCCCGAAAATAAAAATGACAAAAGGACCAAGCCCGACAAAATAATTGTTTGTCGTTTTGATGCCAAAGCGGAAGAGCGACCAGCGGATTCTGATCTTTTGTAACTGTTCAGCGAGAAGATTGAATTTTCGCCCTTCCTGATTATACGCCCCGTGTATCTGGATCTCATTAATCGCCGAGATGGATTCTGCGATCTGGTTGGAGGCAGTGCGAGAGAGATCCACCCTTTTTTTATTGGCTTCATTGGCCTTTTTCTGCAGGAAGGGAATGACGAAAACGGCTATCGGGTAGATAATCAGGGTGGCTCCTGCGAGTTTGGGGTTCAGCCAGAGCAGATAGCCGGCAAAGGCCAGCAGGGTCAGTATATTGGTGACCGGCACAGCAAAGGCCATCCCGGCGAAGGTTCCGGCCGTACTCAGTTCGGTCATAAGCGAGGCGACCACCATGCCCGGCTGCGTCGTGCGGAAAAAGCCAAGCGGCAGGGTGAGAATGTGCTGATACAGCTCCTTGCGCATGGTGGTGATAGCTCTTTCACCGATTACAGCCTGGAGATAATTGATAGCCAGTTTCAGGCCACTCGCCAGAGTGATGGCGACCAGGTAGATAGCGCAATAGAGAAAAAGGCCTTTGATATTTTGTAATGCTATAGAATCATTTATGATTCTTTTTTGCATTTCGAGGGGGATCACTCGGGCAAAAACGACAACAATGATAATAACCAATAGAATAATCTGGAGCTTAAGGTTGTCCTTGAATACCCAGTAGAACAGGGATTTTTCAGTAATAGGGGAAGCTGCCTTGTCCTGCTTCATTGGTATTCCTTCATGGCTGGGCTGTACTGTTTACGCGTGACATTTAAATATGGTTCAGATTGTAAAGCATTCCCGTCCCATGTCCAGCACAGACTAACTTTTTCACTCTGGCACCACCTCGCTTCACCTGTCCTGTCCTGCTTGAGATTGTGCTTCTCTCAGCAGTTTGTTCGACAACTTTTTCTATCATTTTCTACTAGATTTTTTCAGTAATAAAGAATAGCATGAAATGCTTATAGACATATGTGAAAAATGGACATATGTAGTACCTGTCGGCTGTTGAAGGCTTTTTGTGAGTCTTGTGTATGTCAGGAATGTCTTTTTTTGTTGTATTTTGTCGCTGTTTATTCCATTAATTGGTGCGTTTTGTGAGAATAGCGATTTGGCGGTAACAAACCGGTTGTATCACCTGATCTATTTGTCGAGGAAAAAGAGAAAGGCTGTCTTCAGGTAAATGAAAAAACAACCCCTGGCTGTGTATCGAGCATTGA
Source organism: Desulfobulbales bacterium (assembly GCA_038204235.1). Taxonomy (GTDB): domain Bacteria; phylum Desulfobacterota; class Desulfobulbia; order Desulfobulbales; family Desulfocapsaceae; genus Desulforhopalus_A. The sequence goes on from JBBRDD010000005.1 coordinate 26,703, forward strand.
GATTTGCTGAAATTTAAGAGGCTCCAGTTATGAAAATTGATGATTTTGAACAGATGGAAAGTGAAGATCTCAGTACCCTTTCTTCGGGTGAGCGCAGGAGGTTTTTGAAGATTGGTCTGGCTGTTACCGGCATGTATCTCGGAGGAAGTATCTTATCGCTGATCTCTGTTAAAAATGCTCATGCAGCAGGTGTTGTTCCCGAGGTCGGCAAGTACCCATACAATCCACATTACAGCATGGTACTGAGAGAGCACCTCTGTATTGACTGCGAACGTTGCAAAGAGGCCTGTATTAAGACTAATCATGTCCCGTCGTATGGCTTCAGGACGACTATTCTTGAAAAACGCCGCTCTCTTGGTGAGGATAAATTCGAGACGATTTTTGTACCGGTTCTCTGTAACCACTGTAATCGACCGCCATGTGTGCGGGTATGTCCGACAACGGCAACGTGGAAAGATGAAAAAACCGGCATTGTCGTTATGGATCCGAGTCGTTGTATCGGCTGCAAAACCTGTATGGCTGCCTGTCCTTATAATGCTCGATATTTCAAGGAAGAAACAAGAGCCGTTGACAAATGTGATTTTTGTCTGCAGTCGCGATTATCCAAAGGGGAGAAGAACCCTGCCTGCGTCGAAGCATGTCCGGCTGATGTGCGAGTCTTCGGCAATATAGCCGATCCGAAAAGCAGAGTTTTTCAACTGGTGCATGCACCGGATACCATTGTTTGGGTGCTTCGTCCGGAAACGGGTGCCGTACCGAATGTATTTTATATAAATTCCTGAGCCGGAAAATATTCTCCGCTTTCCATGTCTTAAACAGGGAAAGTGAAGATGCGATAGAGGAAAAGAAATGAAGAAAATTTTTGTGTTTGTCGTTGCTGGCGTTGTGCTGTTTTCCGGTGCCTTGCTCTTTGCTGCTAATAAAGCGGTGCAGGAGGATTATGACGAAGACACTTATGGCCCCAAAGAGCCTATTGTATGGGTGAAGCCTGTCAAAGCAGTCGTTTTTGATCATAAAGTGCATACCATGCAGGGTGGCCTTGAATGCGACTCCTGCCATGATGATCTGTTTCAGATGGAGGCGGGGGCCGCACAGGAGAATGAAGATTTTACCATGGCCAAACTTTATGACGGCGGCTACTGCGGTGCATGTCATGATGGTTCTACCGCCTTTGCCTCAAATACCCGCTGCACAGCCTGTCATATCGGCGTACGTGGATCTGACCGCCTGCAGGGCGGTGCTGCGGCCCCAAAAGCACACTGATCCGACTCACCCCGATAGGCAGGAAGGAGTCGGGATTCTTTATAGAACGACCTCTTACGTTGAAGGAGAAGAGCAATGAAGGGAAATAGTGCTGCCACAACACCGGCATCATCAAACATGGCTGCGGCGAACAAACTGATGTGGTTGAGTCTTTTTTTTATTCTGATCGGTGTGGCGGGGGCGGTATATGCGCAAATGGTCGGTCATCACCATGCCTTTGCCAATACCCGCGAGATGCCATGGGGGATGCTTATCGGTGTCTATGCCTATTTTGCGATAATTTCGACGGGACTTTGTGTGCTGGCAGCGTTTAGTCATGCCTTCGGGGGCAACCAGATGGCACCTCTGGCCAACCGGATGGTCTGGCTGTCCATCATCAGTCTGCTTGGTGCTTTTATGGTTATCGGTCTGGAAATCGAGAATCCATGGCGGATGCCGCTCGGGGTGATTTTATATCCTAATGTTACTTCCAATATATGGTGGATGGGAACATTGTACGGCATGGCCGTAGGCGTTATGTTCCTTGAGCTTCTGCTGATACTCACCAAACGCTATAAGCTGGCCATTTTTCTGGGGGTTATCGCGGCGATTACCGAGGCGCTGGCCAACAGTAATCTTGGGGCGGTGTTTGCATCTCTGCAGGCCAGACCTTTCTGGTATGGGTCGCAACTGCCGGTATTTTTCCTCGCCTGTGCTGTCTTGTCCGGTGCCGCAGCCATCGTGATTTTTACGTATTTCAGTCATATCCTGCACAAACGGCCCATGGATGAGACTACCTTTCGCGGCTTACAGACTGCTGGCAAGATCATGGTGCTCATGACTTTTCTCGTCACCCTGGCAACGGTATGGAAATTTATCAATGCCTCTGTCAGTAACCCGGAGTTGACCCTGGCGGCCGATTCGCTGCTTAAAGGCCCTCTGGCCATAAATTTCTGGGTTTTTGAAATTGGCATTGGCCTGATCCTGCCCGGTCTGCTACTGGTTATAACGCGGTTGAAATCAATACATGTCCTGTCGGCTGCCGCCCTGATGATTCTTGTCGGACAATTCTTTTCCCGCTTTAACATGGTGGTCTCCGGTGAGATTGTCCCATTTGATTTTGAATACGTCGGTGTTCCGCAATATCTGTCCTATACGCCCTCGGTTGCTGAATTTCTTCTCGTTATTGCCGGATTGGGAGTTGTCGGCTTTGGCTTTGTTATTGGAGAGCGTTTTTTTGATGAGACCTTTCGTGCCGGATCGCATTGACGATTCATCCCGTCGGAAGTCGTGTGATCTAAACAAATAAAAAACGGCCTGTCCTTCTTTTCGGGACAGACCGTTTTTTATTGAAGACTCTTACCCCTCTTACGATTCAGTCTTCTACTTGTACTTCGCTGATTATTTTTCGGGTGAACATAAATCGGGCCACATAGAGAAATGGGGTGTCAACGATGGCGACAATAAGTTTGAGGACGTAGGTGGAAACGAGGATCTGGAGAAATTCACTTTGAGGCAGCAGGCCCCAGAAGGCGATTGAGGTGAAAATAACCGAATCGAGTAACTGACTGATGATGGTGCTGGCATTATTGCGCAGCCAGAGAAACCTGATTCCCGGAAAGAGATTTTTCCATAGCTCATAGGCCCAGACATCATGGAACTGGGAAATGGCGTAGGCGATCAGTGATGCGAGGGCAATTCTCGGCAGAACGGCAAAAATATTTTTCAGACTCTCCTGGATGAAATCAAACTCGTTAGGTTTGAACATCAGGGCGATTTGCATGATGATTATGGTTGCTGCAAGGGAGAAAAATCCGATAAATACCGCCTTTTTTGCCGATTTTTCGCCATAATTTTCGGAGAGGATATCAGTTACCAGAAAAGAAGACGCATAGGTAATATTGCCAAGAGTTACGCCAATCGAGAGCAGATCGACCATTTTTAGGACCTGGATGTTGGCCAGAATGGTGGCTATGGGGATCCAGATGTACAGGCCCAGTTGACCGAAAAAACGGTAGGCCAGAAGAATTGCCGAGAAATTAGCCAGCAGCAGCAGGAGCCAGAGAGATTCGTTGGAAAGCGAATTAAAGAATAGAGAAAGCGTCGTCATACAATAGCCTCAACCTCAATGTTTCTAACAGGACAGGCGGGAAGTGCGCAGAACAAGGCGCAAATTGCAGAGGCGACCCTAATGGAAACCAAAAATGTTGCGAAAACATCGGTTTTGATAAGGCGGGTAGCCGAGACCGCCGTTATATACAGCCCCAGGCAAACTAGCAGATGCAGCAAAAGGGTGCAAGTTTGAAAAATGATGGTGTGGCAGAAATTGGTCGGGGGGAAGGTCGATAAAGATTTTGGATCCACCATTCAAACTGCTTTAATGACGACTAAGGTGATATCGTCTTCCTGGGCCAGATCACCCCTGAATGCCTCCACTGCCGACACTATGGCGAGCCGAAGAGTTTGAGCAGAATCCTGTGCGTGGGCCCGGATGATTTTTTCGAGCTGCTGATGACCAAAGATTTTTTCATCCTTGTTGCGGGTCTCGTTAATGCCATCGGTGCCAATAACAATAATATCACCCGCCTGGCATGGCGATGTAGTTCTGCACTCAAAAGCATAGTTTTCGTCAACCCCTAAAACAAGTCCCGGTCCATCAAGATGGGTAAACGTTTTCGATTTTGCCTGGAACACCAGTGCCGGTTCATGTCCGGCGCGGACCCATTGCAGGTCTTTAGTCCGGGTGTCGATCTCCAGAAAAAACATGGTTGTAAATCGACCGGATTTTTCACAATCCCGTGCAATATATCTATTCACTTCAAAAAGCAACTGAGCCGGATTCTGATAGTTCTTGACTGCCGAGGTAAGAAAGGCCCGCACCGACACCATGAGCATCGCTGCACCGACACCATGACCGCAGGCATCGGCGACAGCAATGCCAAGCTTATTATTCGGGAGAAGAAAATAATCATAGTAATCGCCTCCTGTCTGATCGCAGTAGATGGAGCTGCCGCTGATGTCAAAACCTTCAAGATCGGGGCTTTGGTTGGGGAGGAGGTTCTGCTGTACCTCCTCGGCCAGTTCGAGCGAACTGACCAGTTCGAAGCGGTGTCTCAGCCCATCGATCATATGATTGGTATGGCCGGCTATGACGCCGAATTCATCTTGCGTCGCAACCGGTACCTTGGAGGAAAGATCTCCCTGGCTGACTTGTTCCAAAATCCTGGTTTCATTGTTGAAAAGAAGTTTCAGGTTGCGCGAGTAGGCGAAGATGAGGTTGACAATCAGCACCATGAGCACGGTCATGATGAACAGCACCTCGGAGGTGACCGAGAGTTGTGCCGCATGGATAGAGTCTTCGTCTTGCGCTGTTCTGGTCAGCCAATCGACATCTTGCGTAAAAACAAGAATGAGAACGAGTGCGACAAAGATTGACGCCGTTATTGCAACAAAGGTTAATTTACGGGTAATGGGGAAAAGACGTTTCGGCAGAGGGGAGATTGCATCTTCCTGCGGTGTCTTGAGAATGATTATTTGCTCCTGGGCCAGGGCGGAATCGAGACCGATAAAAAAGCCGGCAGTAAGGCAGCCGATGAACATGGCAGCAATACTGGAAGGGGGGACTCTAAAGATAAAAAAATCGTAGATGTTTATGAGTGTCCCGGCTGCAAAACAGAGAGACAATTCGAGAATGAATATCAGCCTGGGTTGATCCATCTCCCCGGCCGGGTTGATATAACGTTGCTGCAGTAAAGGTCTGAATAGAAGTACGGCCAAAAAGCCCGACAGGATTATGATCCCCAATTGCCCGGGGGATAACGTCGCAAGAAACGGTCAGACTTGTCCGCCGTAATAGGTCAGTGCGAGAATTGCAAAGGTGTACTGGACAAGGATTCGCATATTTTTTATCCCGGAAAAGGTGACTTTGGTAGCTCCTCCTGCCGGGCAGGAGGAGCTGTTGTCCAGGTTTCTCGGTTTTGTGGTGAAAGGATACCTGTTCTGTCTGAGTGTCAACTCTTGTTCGGATTGAAATATTTGAATTTCTGTTCGTTGAGAATATTGTCGACAGAAAGCATATTGCCTTTCATGTAAAAAATATTCGGTTTGGTGTCATCCTCGGGACGTATGACCCAAACCTGTTCTTCAATTTGGTGCACCAGTTTATAGACTATATTGTCCGGGTCGGTGAGGTTACCAAATGTCCTCGCGCCCGTAGGACATGCGGATGAACAGGCGGTCTCTTTTTCACCTTTTGACAGTCGCGTCTCCCAGCAGAAATCACACTTGTCAACTGCCCGCCTTTCAACATCGAAATATCTCGCATCGTAGGGACAGGCGAGCATGCATGTTTTGCAGCCGATACATTTCTTGCTTTCCATACGGACAATGCCGGTAACCGGATCTTTATACGTAGCCCTTGTCGGGCAGGCTCGCACACACGGGGCGTTGTTGCACTGGTTGCAGAGCACCGGAATAAACTCGACTTGTTTATCAAGCGTGTCGGTGTATCTCTTGGAGAGTATACGGGTTCGGTAATTCTCTCCCGGTACATGGTTGGTCGTATTACAGGCCTCGACACAGAGCTCACAGTCGATACAGAGTGACTGGCGAATAACCATGCTGTAGTGTGGATTATAGGGATATTTCTTAATAGAACCGACTCCCTCCGCAGCGTGTGCCGTACCGATCACCGAGGTAAGCGACAGTATCTTCCCCCCGGCGTATACCCCGACGACAGCGAGACCAAGCTTCAGGAATTTTCTTCTTTCCTTGATGGTGACTGAATCGGTACCTTCATTTTTTAATGTATCAAAACCTATTTTGGGAAACTTCATGATATGTATCCTTTTACCTGTTGGTTCAATGTGGTGCGTTCAATGTGCCGTGCTGAGCATTCTCTCTCTTCCCGGCTTTCTTCGGCTTAGCCGGGAGTGGGGACAGTGCGACAAGAGAAATGCTCAGTCCAGTTACCAGATTCTATGGTGACGTTTCATCGCATCTTCTTCCGTTTCACCCGCTTCCATAAAGTGGATGGCGCCACAACCTGGGCAGATGTACCCGCCATCAGGAACAATTTCATGTTTTTCGAGCTGATGGCCATTGAGCATTTTTTCTCCGGCAAAGTAGGCAAGAGCGATAAAGCCGATACCAAAGAGTGAGGCCATGATCTCGTGCAAGGTCGGGGTGTAGGTAAGAAGATTTCCCGCCTCGATTACACCGAGGGAGTGATATACCGACTCCATCTGGCCTGGAATAACAATATCATAACGCATGTAAAAGATGCCGATCAGCATCAGGCCAGTTGCCCACAAGATCAGGTTGAAATTATTCCCCCTGGAACGGATCAGCAGAAACAACGGTAGAAACATACCCAGAAAAACTTCAAAGACCCAGAAATTGACGGCAAAATCACCGGTCAGCATGGACATCAGGACCAGCTGTTTTCCTTCCGAGACCATACCGGTCAGTATTTTCCAGATAGTGAAGAAAATTATTACGGAAATCATGAAAATGGTCAGCTGCGTCACGGCTTTTACCGCCCGTTCCATCCGCTGATTCATTATTTCAGGATTAATCTTCCAGCCAAGAGTGGTGAAAAAAAGAATTGCGCACCCACCAGACATTGCCGCGGAAAAAATAAAATAAATAGGCAGATAAGGGCCATACCAGAAGGGGCGGCCATGTAACATTCCAAAGACTGCGCCAAGGTTACTATGTGCCGCAACACCGACCACCAGACCGAAAAATCCCATTAATCTCGACATGGAGTGATTTTGGTCAAGCAGGAAATAATACTCAATCATCATGAAGACAAGATAGGCACCATAGAGTGTACCCATCCACCACATGTTGGAAACGAGGTTTGGTGAAAAAACATTCCAGATTGCCATCCTGAAAGGGTTCTCAATATCAAAGAAAATGATGCAGAACCCGCCGAACATAAAGACAATCGACATAAAGACCGCCCTTTTGGCAATAGGCATAAATGCCTCGCCGCCAAAGACATGGCCGACAGAAGATACAATACAGAGCCCTGTCGAAGTAACGACACAGAAGATGTAGGCAGCAATCAGCAGTCCCCAGGAAATCTCCTTGGTGACACCATAAACGTGATGATATCCCACGTACAGTGCATGCAATCCAAAGGCTAATCCTGCCAGGGTCATCAGCAGAAAAAAGCCCATTATCATTTTATACCCGGGACTGGCGTCCTTCAGGGCAGTGATCCCATGAAATCCCCACTTTTTTGAAATATTAACAATTCTGCCGGTCATTTTTTCCTCTCTAAGATTTTATTACCTCGTTCCCATGCGTCGCATGAAAACCAGCTTGTTCGCATTTAACGGTTCTCAGGAATTCTTTTTTGCGTGTGTATCTTTTTCGGCTGCGCCGCCTGCTTTTTGCTCTAATCCTTTCACGCCAATATGGCAGACAGTGCACCGTGTTAGATAACCAAAAGCCTGTGATGAATCGTGGCATGTGCCGCAGTATTTTTTATGAAGATCAACCAGATATTGCCTCTTTTCTGCCTGGTTCTCAGATTTAAAGGGCTGCAGGGATTCAACACCGCCCTGTTTCATGGAAAAAACTTTTTTATGGCAGGACTCGCAGGCAAGTTTTGCCTTGCTGACATGAATCGAGTGATCGAAGACGACTGATTTTACCGGTTGCGTGAATACGATCTTTTCGGTGGGGGCAAAGTGGCAGGATGCACACTGCGTTGAAGAGTCAAACGCGTCGTTGCCGTTATGACAGGAGCCGCAGAATTTACCTTGAGCCATTTCCTCCATGGTAAACGTTTCCCGTTTCGATTCTTCTTTTGATTCCATGGCGAACAGATCATCATGGCAGGCAGCACACTCAAGTCCTGCATCCATGGTATGTGTTTTATGATCAAATTTGGCCCTGGCTGGTTTTTCCCAAACAATAGGTGCTTCGGGACCATAGGTGTCAGGATCGTAGGTCTCGGCAGCCAGCACATTGCCGGCGACAAGGAGAAAGGCCGAAAGGAGGAACAAAATTTTCTTCAAAAAAGAGGTGTGGGTCATTGCGGTGCTCCGGTAGAAATTAATCTGCAAGGTACTAATAGTATTTGGTCAGACCATAATTAAATATAAGTGCACCACGCTCAGCGGATTCAGTGGTGCATTCCATTAAATCTTTTTATTGAGTTGCGCTACACGTTCAGCAGCGTCGATGATATTTTGGAGAATTTTTGTTTCTTCCCCGCCTATTCCTACCTCCCGATAAGAATCGGTCAACAACTGAGCATAGTTAATGATTCCATTTGATAAGTTAGTACTTTCATTAAGTATAATTGCCAGCTCCTCGTTTCGGACCTGCTGTGTATCTGCAACCGATGGTTGGTTTGCGCCTGTTTTTAGATGCGTATTGACTGCATCAATAACCTGGCCGATTTCGGCACAGGCGTCATGTGAATAGGTGAATCCGTTGTCAAGCACATTTGGGTCTTCAGTCTGTGCGGCAAAATGGAATAAAGGCACCATGGTCTTTTTATAGAGAAAGAGCAGGGAAAAGCTCAATAGACAAATCACTGCCCCGAGAGCACCTATCATCACGGTTTGGAACTGCATAAGTTTGGCCCGCATCTGGCTGACAATGATCCGGTCGAAATGCATCAGGTATTCTGCCAGAATACGCATTCTATTCTGCAGGCTGAGGCTGTAGGCCGTCTTGTCACTGCTTGATACAATTTCTTTCGAAGCTATGGCCAGGCCGGAAAGATCAAGCTGTTTTGCCATATCAAGTCGGTATTCACCCGGGATCAGGCTGTTTTCCTGAAGTCTTGCCAGGGTAGAGTTAAGGTTTTTGAGCTGGTCGGCCGCACTGACAGTTTTATTCCAGTCTTTTTCGATAAGAGAAGCCGTTATCTGTTCGCGGATAGTTGCAAACTGAAAGATCATTTCCTCACTCTGGGTAATGATTGTATTGTAACTTTCAGTATGTTGATATTGTCGTATCCCAAAGATTATAACGAAAATCAGCAGGACAATCACCCCGGTAAAAGCTAGATAGCCCGTTTTTTTTAAGGATTGCATGATTTAATCCTTTTTGCGCTTTGAGTGAAGACATGTATCGGCGGCGGGACAGGTTTTGCATTGATGTGTTTCTTTTATTCCGGCCTGAATTTTATCCGTGAAATGACACGACATGATGATCTCGAAATCTTCCTCATCGAGTGTTTCGACGTCCAGAAGGATAGCTGCAAGCTGTTTTAACAGATAATATTTTTCCTTGAGAATGGTGACCGCATCTTCACTGCAGGTTTCAAGCAGATCGTTGATTTCCTGATCAATAACCTCCGCTGTTTTATTGCTCATTTCCATTCGTCTTGCCGCACCGCCAAGAAAACCGCCGTCATCGAGAATCAATGCCTGCGGGCCGATAACCTGGCTCATCCCCCATTTGCAAATCATATTCGTTGCAAGTTCCGTTGCCTGAACAATATCGCCCTGGGCTCCTGTTGTCCGCTGCTGAAAAGCGATCTCTTCGGCGGCCCGACCACCCATGAGGATGGTGATTCTGCTTCTCAGATAATCGTAGGAATAACTGCTTCTATCACTCACTGAGAGTTGCTGGGTCTGGCCGAGGGCCCGGCCTCGTGGGATAATGGTTATTTTATGGATTGGGTCTGAGTGGGGAAGCAGCTTGGCAATAATGGCGTGCCCCGCCTCGTGGTATGCCAGCGACATGCGGTCTTCTTCAGAGATGATTAATCCTTTGCGCTCAACCCCCATCAAGATACGATCCAGGGCATGCTCAAAATCAACATATTCGACGATATGTTTGCCATCCCTGCCCGCCATAAGTGCCGCCTCGTTGACTAAATTGGCGAGTTCCGCACCGGTAAAACCGGGGACCATCCGGGCAATTCTGCCCATGTCAAAATCCGTAGCGAGAGCGACCTTGGCGCCGTGAACTTCAAGAATTTTTTTCCTTCCTTTGTTGTCTGGCGGTAAGATATTAACTTGTCGGTCGAATCGACCGGGACGGCGCAAAGCCGGATCAAGAATGTCAGGTCTGTTGGTTGCAGCGAGAACAACTATGGTATCGGAGGTGCTGAAGCCATCCATTTCAACAAGTAGTGCGTTGAGCGTCTGGCTCCGCTCATCCTGGCCACTGGCAGTTGCCCCGCCGGCTCGTCTGCCGCCGACGGCATCTATTTCATCAATGAAGATTATACAGGGGGCCTTGGTTTTGGCCTCCCGGAAGATATCTCTGACTCTGGAGGCGCCGACGCCGACAAACATTTCAACGAAATCTGAGCCGCTGAAACTGTAGAATGGCACCTGCGCTTCTCCGGCTATTGCCCGGGCCAGCAGCGTTTTGCCGGTACCGGGTGGACCCTGCAGCAGGACACCCTTGGGGCTGACTGCGCCTATCTGGCTGTACTGATTTGGATTTTTTAAAAAGCTTACAATTTCTTGCAGGTCTTCCAGGGCCTCAGGCAGTCCTGCGACATCATCGAAGGTTATCGGTTTGCGGTCGCCATCAGGCAGGATGAGCTTGTCTGACGCGAATTTCTGAACATCGTCCTCGCTCTTTTTTTTCCTGTTTAAGGAAATTAAGACTGTGAGAGCGAGCAGAATAATATAGGCCAGGACAACACCCTGGAGAATCTGGTCGGATCTATCTTTTTCAAAGCTAATCTGAATCTTTTTTCCCTGAAGTTCGGAAATAAGCTTTTCGGCATTGGGTACTATGGTTTCATAGCTGTCTCCATCAACATGCTGCACGATAACCCTATTGCCGATAAACGTGATTTGGGCAATAGCATGGTTGGCCAGACAATAACGAAACTCACTGTAGTTAACGGTTCGCAGTTTATGTTCAATATTCCAAATGCCGTAGCTGAGAGCGAGCAGTACGGTAAACATAAAAAACAGTATGAGGTTGCGAACTAAAATTGCCATCTGATTATTTGCGACTCCAGACTGTTTGCATATGTTCGGCTGGTTGAAAAGGGACCTGGGTTTGTTTGGTGAGAAACGTAAAAAAAACTCACGACAATAGTGAAATCGCCGTGAGTTCATAGAATACTCTATAAAACTGAAAATTCACATACTTCCAGAGAGCGCACCAAACATACTTTTAATAAGGGCAATGGGACCACCGGTCGATATAACCGCACTGGAGAGACAGATAATCCCCCAAATTCCAAGTATTACTGCGAAAGCGCCGGTAGTTACCATGCCAACTTTATACAGTTCACTGCTGGTCTGTACTATTTCATGAACAGTGGGGATTGACGCTGTTTTTTCTCTGGCGATTGCTTTTGGTTCCATGTAAGACACCTTTTATTATGCTATTTATTTCTCAGATGATCTGAGTGAGAGTGAAAATTAATTGCTCAAGGCTGTAAGGAGATTGCTTAAAAGCTGTAATGGGCCACCGCTGTTCATTATGCCGGCGATGAGACAGACAACTGCCCAGCAGCCAATGATCCCTGCAGCAACAGCAATGGAATAAATGCCTATCTTAGATATTTCTGTGGAAACATCAACTTTCTGATGGACACTGCTTTGAGCTTTTTCTGCAGAGAGTATCGATTTCATTTGGGCCTCCGGGCTATTGTGAAATAAAATTTACCCACTGATCGCGGTAAGTAAATTTGACACGAGTCCAATTGGACCGCCACTGCTGATAACACCTGAGGTGAGACAGACAACTGCCCAGCAGCCAATGAGCAGGGAAGCAATCCCGATTGCACCAACTGCCACTTTGTCATTGCCAATATTGACAGTAGTCTGGACAGCACTTTTTTCTCTGGTTAATGCAGTCGCTTTATTCATGGCTTCCTCCTGTTTAGGTGACTGGAATGCACGCTGTGTGGGACGTTGTTCTTGGTATATCTGCAGCATGTTTCGTGCCAATCGGGTGGCAATCATGCCTGAAAATCAATAATTATGATAACGTATCGATATTATGTGAGTATCCAAATTAAAAGATACAGAAGGATTTGCTTGACAACAGGAAGCGCAGGGCGGATAGGTGTGTTGCAATAGTGTTGCGTCTAAGAAGGACATGTTGCGAATGTGTTGCGCGCAACACATTCGCAACATGTCTGTGCGTCGTTAATTGCTGCGTGGTGTGGAGGAGGGGGAGGGAGTTTCGTCAACAATCCCGAGTCGGCGTATTTTCCGATAAAGAGTGGATCGGTCAATGCCCAGCATACGGGACGCCTTCGCTTTATTACCATGGGCACGTTTGATTGTCTCGATAATTTCATCCTTTTCACTTACGAACGGCAACAGGGCAGCCCTTGGCCGCGTCGGCAACTGAAGTGTTGCCGGGTCATCGGAATGTAACACTGGACTCTGAATTTCTTCAGGGAAATGCGCAAGAGAAATAGTTGTACCAGCGCATAAGACACAGGCCCGTTCAATAACATGCCGAAGTTCACGGACATTTCCCGGCCATGAATATCGAACCAGTCCGGCCATTGCCTGATCAGAGATGCCGTAAATATTACGTTTAAGCTTTTCGCGAAAGAGCGAAAGAAAGTGATGGGCGAGAATAGGAATGGAATCCTTGATAGTGCGCAGCGGTGGTAATTTTACTTCCACAACTTTTAATCGATAATAGAGATCTTCGCGAAAATTGCCATCTTTTATTTCCTGTCGTAAATCAACATTGGTTGCCGCGATGATCCTTACGTCAACTTCAACAGGGGTGTCCTGGCCCACCGGCGTAAAAGTTTTTTCCTGAAGGAATCGTAGCAGGCGTAATTGCATGCGTGGTGAAATATCGCCTATTTCATCCAGAAAAAGAGTTCCTTTGTCGGCGAGCATAAGCCTTCCCAGGCGATCAGCATTTGCCCCGGTGAACGATCCTTTTTTATGGCCAAAAAGCTCACTTTCCAGTAATTCCTCGGAAATTGCCGCACAATCCACTTTGATAAGAGGCCTGTCCCGCCGCGAACTTTCAGCATGCAATGCCTCCGCCGCCAGTTCTTTGCCTGTACCTGATTCCCCTGTGACCAGTACTGCCGTATCCACTTTACCTACATTTTCAATTAATGTGTAGATGCCATGCAGGCTGGCGCTGGAGCCGACATAGCCGTGGAAGTTATTTCTGGAACCAGTATCAATCACAGGCGTTGGGAGAGTGATATCCCTGGCGACTATGACGACACCGTCGAATTCGTCAAAGCCGTCGTTTAATGGTGCCGCATTAAGACTGATAATTCGTAGATTGCCGTCACGCCTTCGGCACTCAATCTGGTGTTCCAGAACAGCCTGGCCCCTGGTCAAGACCTGTTGTGCATCCTGCAGACAGGCTCTGCCCATTTCGCTTTGATAGGATTGAAGATCTTTCTGCCGGACAGAAGAAGAGTAGCGCAGCCACCGTTTCGCGGTTTCGTTGAGTTGGACTATCTGCAGGTCATTATCTATAGTAATGATGGCATCCCGTACCGAACTGAAAATTGTTTCGAGATAGCGTTTGAATTTATCATTTTCCTGCTGCAGCTGTTTCTTTTCATTTTCAAGCTCCCAGTGCTTCAGGGCTTGCCGGACAAATTTAAGCAGCGTCTCCTTATTCACCGGTTTGGAAATATAGTCAAATGCCCCGTATCGAACCGCTGCCGCCGCACTATCAAGATTGGGAAAACCGGTGATCATGACAACGGGACACTCGATGCCAGATTCCCTGATGGCATGGAGCAGGTCGGTTCCTTTCTTCTCTTCGAGTACTATGTCGCTGATTATAAGATCGAACTCCTGCTTTTTGATAGCCTCCAGCGCTTCATCGAAGGTGGCTGCGGTTGTGATGGGTCCGTAGCCGTCACGGGCAAGGAACATCTCAAAAGTGAGGCGGATACTCTGTTCATCGTCGACTATCAGGATGCGGCTGTCCTTTTCCTGGGGACTCTGTTCGTCCATGTCAGATCCCTGTTAACGGAAGTTCAATCAGCATCCTGGTATACTGGTGCATAATTGAATCAACTTTGATTATGCCTCCGTGGTCCTGGACGATGCCATAGCTTATGCTCAGTCCCAGGCCTGTCCCTTTGCCTGACGGTTTGGTAGTAAAAAACGGATCAAACAGTCTTTTGAGGATTCCCTGGGGTATACCGGTACCGGTATCTTTAATGCAGATCTGAATAATTGACTGATTGTTTTCATCGACCATTGTCAGGCAGCTGATGTCAATTTGCTTGTCTGGTGAGGTGTCTGGATATCTCTCGTTTAAGGCAAATCGGGCATTGCTGATGATATTAAGGATCACTTGTTGTAATTGGGTGAAATTACCTAATACCTGGCAAGGGCCTTCCGGGTAATTTTCCTTTATTTTAATGCCGTCTTTCTTACACTGATGCTGGACGAGAGAGATACTGTCTTTGATGACCTGAATGATGTCTATCGGTTCATTGCTGTTGCCGCTATCCCGCGCAAAGGAGAGGAGGTTTTTGGTGATCAGGGCAATTCTTTCACCTTCATTGACTATTCTCTGTAAAAGTTCGGCCTGAAGCGAATTCTTTTCGCTGTCATCGAGGAGCAGCTGGGCAAAATTAATGATGCCGGTGATAGGATTATTGACCTCGTGGGCGACTCCGGCAGCAAGTTCGCCGATCGCTGCCATCTGGGCAGTTCTGAGTGAGTCGGCCTTGCGCATCTCATCGCCGGTCAGTTCCCTGGCGATCAGCAGAATTTTCTGAACGGTGCCATCCTTGTCCTTGACGGGGGAGATTGTCAGGAGATACTCTCCGCCAAAGCCAGGAAGTGTCGTCTCCTCAGCCCGTGATGCACAGGTGGTGAGAAAATCTTCAAGCGGGCATTTGAGATGGGGTGAGCTTCCGCCATGAATAATTTTGCAGATCCCCTGGCCAAGAATTTGATGGGATTTTTTTTTGGCCGCATGGAGGGCAGCCTTGTTTGCATCTATAATAATGCCGTCAGGAGTGACAACCAGAACGGGGTCCTGGATAGCCTGAAAAAGCTCGTTCTCTACTCCGGTGAGGCAAAGCATAGGCGGTGGCATATGATTGGGTAGAAATGAATTGTTAGAGTATGTCGTCTTTAAACACTCCGGTCACTGTAATGGGATCTGCATCGATTTGCAACCTTGATGGCGTCGCAAAAAGCATCCCAAGGATAGAGATATCCTGTCTCCCAAAGGCATTTTATTACGCGGCAGCTGCTCTGCCTAAATATGCTTTTTGATCAAATCAAAAGAAATAGTTGACGTGGTGACCGTGCTTCGACCGAAGGTGATGAAAAAGACCAGCCATAGGAGCTGCAGGCCGAGAATGATCGATGGTTGCCATAATCCACGTAGGCCGTCAAGAATTTCCGGGTCGGCATGGGGTGCAGCCTGGACGAATGAGAGGACGCCGAGGATATACAGGACACTGACCAGACCCATTTTCTGGTAGGCGGAAACATTGCCGAAGCCTCGGAAATCGGCTCGAAGCGTCTCGGAAAGAATTCGCCAGAGTTGTGTCAGGACAATGGTAAAAACGAGAGCCGGAGTAAACAGCCCAATCAGGAAGAGATAACTGCCGATAAGCGCCCCGAGAGTGTACAGGACACAGGTAACCGCCTGGATCGGCACCAGTCTCTCGCCGGCCAGTTGTCCTTCATAGACCACTTTCTTAGTCGATCCGTAAAATATAAAATTGAGCAGGGCAAAGAGCCATTGCAGCGCTTTATTGCAATCTTTGACGGGTTTGCCATAACAACAGCCATAACTGATACATCCAAGTCTGCCAAGGCCTTCGCCCAAGGTATAGGCGATGGACATGGCGGCTAGGACCGGGATGAGTGGCAGCGGCGAGTTGTGCGGGGTAAGAAGAGTGTTGCTCAGCTGAATGGCCCAGGGCGCAAGAACAATACCGACAAAAGAAGCCCCGCCAATAGTGAAAGTGTGCCTTTTTTTCTCAACCAGAATGGCAATCAGTCTGGCCGAAGGCACACAGCAGGCAAGGACAAAGCCAATTGCCAGAACGGTCCCGCCAATCGACAGACCCATTGCCCCGAGCAGGACAAGCAACAAAATCAGGGAGAGAAGTTGACTGGTCGCGATAAAAAAACCGTAATAGGTTAAATTTGATCCCTGCCAGTATTCATCTTTTGCCTTTCTAATCGGCACTACCGCCAGCATCTGCCACCGCTCCCCAGGCAAATGTTTGAATCCCCAACCGAGCAGATGGGCCAGAACAAAACCTAGACCGCATAGGAAAAACAGATCATTCATACATATTCTCCTTTTTTAAAGACTTGGGGTGGTGCGGAATGGTTCCGCGATGGATGAACGGACAGAGACATCGGTTTCAACCAGCGGTCTGTTGTAACTGTTGGTAAACCTGCTGAGGACATCTTTGCGTTGTGAGTTTTTAACCAGATCGTCGGCAAACGTTATTTTTCCCGGTTCGAAAATAAGGACGTCGGTTGAGCTGCCCGGACGGAAAAGAGATTTCGGACAACCCCGTTTAATGAATTGTCCGGGAAGGATATCCCGGGGATTCTTATAGTGTTCTTCACTGTAGCACTGGACGATATCGCCGATCATCAAAGCGACAATTTCGACCATCGCCACCAGACCGATTGCACTTCCTCCTGCAACATCCGTATCGATTATGGTCACTATTCTTCTGTTTTTTGAATAGAGGGAAGCTGTAGCGATAAGCGCCGATGGATTGCACGAATGGTAGCGGCCATCGACGTGGTAAATGGCCACCGCCCGGCCGTTTACCGGCACATGGTTGTAGTGGTATTTATCCGGGGTGAGCCGGAAAACGGCAAAATCCCCGCCTCTAAAACGGTGGTGCCAGCAACTGTCCGGGGCGAGTAATTCCCCGAGATCAAAAAACTTATCCTTGATAAAGAGCGACGATGCCTCGGTAAAGCTGCCGATCAGAACCCTGGCGTCGGCAGGGGAGATAACGGTTGTCGAGGTACTGTCCATGGGGCGGGCCTCCCAGTACCGGATCTGCCGCTCGAAGAATTTACGATGTGAGTCATAGAAGGAAAGTGGATTGACACATTCCTGCCAGTCTGCGCCAAATCGGTTGAATAACTCCCGGCAATCCTGTCGTGTTTTGCCGATCATGTCGTAATGGATAAAGCCAAGCAAACTCGACATTCTGCCGGAGGTAAGGGCTTTGAACATGGTGGGCGAATTTTCCCTCAGGGTATTGTAGAGGAACTGAATACTGCGATCGCCGATTGGTTTTTCGGTAATAACCTCCAGCGAGTTTCTATTAATATACTGATGGGGAACGGTTGATAAGTTCATGGCTTTTAATTTTAGTTGTTGTTGCGTTCATGATTGATAATGGACAGGCCGATTCGGAGCATATGCAGCAGGGTTTCCGGCTCGGCGGTTTCGGCAATGATGGAATTTTGATGACGGCCTACAAAATCGGCGCCGGAGAGGTCTGGCGAAATGCTTGTCATGATCTGCCGGTAATGCGGATCTCCCAGCTTCTCCAGGCGGATACAGTCGTCAATGCATACCTGTATGGATTCCGTGAGATGTGCCTGCTTGAGCCCGGTGCGATAGTAACGCTCGGTCGCCGTATTGAATTCCTGGGCGCTGCAATGCATCGGGCTTCGTTTTTTGGGCAATTCATCCTGTACGGCCCGGATAATTTTACCGTAGGTCGAGGCGGTCGAATCAGTCAATCGTGAGCGCAGCGATTGCAAGCGTTGCCCAAGGCCGAGTTGTTCGATGAGATCATCACCGTCGGTTTCCAGGATTTGCAGGAGGGCCAGCTTGTAATCGTCGAATTTCACCCTGACATAGCTTTTATAGCGCCGACTGATGCGCTGGGATCGTACATTGGTGAGAATTCTGCGAAGCAGTCTGTTGCCGGTGTCGGTACGAACATAAAAGGTGGGGAGACCGACGGCGCCGGCAAAGAAGATCTGCCGACGTTCGCTTTCAATCGACGGTTGATCCGGAATATCATGATGCTGGACTTTTCCTTCCTGAATGTATCGCCAGGCCAGAGCGGTCACCAGATTCTGCATGTCCACTGCTTCGGCCATATCTTCATGGAAACTATGGAACAGTGAGTAACTCCTGCCCTCAAAGCCCGAATAGCCGGACGTGCCGAAAAGACGCTGCCGATAGAGCAGATACATGGACATTCGCGGATCGAAAACGCCCATCTCAGACAATTCCTCTTTTAATCGTTCATGATTGCCGGGCACCCCGTTCAGACCGGGACAGGTATCCGTAGACAGCAGGGTGACCAGGTAGTCTATAAGACGAAAGTCGGGGACCAGATCGCCACGGAGACGGAGGACATCGGCCAGCGTCCGGTCCAGCCATCGAGGGCCGAAAGGAGTTATAGTTCTGCCTAAAAAGCTGATATCGGCTTTTTTCTTCCATCTCCGCCAGATCATACGCAGGTGGGTGTAATCAAGTTCGTGGGGTAAGAATCCGAGTACTTTCTCCGGATGAAAGTCGGCAAAATCGATCCGATACGGAGAGGCACTGTAGGTGTTGACGAATAACGGCAGAAAGTGCTCGACAATCTTGATGACCAGATCGCCAAAATATTTTTCCACCCCGGGAGTAAATGTCGATTCACGATCGGCGGCCAGGGAGGTGAGGAATTTGCTGCCGAGGGACACATGGGTTCCGTTATTGGCCAGGCAGGTGTTCGAGGTGTTCGGCAGGACGATGAGATTGTTGGTGATTATTCCAGCATCTTTGAGTTTGGCGATAGTGTTCAACTGGCTGCGCGACAGGGTTTTGTGGCAGATCTCCATATATCGGTGTTTTTCTTCCCCTTTATTCCACCCGGACAGGCACGGACTCATGAAGAGATGACGATAAAAACCATCCGGTACGACATCGTTGAGTTTTTTTTGTCTTGATGGGGCATGGGGCGCACAGTAGAGCAGACATTTCTGGCCTGATTCTTCCAGACCGAAAGTTTTGTTAGCATACTGGATAAGCAGTTGACAAAAGAGCAGGGTCCTGGCTGTTTCTTTCGCCGCGAGATCGCCAATTTTCCCCCTGGCTGCCGTGGGTATATTAAAACTGAGGACTTCCGGGGAAGTGTTATCGCTGAGAAAATTGTCCAGAAGACTTTTGCCGGTTTTAAACAGAACCGGCGAAAGGGTGTCGTCGATACTGATGGCATTAGCCAGGGAAAGCTTGAGCAGGTAGCTGATCGGCAGCCGGAGATGGGAAATTCCCTTGTGGATACAGCGGAATCTCTGCACATCGCTGCGCTGTTTGGGATGGAGAATGGCTTTGTCGGCGAGAAAGTCCCGGGCTAGTATTTTTCTGGTCCATTGGGTCAGCCGGGATTCCGGAAACCTGACCCAACTATTTTCCCACACATCGGACTCGTTTTGGTGCAGGAACTCTTTGAGCGACTCGAGGCATTTGTCCGGTAAATCGCCCCGGGCTGTACGTTTGACGATATTTTTGAAATAGCCGGAGTTGCGAATCGAGGCGGCCAGGTCGACATCGCGATGACTGCCTTCAACTGCCACCTGCAGTTCATATTCCATGCCGACGCTGGTATCCTCTCCGGCAAAAGGCAGGAATCCGCTGGTCGCCATTGAACCCTGAAAGAGGCGTATGTCTGTTGCCGCATCAGGGCTATTGGTACTGGGATATTTTTTTATATTCATGTCGACCATAATATCCCGGGTACATTAGGCCAACGCTAAAATAACATGAGAAATCGGTTAAAGTTGTCTCTGTTGTTTTTCTTGACCACCTCATGAATATTACCAAAAACGGTATACCTGTTTTTGATATATTCTTGACACTGCAGTAAGGCTGGTTTAGTTGTTATGGAACAATTTTTGGGGCTGGTGCAGATGTTTAAATAGAAATATTAATAATAATATACAATGGCTTATAGTTACGCGTGGAAAGAAATCTTCAATCCGGGAGATGCCAAAGATTTTTTCCAGGCAGCCACCCTGCACCCGTTTGCCATAGACGCCCAAGAGTTCAGCCGGGCGAATGCCTGGTGGTTGTCTGAGCTTTCGCGGTTGATTTATGTAAAGGGTGATAATGCGGTCGACCTCGAACATCAGACCGATATCAGGAACGGTTTCCTGCATAAAATCGGTCTGCAGGAACAGTGGTTCTATAGCGGGGAGCATGTCCAATGTGCCATTATAGGCACCATGCCCTGTCGCGAAACAAGTTTCTCGGTCCTGGTCTTTAGAGGGACGCAGGGGAAAGTTGCAAACTGGGTCTTTAATTTGGCCACAGTGCTTTCGCCCTGGCCTTCGGGAGGCAGCGTGCACAGGGGGTTCAAGATGCTGCTGCTGGAAGCGTGGGATGCAATAGAACAACAGCTCAGAAAGCTGCCGGGACCAGTCTACTATACTGGACATAGTCTGGGTGGAGCACTGGCTGTGCTTGCAGCATCACTGAAAAAACCGGCCGCCGTATATACCTTTGGCTCGCCCAGAATGGGCAATAGTGAATTCGTCAATGCATTAAAACATATAAATATTTACCGGGTGGTTAACCCGAGGGACATTGTTGCCTGTGTTCCCCCGATTCCGGGCATCATGCATGTTGGCGTACCGTACTGTCTGACCAATTCAAATATGGCAAATTTGCAGCGTTGCTGGTTTGAAGCACCCGGTTTTCTGGCCGATCACTCCCCTTCGAACTATACTGTTCAGCTGTAGGTGTCACAATGCGAGGGGAGAATCTGGCTATACCGGACGCCTTTTTTCTGTAAAATCAGCCAAATCGCCCCGTGATATAATCTTCCGTCAACCGGTGCTTGGGATTGGTGAAAATCTTATCCGTGGCACCTACTTCGATGAGATCGCCGAGATGGAAATAAGCGGTGCGTTGGGACACTCTGGCCGCCTGCTGCATCGCGTGAGTGACGATGACTATGGAGAATTGGGTGCGCAGTTCGGCAATCAGTTCCTCGACTCTTGCCGTGGCAATCGGGTCTAAAGCGGAACATGGTTCGTCCATGAGAATCACCTCGGGAGAAACGGCGATGGCTCGGGCAATACACAGGCGCTGTTGCTGTCCGCCGGAAAGACCGGTGCCCGGTTCCAGTAACCGGTCTTTCACTTCTTCCCATAATCCAGCCTTTCTGAGCGATGTTTCGACGATTTCGTCCAGCTCATCCTTGTTTTTCGTCAAGCCGTGAATCCGCGGGCCATAGGCGACGTTGTCGTAAATGGATTTTGGGAAAGGGTTTGGTTTCTGAAAGACCATGCCGACGCGGGCCCGCAGGGGGACAACATCGATCGATGGGTGGTAGATATCCGTTTCATCAAGACAGATGCTTCCGACAACACGACAGGAAGGGACGGTGTCGTTCATCCGGTTCAGGCAACGCAGAAAAGTCGATTTGCCGCAGCCGGAAGGTCCGATCATCGCCAGCACTTCGTTGCAGCCGACATCGATACTGATTTTATTTATGGCACATTTCTCGCCATAATAGACCTCCACATCCCTGCAGGTCATGCGGGGCTTATCGACGAAAGGAGTGCCGACGGTTTTTCTACCGGTCGTAAAGGCCTGGCTGCGGGTGTGCTCGGATTCCTGATGTACAGCACCACTCAACAAGGTCGGAAAGGCCGGGTGTGTCTGATTTGATGTGAGTTCCATTATGTATTCCACGTTCTGTTTTAGTAGCTGCCGGTAACGGCAACAGGGCTGATCCTCAGATCAGTAGGGGCAGCCCTGCTTGTTTCTTCCGTGATACCGTGGGCTTATTTCATTTCCATAGTCTTGAGTGAGGAAACTACTTCACTGTACTTCTTCCTCTCGTCCTGCGGCATAGGGATCATGCCCTTGTCGGCTAGGTATCCATCCTGGCCCCAGGCTTTTTCGCTTGCGAATTCGGCAAGATATCCTTTCATGCCCGGGATAACGTCAACGTGTGCTTTTTTCACATAGAAAAAGAGCGGCCGGGAGACGGGATAGGTGCCTTTGGCGATTTCCTCAAAGGTAGGTTTCTCGCCTTCGATGATAGAACCTTGGATGACATCGGTGTTCTGGTCCAGAAAGGAAAAACCAAAAATACCGACAGCTTCGGGATTGGCCTGGAGTTTCTGGACAATCAGATTGTCATTTTCTCCGGCTTCGACATATCCACCGTCCTCTCGAACAGTCTGACAGACCGCCTTGAAGGCCTTTTCATCACTCTTTTTCATGGCCTTGATCGAAGGAAAAGTTTCGCAGCCGGCATCCATGACCAGTTCAACAAAGGCATCCCGGGTTCCGGAAGTAGGGGGTGGGCCGAGAACCTCGATTTTTGTAGCCGGTAAGGAGCTGTTCACCTCTTTCCAGGTCTTGTAAGGATTGGCAATAATTTTCTCGGGGTTGGCCGGATCGGGAACATCTTTGGCAAGCGCCAGGAAGATATCTTTACGGGTGAGCTGCAGCGGGGCGGCCGACTTGGCATTAGCAAGTACGATGCCGTCATAACCGATTTTTACTTCAACGATGTCTTTGACACCGTTGTCGGCACAGGTCTTCATCTCAGATGGTTTTATTGCCCTGGAGGCATTGGTGATATCGGGAAAGTTGACGCCCACACCGCCACAAAAAAGCTTAAACCCGCCGCCCGATCCGGTTGACTCGATTTTAGGGGTTTTAGAACCGGTGGTTTTACCAAACTGTTCGGCAACGACGGTGGCAAAAGGATACACGGTGGATGAGCCGACTATGGAAATATAGTCACGGGCGGCCATTGCCGGAACGGTTATCGCGAGGGTTAATGCACCGGCTGCCAGAATACTTGTCACTTTCATTCTTTTCTCTCCTAGTTAAGTTATGTGATGCAATTGATTATCAGTGGAACGGATACCAAAATACTCATTGATTATTAGGGTTGTGTTACCATTTGGTTTCAAATTTCTTCCGCAGGTAGACCGCCATGCTGTTCATGAAGACAAGAAATGTCAGCAGGATCATGATTGCCGCCGAGGTTTTCTCGGTAAACGCCCGTTCCGGACTGTCGGCCCAGAGGTAAATCTGCACCGGCAGGACCGCCGCCGGATCGGTGATGCTGCCAGGAATATCAACAATAAACGCAACCATGCCGATCATCAGCAGAGGTGCTGTTTCTCCCAGAGCCTGGGCCATGCCTATTATGGTCCCCGTCAACAGTCCCGGCATGGCCAGGGGTAAAACATGATGGGTCACCGTCTGCATCTTCGAGGCCCCTACCCCAAGGGCCGCTTCTCTTATGGAAGGGGGGACCGATTTAAGGGAGGCCCGCCCGGCAATAATGATGGTAGGCAGGGTCATCAAACTGAGAACCAGGCCGCCGACGACTGGAGTTGATCGGGGCAGACCCCAGAAATTGATAAAGATTGCCAGGCCAAGCAGACCGAAGATAATCGAGGGCACCGCAGCCAGGTTGTTGATATTGATCTCTATGAGATCCGTCCAGTTGTTTTCCGGGGCAAATTCTTCGAGATAGACGGCAGAAGCAACGCCGATTGGAAAGGAGAGTGACAGGGTAATGAGCAGGGTTAGAAACGATCCCTTGACGGCTCCCCAGATTCCCGCCAGTTCCGGTTCCCTGGAATCACCGGAGGTGAAAAAGTTCCAGTTGAATTTTTGTTCCAGTCTTTTTTCGCTGATAAGTCGGTCTACCCATGCCAGCTGGTTGTCCTTGAGCCTCCTGTTGCTCTGCTTCTCTTTTCGGTCAATTTTGCCTTTCAGCAGCATGTCGACGTCATCACCTGCCAATACCCATATTTTTTTGGTCGTACCGATGATTTTAGGGTCTGCTTCGACCATATCCTGAAGTTTGTATGCAGCAGAAGGACTGACCAGGCTTTCAAGTTCCTTTTTGCCCCGCCTGGTGTTGACCTCAGGAAACATATCGTGCATCGCATTTTTTACCAGGCCGGGAAAATCTGCATGGGCGAGTTTTTCCTGGGTAAATTCTTCGGCGGCAAAATTGACATTCAACGCGATATAGCTCTGCTTAAATGCGGTGTATCCATCCGAGAAGATGCTGAAAAATAAAAATGCGATGAAAGCCAGGGACAAAACGATGGCCGAGAGTCCGAGACGCTTAAACCATCTTTCGGCGCGGTATCGTCGCCTGAGTCGTTTGGTGGGTTGAAGCAGATTGGTGGTCGTTACAGTTGGTTCCATGGCTGTGTGTATAACGTTATAGTTTTAGGAGAATATACGTCTCGATTTGCGTGCTATTCGTATTGCTCGCGATACTTTCTGACAACCCGCAGAGCGATGAAGTTGAGAAAAAGAGTAAAGACAAAGAGTAAAAGGCCAAGGGCAAAGGCGGCCAGGGTTTTAGGGCTGTCAAATTCCTGATCGCCGACCAGTAAGGTAACGATCTGAACCGTGACCGTCGTCACTGCCTTCAACGGATTAAAGGTGAGGTCGGCTGACAGGCCGGCGGCCATGACGACGATCATGGTCTCGCCAATGGCCCTGGACACGGCCAGCAGGATACTGCCGACGATGCCCGGCAGGGCGGCCGGAATAATGACCAGCCTGATAGTTTCAAAGCGAGTGGCACCGAGGGCAAAAGATCCGTCCCGCATAGCCTGGGGGACGGCATGGATCACGTCATCGGACAACGAGGAGACAAAAGGGATGATCATGATGCCCATAACCAACCCTGCCGCCAGGGCGCTTTCTGAAGCAACCTGCAGGCCTATGGCCTGCCCTATGTCCCTGATCAGCGGGGCCACCGTCAAGGCAGCAAAAAATCCATAGACAACGGTAGGTATGCCGGCGAGAATCTCAAGCATTGGTTTGGCCCAGGTGCGCATTCGGGAACTGGCGTATTCTGAGAGATAAATCGCGGCAAGCAGACCGACCGGAATCGCGACCAGCATGGCAATGAAAGCGATGAGGATGGTCCCGGCAAATACCGGCACTGCGCCGAACGCTCCGGAAGAGCCAGCCTGGTCAACCCGCATAGCCGTTTGTGGACTCCATTGCAGGCCAAAGAGAAAGTCGAAAAAAGGTATGGCATGGAAAAAACGCAACGATTCGAACAGTACCGAAAAGACAATTCCAAGGGTGGTGAAAATGGCGACGGCGGAGCAACCGATGAGAATGATCTTGCCAATTCCTTCGACCAGGTTGCGGGCACGCAGTTCTTTTTTGATACTTCGGTAGGCAATGACGGCGGGTATGAGACCGCAGAGAATGGTGCTGACAGCGACTGTATTCTGGAGCCAGTTCATTGTTGCAATATAAAGATCGGCGGCAGCCTGGATCGCCGGGTCGGCGTTGTGGGAAGCAAAGCCGCTGAAGACTATGTTTCTGACCTCATTTAGCACAAGACTCAGCCGGTTGGGAGACAGTTGTTGGAGTTCGACCGGCAGGCTTTTGACTACCAGAGAGGTGACGATCGTTCCTTCGAAAATCCGCCATAACGCGAAGACCAGAAGTGCTGGAATTGCCCAGCTCAATGCGGTCAACATGCCATAATGGCTGGGCAGGGAGTGGAGTGTCCGCATGCCTCCCGATGCCTCGGCAATAGTATTGGCTCGGGCTTTTCCCCAGAAATAGGCACCCGTTGCGATGAGCAGAATGCAGAGGAAGAGATACGTATACATTATCAGTTTACACCGGGTTGAAAGGGCAATTTATAAGGGAGAACCGTCATTTTTTGTTCAATTAAAACGGGTGATAGTACCTTCTACGAAGTAGATGACCTCTTCGGCAATATTGACGGCACGATCGCCGATTCGTTCCAGGTGGCGGGCCAGGAGATAGGTGTTGATGTGGTAGCCCGGGTGCTCCGGGTCTTTTCGTATTCTTTCTTTAATATCCTCATAACAGCGGTTTCTGCAGGCATCGACCACATCGTCATCGAGAAAAATGGATTTGGCGAGGGTGGCATCGCCGTTAACAAAGGAATCGATGCTTTTTTTCAGCATCGAGATAACTTTGTCGCTCATTTTTGAAAAATCGTACGAAATTGCCGCCTGGTGCTTGAATTTGGCGATGTTGTCAACGCGCTTGGCGATGTTTACTGCAATGTCGGCAATTCTTTCCATCTCATTATTGATCTTGATGACGGCAATAATAAATCTGAGATCACGGGCAACCGGTTGGTGCAGAGCAAGAATTTTCAAACAATCTTCCTCGATATCGATTTCCATCTCATCCACCTCGTAATCCGACACGATTATTGCCTGGATGGCTTCCATGTCTTTCGATTCAATTACTTCTGCTGCTTTGCGGACACGTTCCTCAACCGTAGCGCTTAGCTTGAGGAGTTTCTTGTTGAGTTTGGTAAGTTCATGGTGAAAGGTGTAATGGTGGTCCATCTTTATTGTTTCCTCGAGTTAGATATGTTGCCAAATCCTGCCGTAAACCAGTTTCCGACAAGATTGAAAGCAATAATAGAGAGTGATTGTTTGCTCTTCGTTAGGGGAATGTTAAGATATGGTTAGAACAATAGTGGGGGGCTTGCGGAGGAGTAAAAAATGGTACAGGATAGTGACATATTCATGGAAGGCACTTGACGGGTTGTGGTCTGACTGTGCGCAGGTGCTGGCAAGTGTTTCTTATTTGTATGGAAAAATAAAAAAATATATCATGACAAAAGTAAATGTTCTTGTCGTTGAGGATGAGGCGGATATTCAGCAGTTGGTCAGCTACAATCTGATCAGGGCGGGTTTTCATGTGACCTGCGCTGATACGGGGGAAGAAGCGCTGGAGCGATTGCGGATGGAGCAGGTTGATTGTGTGCTGCTTGATCTCAACCTGCCGGGAATAAGCGGGCTGGAGGTTTGTGCTGCGATGAGAAAGGTGGAACAGAGTATAGAATGTTCCATGCCGATCATCATGCTGACCGCAAAAGGTGAAGAGGAAGATGTGGTGGCCGGTCTCGAGTGCGGTGCCGATGATTATATTACCAAGCCTTTTAGTCCGAAAGTACTGATTGCCAGAATAAAAGCGGTGATAAAAAGATCACTCGCCGATAAAAGTCAAACAGATGACACACGGAAATCGGTTATCACGGTTGACGGACTCGAAATAGACAAAGGCCGGCATGAAGTGAGATTGAATGGTGCTGAGGTTTTGCTGACAACAACAGAATTCAGTATTTTGTCACTGCTTGCGGCCAAACCCGGCTGGGTGTTTACCCGGCAGCAGATCATCGATTTTGCCCGCGGGTATGATTTTCTTATTACCCCGCGGGCCATCGATGTGCAGATTTTTGGTCTGCGCAAAAAACTCAGTGAGTATGGCAAGATGATTGAAACAGTCAGGGGGATAGGGTATCGTTACAGATCCACGCCAGAGGATGAGGAGTAGGTCCGTGATGCAACCCAAAAAATTAGTCTGGCAGATTTTTCCGGCCAGTGTCTTGACCGTTCTTGTTGCTGTTATTGCCGTGAGCTGGTACGGCACCACCGCCCTGCGGGAATTTTATCTGCAGGATACGGAAGCCGATCTCGAAGCCCGGGCCAATCTGATCAGTTCCAGGGTGGTGGACTCGCTGCAAAATGGGCAGATTGCGGCGCTTCGGGAATACTGCGTTGTCGCCGGTCGAGAGTCGCGGACCAGGATTACCGTCATAGGTTTTGATGGTAAGGTGATTGCCGACTCGAATGAAGATCCCAGGGTGATGGATAACCATCGGCATCGGCAGGAAGTCGAAAAGGCTTTTGCCGGGACGGTTGGCACCTCGAGGAGGTACAGTAAAACGCTTGATGCAAACTTGATCTATGTGGCTGTTCCTTTGCACTTTGGCGGAATGGAGCCTTTGGATAATAATGCTTTTCCAGCTGTAAGTGCTGTGCTCAGGACTTCCGTCTCGGTTGCTTCATTGGATAAAACCCTGGCAGGCATAAAGATCAGAATAGGCATCGGTGCAGTGGCGGTAATGCTCCTTGCCGGGGGCATTACGCTGTTGATTTCCCGCAATATCAGTAAACCACTGGAGCAGATGACCAAAAGTGCCGTACAGTTTTCCCGGGGGGATTTCAGCGAGAGGATGTTGCCGCTGGCCAAAAAGACAGCTTCTCTTGAGGTGATTACTCTGGCAGGCTCTATGGATCGAATGGCAGAACAGCTCGATGAAAAGATCCAGGCCATCGTCACGCACAGAAATCAGTTGGAAACTGTTTTCTCAAGCATGATTGAAGCAGTGATTGCCATTGACACCGATGAAAAAATAATCAGTATCAACGAAGCCGCCGCGCAGCTCTTTGGTGTTGATAGACAGGTTGCCACGGGCAGGATCGTGCAGCAGATCGTGCGCAATGTCAAGCTGCAGCAGCAGATTGGCCACACCCTGTCCAGTCGTGAAAGTATTGAGGATGAAATAGTCCTGCACGACGTGAACGGGGACAGATTTTTACAGACACATGTGGTCACCTTAAGCAATGGCGTAGGGGAAAATGTCGGCGTGCTGGTGGTAATGAACGATGTGACCAGACTGCGGCGGCTGGAAAATGTTCGAAGAGACTTTGTTGCCAATGTCTCCCATGAGCTGCGTACCCCGATCACCTCGATACGTGGGTATGTAGAAACCCTGCTGGACGGTGCCCTCGACATTCGTGAAGATGCGGAACGTTTCCTGCATATTGTCCTGCGCCAGTCGGAGCGGCTTACCACTATTATTGACGATCTGCTGGTTTTATCCAGAATTGAAGAGGATGCAAAACAGGACCAGATCAAGCTGGAAAAGGGGCAGTTGCGACCGGTTATCGAAGCTGGCTTGCAGACCTGTCAGTTAAAAGCTGATGAGGCTGGAGTAAAGATAGCTATTGAATGCCCGGATGACATTGTCGTCAAAATGAATGCAGCTCTGCTGGAGCAGGCTCTGGTAAATCTGTTGATCAATGCGATAACCTACAGCAAAAAAGGGTATTGGGTGACAGTACAGGGGGTTGTTGTTGACAACGAGCTGGCAAAAGAGGTGCGGATCATCGTTCGCGATACCGGCTGTGGTATTGCCAGAAAACACCTGCCCCGGCTGTTTGAGCGTTTCTATCGAAGCGATAAGGCTAGAAGCCGCAAACAGGGTGGCACCGGGCTGGGTTTGGCAATCGTC
Source organism: Desulfobulbales bacterium (assembly GCA_038204235.1). Lineage (GTDB taxonomy): Bacteria > Desulfobacterota > Desulfobulbia > Desulfobulbales > Desulfocapsaceae > Desulforhopalus_A. Next base: position 55,936 of record JBBRDD010000005.1, read on the forward strand.
AAGCATATAGCCCAGGCCCATAACGGCCGAATAGAGGTGACAAGTGTAGAGGGAGAGGGGACAGAATTTACCCTGATCATAGGTGGATACATGCAGGGCTGAGGATGTCGCTTACTCTTTGTAACGATTGAATACAAGAATACAATGAGCGGCACGGAGAAGTGCGAAAATGCTTTGACAAAACCGTAACCTGCTTCTATATTAAGCGACTTAAAAATACTTCTCTGGTGATTTTTCACAAGAAAATTATTTCGTGAAGGAACTTGCCCCCTCAAGGGGGTAATGAACAGAGCCCCGCAAAGATTTTTGGCGGGGTTAGTCAATCTTTCTATTAGCTTTAACGGCACACAAAGCGGGATTAACTCAGTGGTAGAGTGTTAGCTTCCCAAGCTGAAAGTCGCGCGTTCGAATCGCGTATCCCGCTCCAATAAATTTGTAAGGTACTTAACCTGGCTGTTATCCTGTCTGCCAGGGTTGTATTCATTGCAGGCACTTATTGTTCTACGGTAAGTGCCTTTTTGGGTTTTTGTACCGTTTGCCTGATGTTTCCGCTCCAGGCAGAAAATCCGAACAGAAGTCCATGGCCTATCGACCTGATTTACCTGCAATTGAAAAATCGTACCAGGAAGTGCTTCGCCACTGGACAGCTATCGACAATCAACTCGATCAATTGAAGGTTGGCAGAAAAGACACCCCTTTTGACCAGACTTTAATGGCAAATATGTTGTCTGCCTGGGAGTATATCGATTATTTTATCAGAAAAAAGAAATACAACCTGCTCTCCAAAGAGGGTGGTCCGGATATGCTGGAAATCAATCACCGGGTCCACTACGGTGTGGACTATGTGCAAAGAGAGGAATACCGCAAGGCCCTTGATGCCACCACAGAAAAGTTCTCCAAGCACATAGTTCCCATAAGAAAATATTACAAGAGAGAGACTGCTCTCAGAACTTCGATAAATAAAATTGCCGCAGAAGTTTATATTGCTATCCTTGGCCAACCGCAACTCTTTATCGAGGGAAACCACCGAAGTGGTTCTGTTATCGCCAGTTGGATAAATCTGGCCGACAATAAACCTCCTTTTGTGTTAACCGTCGACAACGCGGTGAAATTTTTTCAACCTGCCCAGGAAATCAAAAAATTCAACAAACGATCTATGTGGCGTAGCTTGACCAAGCTGCCAAAATATAAAAAGGATTTTAAATTGTTCTGGGTAAAACACTGTTCAATGCAGTTTGTTGCCAGGTAAGTTACTCTTACCAAAAGTATCATAACCCCGGAACACGGGTTTTTGCTGCATCAATTTTTGCAGACGGCAGCCGACAGTGGATGTTTGCGCGACAAAATACTTGCCAGAGGGGGGTACACCAAGTATTACTTCCTATTAAAGTATGTGATATAATACTTACAAACCTGTTCTGGCGAAGAAGATGCCGGGTGAATTTGATATTGAATCGCTCTTTTGGTATGCGATATACTTGATGAATGCTGTAGAGAAGAGGGCAAGCCGCCGTTGAGCTATCCCTTGTAGAAAAAATCAGTGGAAGGAAGAGAGACCACCATGTCGATTATCACCATATCACGAGGCTCCTACAGCAGAGGCAAGGAAGTGGCCGAGAAGCTGGCCCAGGCCCTTAATTATCAGTGTCTCTCCCGGGAGATCATTCTCGAGGCTTCAGAACAGTTTAACATCCCCGAACTCAAGCTGATTCGAGCCATTCATGATGCGCCAACTATTCTCGATCGATTTACCTCGGGCAAAGAGCGATTTATCGCTTTTTTTCGGGCGAGTCTGCTTACCCATCTGAAACAGGATAACGTCGTATTTCATGGGTTGGGCAGCCATTTTTTTCTGCAGCAGTTTCCCCACGTGCTCAAGATCAGAATCAGTGCCAATCTTGAGGATCGGGTCCGCGAAGAAATGATCCGTGAGAAGATCCCGGCTGATGAGGCCCGGATGATTCTCGTCAATGATGATGCGGAACGGAGACGATGGGGACTGCAGATTTTTGGTCAGGATTCGTGGAATCCCCAACTCTATGACATGATCCTGCATATCGGTAATATGAATGTTGACCAGGCAGTCTCCATCATTTTGCACGCTCTGGCACAGCCCTGCTTTAAAAGTACTCCGGAAAGCTGCCGTATGCTTGCCGACGAGGCTTTGTCAGCCCAGGTTGAAGCCTCCCTGGTGAAGGCTTTTCCCAAGGTAGTCGTCGATTCAGCCAACGGAGAAGTCTTTGTCAATGTTCGTGGTTCACTGGCCGATGAAAAAAACATCAGTAATAAGGTTCGACGTCTGGTTGAAAAAGTTGACGGGGTGGAAAAGATAGAGGTGAATGTCATTCCCTTTATGGTTGAGGACTGATTTCGTCGCCCGACTTATGAAAAAAATGATATGGCAAAGAGTGACATATGACAAACAGGTATAAATTGAAGCCGCAGTTTACCGGTACCAGATCCTGGTGGCGCAGGCTGTTGCCGTTTCTGCGCTGGTGGAATTTTATCGGCTTGGACACTTTGAAAGCCGACGTGTTGGCCGGATTGACCGGAGCAGTCATTGTTCTTCCTCAGGGAGTGGCCTTTGCCATGATTGCCGGGTTGCCACCACAATATGGCCTCTATACTGCTATAGTCACCCCTGTTGTCGCTGCGCTTTTCGGGTCATCCCTGCATCTGATATCAGGGCCGACCACGGCTATCTCCATCGTGGTGTTCAGCTCTATCAGTTCTCTTGCCGAACCCGGTTCTGCAGAGTATGTCCGGCTTGTATTGACCTTAACGTTTATGGCCGGGATCTATCAGCTATTTCTGGCGAGGCACTTTTTTCCTCTCGAGATAAATATGATTCTGGCACAGGATGGCCATCATTTGTAAAACCGATTGAAGCAAATGATGTGGTATTGCATGAAGATAAAAAACTATTTTCAACACGTACCGAAGTGCGA
>JBBRDD010000006.1:0-57545 GCA_038204235.1 Desulfobulbales bacterium
AGCGTACGCAACAGTCCATGAAGATTTTCAGGGAACGGAATTTCTCAAGACGCTCTTTCAAGCCCTTGAGTATTATCTCCTTCCAATCTTCCGGCAGTTTCCAATCTTCATCTTCCGGGGACCATTCACGGGAGTTGGGAAAGCTCAGTCCTGACTGGCTGTCCAGATAGGCAACCTTTTCTGATTTAGCAGGGTAGGCGTAATTCCCGGGCTTGAAAACAACCGGGAGATCCATCCAATCCATGGTAGGTATCGCTCCTGTCGCCAAGGATGGTCCCTGCACTACGCTTTTCGATAATTGTTCTAATTTTGGAACTGCCATCGTTATCTCATCCTTTTAAGCTAGTTTTGGGTCAATGTTTTTACTCTTCATCCTTTTTGGGAGCCAGTTCCTTTTCAACCGGAATACCGGCTTCTACCATAAATTCACGGAATTCATCCTCATATCCAGCATAGGAATGGGGCAGGATTCGTGGATTCCAGGGATTGACGTGGCGCTTGGCACGGCTGTCATTTTTCATGTTTCTGGTCGGGCTCATGAATACGCCGGCAAAATGCATCAATTTGCTAAAGGGGAAATAGGCAAGCAAAGCACAGACTAGAAAAAGATGGATATAAAAAATAGCACCTATTTCCGCACCTATTGTCGGTGAAAAAGTAACCAGCCCAACAAGCAGCTGTTTAATATTCACTATGTCAATATTAGTACGGAGCACGTAGCGCATCAGGATGCCGGTCAAGGCGATGGTGAAAATAAGCACCAGCGGAAAATAATCGTTCATCAGGGAGATGAAGCGAACATGACGGGTAACGAGTCTTCTGGAAAACAAAAGCGCACAGCCCACCAGTATTCCAATATCAGTAATGTACCAGTTAGGTGCACCAATCTGGAAAATACCGTCAAGGGTTTCAATCCAACCCACCCAGAACGGAATCGGATCGAGAAAAAGGCGCATATGCCGAAGAACGATCACCAGAAAACAGTAATGAAAGATCAAGGCGAACAGCCACAACCACTTCGAAGATTCGTAAGTGATCTTCGGACCATCATAGATTTCTGATTTAGTGTTGCGAAACAGTGACCTGAAAGTCACTACTTCAAGAAACATTCGCGCAACGACCTCAGCAGTTGTATTCGGAGCCTCAAGCTTGTTGTGCTTAATAAAATCCAAAGATTTTCCCTGGCCGCAGGTTGTCTGGATAGCAAATGGCACGGGAGATTTTCCCCACTGCACCACTCTATAGACCGAACCCCCCAGGAAAATCATGATGGCCAGATACGGCAGAGCGACACCAAACAAATAAGGCATCCCCGGTATCTGCGATCCGAGTCCGGCAATCATTACCAACGCCATGACTGCCAGGAATGAGAAGGCGTACTTCATTTCTTACCTCGCTTCAGTTGAACTGTTTTGGAAACCATGCAGCTGACATAACATCTCCTGCCAACTCCTTGGAGACCAGTTAAAGACCATTAACCTATTTTAAAACTTTTTTATCAGTCAGCAGTTTCGAGGGACACTTGCTATCTGTTAATATGTGACTTCCCGACTTAATCTCGTTGATCCTGACCTGATGGAGACGCTCCCGGAACTGCATGTATATATCAAATGCTGCCAGCATGGCCAGATCTACTGCAAAATCAAAATCATACAGCTCGGCGACAAGATGCTTGCGTTCTTTATCGGCAGCAAAAACTTCACGAGTGATATGCTTGACCGCATTCAATGGTGCTATGGCCTGTGCCGGGGTAAATTCCTGGACGGAACGAATACTTATAATTTGTTCAAGAGGAGCGGTAAATTCTCCGGCATCAGCACCCTTGGAGAGCTTGAGAAAAAGTTTGCCCAATGCCTGCCGGATATTTCCACCAACCGGATTGGCGAAGATGTCACGTTCTTTCACAAAAAAACCGGAGGAGGTATAAGTAGAAAGCGTATATTCTACCCACTTATTGACAATTTTCTCCCCGTGGTTCCGAAAACCTTCCGCCAGATCCATATGGTCACAACCCTTTTTATTACCTATGATACTTCAACTGAACAGACACTCATCAAGGTGAAAAAACAAATGAATGATCATTCACAAAGTGACATTTCTAGCACCTTTTCGTCTCTTTTTCAAGAAGATTTTTATCATGCACAGCTCGCTCAAATGAAGGTATAATGCGGGCTCCCGCGTCGTTTAACGTAAAAGCTCATCAGCATCGAATCAAATTTTGTCTTCGACACCGCTGAGCGTTAACAGTCTGCAGGTTATGTGATGTTTACTTGTTTTCCAGTGCGGGGTGAACGTTTCACTTTCCTGAGAACCGGATAATATCGCCGACGATATTAACGGCTTCCCTGATGTAAGGATCGTCCTTGACATCTTTCAGCCACTTATCTTTTGGATCTTCCTGGTCATTATACTGCCCCTCAAAATCAGGATCATCCCCCGCTTCCTCACGGTATTTTCGGTAATAGGCGCCAACTTTCTCGCGCATTAACCGTGATTCATCGCGCTGTAACCGCATGTCGTCAATCTGCACGGTAAGCGTGGTGTTTTCGCTTCGTTTTGCACCTCTTGCCGCTTCTTCGCTGATAATTTTAAAACCTTTGTCCTGCGCCACCCGCATAAGACTCAATTCCCGCAGTTTGGCCATATCGAAATGTCGTTTGCTTTGGTACGGGGTAAAGTCAACAGGTGCAATAGAATCCCAGGGAAGCGAGTAATCCAGATAGCGCTCTCCTGATTTGATATATTCAAAGAGGTTTGGTAACACAATATCGGACTCCACCCCTTTATACTGGGTCGAGCTGCCGGTCACCCGGTAAAATTTCTGAATAGTGACTTTCAACGCCCCAAGATCCTCATATTTTCGGACATTCAGCAGGGGTATATTTTCGTTGAGATTGATAATCGTCTGAACCGTCCCCTTGCCATGGGTATGTTTGCCGCCGACAATTATCGCCCGGTGATAATCCTGCAGTGCCGCGGCGACAATTTCAGACGCCGATGCGGAAAATTTGTTAACCAGGACAACCAGTGGTCCATCGTAGGAAACCCCATCGTTGGTATCGCTCAGGACGCGCTTATCTCCATATTTGTTCAGCACTTGCACAACAGGTCCTGATTTGATAAAAAGACCGGTTATATCAACTGCATCAACCAGAGCGCCGCCACCATCGTCGCGCAGATCAAGGACAATCCCATCGACATTTTGCGCCTTTAATTTGTTAATCTCCTTGAGCGTATCCTCGGTCGAGTTTCGACCGTTCGCCCCATTTCTGGTGCCCTCAAAATCACGGTAGAAACTGGGAATGAAAATATAGCCCGTGCGTCGTCCGTCCGGTGAATCCATTACCGAACTCTTAACAAAGGTTTCTTCAATCTGGACCACATCACGAACGATCCTGATGACCTCCGTTACGCCATCACTCCTTTTCACGGTAAGAATGACGGCCTGTCCTTTGGGCCCCCGGATAAGACGAACTGCGTCCCTGAGCCGCATATCGGTAATATCGACCGGTTCTTCGCCTTCCTGGGCCACCTGCAGAATGATGTCTTCAGCTTTCAGGCTGCCCTGCCTCGCCGAGGCACTGCCGGGAATAATTCTAATAACCTTGATAAAACCGTCATCTTCACGAAGAAGCGCACCTATCCCTTCCAGACTGCCACGCATATTTATGTCGAACTGCTCTTTGCCGGCCGGGGGAATGTAATTGGTATGAGGGCCAAATGCCCTGGCAACACAGTTGAAAAAACGGTCGTAATGGTCCTGCAGGTTCTCCTGCCGCAGCCGCTGGAAAAAGTTTTTGTTTCTTTTACTGACCTTCGCCAGAGCTTCCTGCCAGAGCTCTTCCTCGGCCATCTTTTTAGCTGCCGGCTTTTTTACTTTCGGCTGCACTCCGATATTACCCGGCTTCTCTTTCTGGGCATCCTCAAGATCGAGATACTGCGAGATGACCTGGGCCTTCAAGACCAAACGCCAGCGATCTTTTAATTCATCAATGTTTTTGGCAAAATCAATTTTTTCCGGGTCGGTTTCATAGGATTCGCTTTTGCCGACATTAAAGGATCCAACCGAGAGGTCTTTTGGATCGGGCTTGCCCATCACCACTTTTTTACTCGCCATCATTTCCCCGACCATCTTCTGAACGAGGTCGATCTTTTCGGTTAAAATGTCGTAGCCGGTATCAGGAAGGGTAATCTGACCGTCAGCGAGGTTGTTGTCAATATAGGGGGCAAATGCTTCGAGTTGCTGCACATCTTTTTTCAGGAGAAACCGTTTCTGGTAATCAAGCTGTTTGATATACAGATAAAAGGTAGCCTGCGACAATTTATCGCCCATCACCTTGTCACTGAAATGCAGCGCCGGCAGCTGCTTGCTGAGAATATAGCCAATCAGTCTGTTTCTTTTTTGATCAACCTCACCAAGCTTGCCCGTATCGCCAAAGCAGATATTTGAGAAATTCAGGCACAACAATATCAGACAAAAGACCAGAACAATCTTTTTGTTTTTCATAAGTATCATTAAAGTTACACTTGTAAAAATTCAAATTCCAAGATGATTATATTAAATATTTCATATGCGAGGTGTAATATTTTCTCTCGTTTCGGTGTACTAGGGGTACGTCATATATTGACAAAAAACTGCAGCCGCGAAGCAGATGAAGATTTTTTACGACGCCATCATTGTAGATTACCTCGTAAACCGTACCAACGAATACAGAGCAAATATTCTCGTAAGAGATAACAGAACGGAAAAACAAATACTACGACAAACAGATCAACCTAAAAAAAATTATCATGAAGAAAGAGTCAATGGACACACCCCTGCCAATACTGTATGCGTATCGTCCAGCTCCACTCCCAAATCCCCTGCAAAACTTTGCAGCTCTGCATAGGTGCAGTTGATAATGGTCGGCCGACCGATAGTCTGTATTTGTTGAATTTCTTTTTCAAAAAAGACCCAAAGTGCTTCCGCAGCCCTGCGCCGGACCCGGCTTCCCTCCAGATTCTGACGCGAACAAAAGGTACAAAACCGCTGATAATTGATGATCGACCGGCAGATTCCGCGATATATGGATTTGGTGCTGTTGGCATGCTGCAGGTCACGTACAATAATTTCTGAGAACCGGTCGACCGCAGCATTTTTGAGCAGCTCAACGTGTGCATCAGTCAAGCTGATACGAGGTCCATCCTGCGCTCGGCAGAGCTGGTAAATAGCCGAATTATAGGCGATCTCAGGAGTTTCTCCGGAATACCTGACGATATACCATTCATTTTCGATTATTTCAGGCAGATCATCTGTCATCGCAACCGGTTACTGCTCGTCCTTTTTATTTTCCAGGCCAAAGAGTTCGCGAACAGTTGTTACTTTGATATCGCTGTTGTCCCGCCCTGCACAGGATTCACTCTTGAGAAACATCAGCGGATCGTGGAGTATTTTCGTGGTGATGGCCGCTACCATCCTGGCCAGGTGTTCCCGTTCGGAATCCATCATTTCGGGCATTCTCGCCAAAGTTTTGTCCAACTCCAACTGGCCTATATCGTCCATTTTTTTCTTTAACGCCTGGATGGTCGGAGTCAGTGCCAAGCCATTGAACCATCGCTCAAACTTCAGCGTCTCTTCATCGACAATACGAGCCGCCTTGACCGCCTCTTTATCCCGTTCCGACTTATTTATCTGGACGACATTACTCAAATCGTCAATATCGTACAGATAGACATTTTCCAGCTCATTTAACCCGGGATCGAGATCCCTGGGAACGGCGATGTCGATAAAAAACAGGGGCCGATTCATCCTCGCCCGCATCACCGATTTGACTGCTTCTTTCCGCAGGATGATATCCGTAGCCCCTGTGGAGCTGATTATGATATCAACGTGTTTCAGTTCTGCCACCAGCTCTTCCATGGAAACAGCACTGCCATTAAAGCGTTGAGCCAGAGCAACCGCCCGGGCCAGAGTTCGATTAGCGACGGTGACCGAACCTACTCCCTGGCCGACCAGATGTTCTGCGGCCAGCTCAGCCATCTCCCCCGCCCCGATCAAAAGAACTTTTTTATCACTCAGATTGCCAAATATTTTTTTAGCCAGTTGTACGGCGGCATAGCTGATTGAGACGGCGTGGGAACCAATAGCCGTTTCCGTGCGGACTCTTTTCGCCACCGAAAAAGACTTATGGATCAGTTTGTTAAGCAGTAAGCCGGTGCAGCCGAAGTGAGCAGCATGCCTATATGCCTGTTTCAATTGTCCGAGTATCTGTGCTTCTCCGACCACCATTGAATCGAGACTGGCAGCAACCATGAACAAATGATGTACGGCCTCTCTGTCGTGCAGGATATACAGATATTTATCGCTCTCTTCTCGTGTAACCGTATCGCCAAAAAGAAAATCGGTAATAGCCTCTTTGACGTTTTTGCCGGCCTCGGTCACCAGTAATAACTCAACCCTGTTACAGGTAGACAGAAGATAATACTCCCGCAATCCGGTAATATTTTTCATTGCTGCAAGCGGCTGTTCGTAGCCGTCGGCAAGAGCAATTTTCTCGCGTATTTCCACCGGCGTGGTTTTATGATTTACTCCAAGGAGCATTATCTTTTCACTTGGCATAACTATGCACTCCTCCAAGCAGATACGGAACGCCCCACAGGGTAAAGATGACCGCGGCAAACCCGACGATGGCCATTACCGCCGCCCTTTTCCCCCGCCACCCCACAGTAAACCGCTGATGCAGCTGGACCAGATATAAAAACCAGGTAATCAGCGACCAGGTCTCCTTTGGATCCCACTGCCAGTAGGTGCCCCACGCTTGTCGCGCCCAAATTGATCCTGTCACGATCCCTAAGGTTAAAAAAACAAATCCAGTGGTCAAGCAATGATTGTTCAGTTGATCAAGGGCATCAAGAGAAGGAAAACGGGCAAAGAAATAACCGAATTTTTTGCTTTTCAGCTCCCTTTCCTGCAGCAGATACATAAGCCCACCGCAAAAAGCCAGGGACAAAAAACCGTAGGCAATAATGGAAACGCCGGCATGAACTGGCAACCATGCACTCTGCAGGGCAGGCACCAGTGGGCTGAAATCCTTCACAGAAAGAGAAGAAATCAATAATTGACAAAAAATAAGGATAGAGACAAAGGTACCAAAATTCTTGACGGTATACCGCCACCTAAAAGAGAGATAGGCCCATGTCGTGGCCCAGGCAAAAAAGGCTACGGCTTCATGCTGTGACGTTATCGGGGTATGGCCGGCCAGGATAAAACGCGAACCTATATAGAGTGTTTGCACCACACCCGATGCGAGCAGGATCATCCGCGCTAATTTGCGTATTTTATTATTCTGGCTGACAAAAAAAACCAGATACGCTGCAGCGGCAAAGAAAGTTATGCCCAGGGCCGACTGAAAAAGGAGGTAGTTTATTTCTTCCATGGATATCCTTGCTTCATAAATTACTGCCCAACCGTTCACGCGTTCACTGTTTTTGCAATCAATTGATCGAAATCACTCTTCGATAATTTTTTTCATGAGTTCCACCGCATCGACTTCGGCGGGTAACTCCCGAAGAAGCATCATCTGCAGTTCAAACCAGTTGGCATTAAGTACCAGTTCAACAATTCCCTGCTGCAGTAATCTGCGAAAAAGTTCGCCGTTGATATCGGAGTCATCATCCAGACCGATAATTTTTTCTCGAATCAAGGCCAGGAGTTCAACCACAATAGCGTACTCCGGAACTATTTCTTTTTCCATCTGCTGTCTGATTTTCTTCGCCAGCGCCGGACTGCTTCCCTCTGTGGAAACGGTCACCAGCATCCTTCCCCGTCGAAAATGCGCCGGTACATGAAAATGACTGTGCACGGGATCATCGGCACTGTTCAACAGTACCGCATTTTTGGCAGCCTCCCTGGCAACCAGGAGCTGCACAGTGGGGTTGTCGGTCGCGGCAAAAACAAGAAAAACCCCTCTCAAATCACCTTCGACGAAGCCTCTTTCGAACCACTCGATCTCGTTTGATCTGATGATAGCATCCAGTTCCGGGTTGATCTCCGGACTGATTATCCGAATGCTGGCATCACAGGCCAAGAGACTTTTCGTTTTACGTAAAGCTACGATGCCGCCCCCGACCACGAGACACAGCTTGTCGGTAATATTTAAATTGACAGGATATAAGGACATGGGATTACCAGGGATAAGAATAGCGTGCTGGCTTTTACTCAGTTACTGCGGAGCCATTATGACAATGGCGGGCAATAATAATTAGTGTACTTTATGCCGTAATCGGTTGATGATGATAGCAATCCTTTTACCATCCCGTTTTATGACCTGCTCCTTCGTGCCAATGTCAAAATCTCTCTGGGCAAGTTTGAGAAACTTAGGCAGACTCTGCCGCTTCGCATCATGGGCCAGGTATATTTCCCCATCAGCTTTCAGGTACGTTTTAAATACATTCAATAATGGCTGAAAGAATTCATCTCGAAAAAGAATTTCTGCCCCAGCCAGTACATCAAATGGTTCCATCTGTGGCGGATTCAACCAGTCCAGATGGGCAAATTGAACAGCCTTAAGTCCGGAGGCGGCGGCGCTCACTTTCTGAAAATCCATAATTATTTCTTCGTAATCACTGATGGTAACATCAAACCCGGCAGTGGCAGCGGCAAGCCCGGGCGCCCCGAGGCCGGCACCTAGTTCCAAAAGCGTCCTGCCTGCAGCACGAGGTTGCGAACCGAGGACATATGCCAGAATCATCGCGGCATCCCAGAGACGGATCCAAAACGGAAACTGTGAAACATCGGTAAAAGGGTCTTTACCATCCAGGAATTCTTCCAGATCAGCTATTTTGAGCAGACGGATCTGCTTTTCGCCAAATCGAAGTCGATCGAAAGTCAAGGTATATTTTTGACGAATACGGTTGTAAATCTCCCGTTCGGCTTCCGGAAGAGTGCGAATATCCATAGCTGGGGCCTTCTTGAGGTGCAATACCTACGTTTAATAATCGGGTAGAAAAAAAATGGGCCAGCTGATCCGAAATCAGCCGACCCACATTACTTAAAGAGCAACGCTCTGTCAATTAGCAACCCTCGACAGCACCTTTCTTGGAAGGGGACACTTTAACTTTGTCACCAGGAGCCAGTTTAGCGCCGTCTTCACAGGTCATGCTCACCTTGGTACCATCAACCGCATCGACAGTACATTTAATCTTAGCAGCAAAACCAAGACCAGCTGTAGAGAGGGCAAAAACCAAAGCCATTGCAAAAGCTACCATTTTCTTATTCATTCTCATTCTCCTTTATTTTGTGGTTACCAATCGGAGCCAAGCTCCAGTAAAATATATCCGACAAACAATCACACTTTTACACTAGACACTCTATTTCATTTATTGATGAAATGCAACTGGAACCAATCAGTTGAGCAGGCCTCGAATATCTTTTTCAAGAATATCATGCTGGATATATCCGGTGTATTTCTTGACCACATTACCGGATTTATTAACTAAAAACGCTACTGGAATACCGTATACTCCACCGAAATCAATCGTCGTCTGCGCCTCAGCCAATAAGACCGGATAGGTGATTTCTTGCTTCTCAATAAATTTTGCCACGACTGCCGCACCCTGCTGATCTACCGATAAGCCCACCACCGAAAATCCGGCACCCGCCAGTTCTTTGTGCAATTTTCTCAGAACAGGCACTTCTTCTGCACATGGTGGACACCACGTTGCAAAAAAGGTCAGCAGCAGTACCTTGCCCTGAAATGAATCCGATTTTATTATCTTGCCATCCCGCACACTCTCCAGAGCAAACGTCGGCATTCTGGTAGATGCCTCGGACGCCACAGTCATGAGTACCGTCAAGCAAAACAGTACACACAATACTGTCGCATGAAACAACTTCTGTTTTTTCATATAATCCGCTCCCGGAGAGATTTCAAAAATGATACGTATATGATATACTGTTGTAAGAAAATATTCCATAATATTTGAAAGTCAACCAACTGCAGAGAAAGATGGCATCTCAACAATAAATTATGTAAAGTCGCACAAACCAGTTAAAGACAACTCCCCTCTTTCCATACTATATTTTTCAATTCAGGGTCTCTATGAAACTATGTACTTATCGGTGGAATCGACATTATTTCCGCATCTTACTTCCTGTTTTATGTGCCTTTCTGCTCATCCCCCTTTACCTTTCAGCTGAAGTTATTGATAAAGTAGTTGCCGTAATCAACGACGAGGTCATCACCCTCTCTGAACTCGAGGATGAGACAAACAGCATTTTCAAGTCCATCACCAAAGAAAATCCAGGGGCACCCGTCACCGAGGCGTTAAAGCAGGCAAGGGAAATCGCCCTGAACAGCATGATTGAACGCCGCCTAATCCAGCAAAAGGCCCAAAAATACAAGGTCAGTGTAACTGATGAAGATGTCAATGCCGCCTATGAAAAGATGCGCACGGGCATGTCTCTCGACCCCACCGAATTCCGGCACAAACTAGAACTTTCCGGCCTGACGGAAGAATCATACAGGAACAAGCTGAAAGTACAGATTCTGCAAAGCAGACTCCTCAGTAATGACGTACGATCAAAAATAATCGTCACCGATGAGATGATTCGTGATTATTACGATAAGAAGTATACATCAAGTGTCGATAAAGGAAGTTATTACCTGCTGCAGATAGGCTTAAGCTGGCCCAAAAATGAAGACCCGGATAAACTGGCCGCCAATAAAAAAGAAACCAGAGACAAAATCGAACGTGTGTACAAGTTGGCCCAAAGTGGCCAGGATTTCAAATCTCTGGCGAAAAAATTTTCCGACCTTCCGTCAGCAAGTGAAGGCGGCGATATAGGAGTGTTCACCATTGATGAGATGGCCCGGAGCATGCGAGATGCAGTTGGTGCTCTGAAACCGGAGGAAATCAGCGAGATAGTCGAAACTCCCTCCGGTTACCAGTTCTTCAAGCTCCTGTCGGGAGATAAAAACGCCACCGTCGCTACCGCCTCTTTTGAAGCGGTTAAAGAAGAAATCCGGGAAGATCTGTTCGAAGAAAAGTTAAAAGTTGCCTACACTGAATGGGTTAAAAAACTTAAACAAGAAGCATATATTAAAAAACTATAAATTCTCATGCCGAAAATTTATCAGGAAACGGTTATGTCGCATCACGGCTCCGAAAATGAGTACACTGGCCTCGGGGAATATCTCCAGGCAACAAGAATCAACCTTGGTTTAGACCTGGCGACAATCGCAGGAGAAACCAAAATATCCGCCAGAAGTCTGCAGGCCATGGAAGAAAACAACTTTGCCGCTCTACCGGCAGAAGCTTTTGCACGTGGTTTGTATACTCTGTATGCACAAACTCTTTCACTCGACTGCCGAGAAATCCTGCAGATGTATATGCAGCAGAAGCCACAGCTGGGCAAAACGGGAAATTTGCCAACGATACCAGCCACGAAACTGGCACAGGAAGTAGGAAATATGGCGGAGCGCCCCACATTCTTGCCATTTTCTTTTTTTGGTCTGATACTGCTCGTGCTGCTCTTGTTTGGCTGTTTTCTCTGCTGGTATTTTTCCTGGAATCCGGCCAGCTACCTCAGTCAGAAGTTGCGCAGCCTGGAGGAACCTCAGCGAATTGAACAGATGTCCGCAAGCACAGCCGATCCGGATATAGTCAGACCCGACTCCAAAGCCGGAGCAATGTCCAGACCGCGGTCAAACCGTTTCAATATATTCAGTCTCTCCTATCCAACCACGGCAACCGCTTCCGTTGGCGAGGACATAAGCAGGGCTCCACTCCCGCCTCCGCAAGAAGGGAGTAATTATTACACCAATACTGAATCCAGCGAGGACACTTCGGATAGCCGATATGAACGCCTGCTGCAATAATCTGCAGTGGTAGAGTCCAGGCAAACTGATGCTGTTGTCTTAAATTGCATTGAACATGGCGAATCTGATGTAATCGTCACGCTTTTTTGTCAGGATATTGGTCGACTGAGCGCAATAGCCAAAGGTGCTAAAAAAAGCAAAAAACGTTTCGTCAACAAACTTGAACTGTTCAGTTTTCTCCACATAACATACCAACAGAAAGCCAACAGCTCGTTGGCTTTTCTCGCCGAAGCCGATCTGCATACCAGTTTTTTACACATTCGTCAGAACCTGGAATTATACAGCATTGCCTCGGCAATACGGGAATTTCTGCTGATCGGAATTCGAGAGAATGAACCGGATATCTCTATTTTCCGACTCTGCTTATGGGCTCTGCATAACCTTGATCAGAAACAGCCCCCCCTCACTGTACTCAGTCTCTTTCTCATACGTTTCTTCGACTATGTCGGGTACCGGCCAGACCTGCAGAACTGCGCCCGTTGCAGCTCACAGGTAACCAATGACAATCGGTACAGTTTTGACGCCAGCAGCGGGCGGATCGTCTGTTCCGCCTGCAGTCCTCATTTGCTGCAGAAAATCCCCCTGTCCCACGGTACGATCAAAATTCTGCGATCTGCCCAAGATCAACCGATCGAACGTTTGCATCGCCTGAAGATGTCCGGCAGTATCCTTTCCGAGGCAATCTCTCTTCTGCAGAGTTATGGCAATCAATTGTTTCAGCGAGATATGGCTTCGTGGAAGATGGTGCGAAAATTTCTAAAAAAATGGTGACCGTTTACAGTTCGGAGGATGTTCAGGATTTAGCGGTTTTCAGGTGAACGTATACAAAGAATAAGCCGAACGATAGCTGCGACTCAGGACTGCAGATAGCGTATTTCCCCGCTGTATTCCGTTTTCTTATGACCGTCCTCCAAAAGCAGGACAAGGCCCCCGTCGTCATCGACGCCCAACACTTCTGCCTGGTACTCAGGGGCGGCCATCACATCAAAGCCGTATACCACTTTTTTACCGACGGAATCGGAACTGGCCTGCCATCTCTGCAACAGCATATGCCTGCCGTCATTACCGGAAAAGTCTTCGCCTTTCAGTCCTCTGGCCTCTTCATGGCAAAGCAGGCCGAAATTCCAGGCCAGGCGGGCAAGAAATAAGGCGGTAAAGTGGGAGAGATTAATTTTTTCTGCAAGAATCTGTTTAAGGGAGACAGACGAATCGACCAAGTCGGCGGGAAACAAACAGTTATTGACATTGATGCCGAAACCAACCAGGGTAAACTCTTCACCATGAACCGGTTCGGTATACGTCTCAACCAGAAAACCAGCCAGCTTTCTCCCGTCGACCAGGACATCGTTCACCCAGCGCAAGGTGGCCCGTTCCACGCCAATCTCGCGCACAGCCTCGCAGCAGGCGAGGCCTGTAGCAAGAGAAATAAAACTTCGGGAGTGCGGCAGAAAAGTGTTCGCATGGATCATACATCCCCACACCCCGCCCGGAGGAGCAAACCAGTGCCTGGCAAACCTGCCCTTCGACTGGCTCATCGTGTCTGCCAGAATCACTGTCCCGCTGGCCATGGAGTTGCCGGCATGGACAGTTTTCTCAATCAGGTTGCGGGCATGATCCATTGCCCGCGGTAATGTGCAATGACTTTTGATCACCGAACCGACAAAGGCACCATACCGTCGAACCGTTTGTGCATCGACTGAACTATCGGCTACATCCTGTTCCCTCGCTTGCACCTCCTGCAAACGATGGTAAACCGCCTCGGGGGTCGGGTTATTTTCTATCATGATCGAAATGAGTTTGGTATAAAGAGGCCATTGTAAAAAATTTCCTCTGCGAACGCAGGTGAAAGATTTTTACGACACCATCAATGCTCAGTGTCCCAGTCCGCCTTAACCCTGGTGATAATTTTCTGAATGATCGGTAGCTTCTCCGGGGCACAGATGCCAATCAGCGGTTCGCCCTGGGCAACCGAAACACCCTGTTTAAAATAGACGGAATGAATAACCCCCCGTGGTCCATTATAATATACCGGAGTATCACGTTTCATCAGGGACATGGTCAGGATCTCCTCCCCTTGATCAATGGTTACAGCCCGGGCACCTTTTTTATCGATACGGGATTGAATATCCATGGCAAAAAAGTATTTTGCCGTTTCGGGGGCGGGAAAGAGCAGGAGCACTTCTTTTAAAATATTTTCAATAATCTCTTTCTTTTTCAAAGGATGCTTAATGGTCAGAAGCTTCTCGCCCGCCTCAACAAACTGACCGTCAAACTCGGAATTGATCTTTGCTACCGTGCCATTGGTTCGAGCAGCAATTATTTTAGGATTCCGCTCCCTGTTGATTTCATACAGTTGGGTGCCCGGAACCTGCAGCCATTCACCACTGGGGGCACTCACCTCTTCACCTTCAACCACTTTAAATGAAATCCGACCAGTATGTACGGCAAAAACATCAACATAGTCAAAAGGATCCGATTTATATTTACTGAGCAGTTCGTCAAAATCTATTTCGTTAGACATACCAACAACCTATTTTTCTTTATCTGAGCAGACCGGAAAGATGATCACCAGTCCGAAATACCGCCGATTAATTATGCAAGTCTTGAGCAATACGTTTATAATGGCTGAAAAGAGACAAGGCAAGGCTAATATGAGATGGCGTCCTAAAAAGCTCGATCACCTTCGTCATACCCCAGGGATACTTTCGGGAATGTATAGTTTTTATGTAACCATCATTTATTGTTAATTCATTGTAGTAAAAAAACAATTCACAAAATTAATGAAAAAAAGATCCCGCCTTTTACTTACCCTTCCAATTTTGCTAGTGCTGGGATGCGGCTTTTTTTTCCTGCTTCTGCCCTCTCTGTTGAATCTTTACCTCTTCCCCCGCCTCCTGGCCGAACTCCCCTTTACAGAAAAAGAACTGAACCTCTACAGAATCACCCCCTGGAAAGCGAGTGGAGTCTTGACCTTGGCTAATCCCGATCAACCAGGCGTTTCCGTGCCGCGATTCGAACTGATCTACACCCCCGGCTCCCTTGTCCGTGGCAAAATTGCCGGCCTGCGCCTTGATTCGGCGTCACTTCACCTGGTAATGCAGGATGGACATCCGGTCATCCGCGGCCTGTCGGGGCACGATACGCCGGCAAAAAATCAAAGCAATCGAAACAACAATTCCACCGCCATTCTTCTGCCTCTGGCAATTGAGACAGTTACATTCAAAAACTGCACCCTTACACTGCATCAAGAGCAACAGGAACCCACCAGGATCATTATTGATGCCCGTTTTGACCTCGGTTTTCAGGAGCGCCCCCGCAACAGCAAAGTCCTTGCAACCGCAACAGGGCAGGTAGTAACGAGAGGCGACCTGGCACTGACCGGTGCAATCGACCTGCATTCGCTGGATACCGGATATGAAGCAACCGCAACCTTATCCAGGCTGCAGTTCAAGCAGAATGATTTTATTTTCGCAACCAATGCAACCGACCAGCCGATTTCTCTACGAGTGAGCGGAAACCAGGAAAACGCCCGCTATACTCTGGCCAACATTGTCCTTTACAAACCGGAAAAGGCGACTCTAAGCATAAACGGCGAGGTAGAAGCAGGCAAAGGCACGTTTCGCGGCATCGGCGAAATTTTCTTTCCCAGGACAAAATCGGCCATTTCTGTACATCTTAACGGCGAAAGCAAGCAAGCCAAAACCATTATCAACTATGCGCTCGCCGGCGAGACTATCACGGCTGCAGATGCTTTTTCCGTCAGTCCTTTTACGGCAGAGGGAAATATTGTTCTCGAAGGCGGGACGTTTGCTGCACAACTGAACGGAAAAATCCCCGAAATCACCCTCATAAAAAGCAAGACAAAGCTGGCGGGTCTTTCATTCCAGCTGCCACTGCAATGGCCGCCTCCTCTGCAAGCCGGTACCGCGGGAATTGTTAAAATCGACCAGATACGCTACCAAAACAATAACCGCGGTGCCTTGCAGGCAAATATTTCTCAATCGCCTCAAGGTGTTTTAGCCTCCACCCTGTTGACTACCCCTTACGTACCCGGGCTGCAAATCGTCTGCGAGGGGTCGGCGCAGATGTCTGGACAGCTGGCCGCTCACTGCAAAATCCCGCCAACAAAAATCGATTCGACCACTTTTCCCCGCTCGATATCGCTTCCGGACAAGCTCTCTTTTACCGGTAAGCTTGCAGCGGACGGTGTCTTTCATTTAACCGACAGATTGCCTACAGGAAAAATAACCGTAGAGTTGCATAACGGCACCCTGAAGCAGGGTAAAAACAAGCTTTCGGATATCAATCTATCCGTCGTCTTACCCCACCTGCCGTTGCTGCAAAGCGCCCCAGGTCAGCTTTGTACCATCGGAGCTGCCGATTTCGGCAAGATAAAGCTTTCGGAAGGACGAATACATTTTCGCATCGAAGACGAGCAAGCAATTTTTCTGGAGAAAATACGGCTAAGCTGGTGCGGCGGCAAAGTGGAGACCGGCAGCTTTACCCTGGCAAAGGATATGAAAGAGCTGGAGACAACGCTATATTGCGACAGGCTGGGCTTCACTGAACTGCTAGCCCAATTCGGCATCGACAAAGCAGAAGGCCAGGGTTCGCTCAATGGCCGGCTCCCCATGGTTATCAGCCGGCAAGGGGTAAAATTTGACGACGGATTTCTGTTTTCCACACCCGGCAATAGTGGTATAGTCCGCTTCAATGACACCAGGCAGCTCCGCCAGGGAATACCGGATATCAATAAAAGTTCCTATCTTGATTATTCCATGGAAGCCCTGGGTAATTTCTCGTATAACTGGACGAAACTTACTTTTAACAGCCGAAACAAGGATCTGTTGATTACCATGCAACTTGATGGTAAACCAGCCAAACCTTTACCGTTCGGCTACAAAAACGGCCAGCTTGTTCCGAGTGATAAAGGTCCTGGCCTGCAGCATCCAATCCGGCTGGATGTGAATTTTCGCCTCCCCATGGATGATTTGTTTCAATATGGTACAAGCATCCAATCGATGCTGGAGAAGATGTAATATGACACGATTAAAAAAGACTATCGTCTTCAGCAGTCTCTGGGTCGGCCTCTTCGCGCACTCTGGCTGCACCAGACATGAGGTCGAAGTAAAACCGATAGAAATTAAACCGATTCACATCACCATAGATGTCAACGTCAAAGTCGATAGAGCCCTTGATGATTTCTTCGGCGATCTGGATAAGGTAAAGCGTGAGTAATTTCTCATTAATTGAGGTGTGAGATGCATAAAAATCTGTTTTTTTCCTCTTTTCTGTTTGTGTTTATTGCCTGCATGCTGTTTATGGTGTCGTCAGTCCATTCAGCCGATATAAAAGAACGAATGGCCGGACGAATTCCTGCCATTGATGCCCTGAAAAATCAGGGAGTGCTTGGCGAAAACAGTAAAGGCTTTCTCGAATATCGCACCGGCAGCAAACCGCAGCAACAGCTCGTAGCCGACGAGAATAACGACCGTGCCAAGGTCTACGAAGCCATATCCAGGCAACAGGGCGCGCCGGCTGGACTGGTAGGAGAACGGCGGGCAAGGATGATCGAGGAAAATGGCCAGGCCGGACAGTGGTTCCAGAAAACAGACGGTACCTGGTATAAAAAATAGCACGCAACATGGAATTTGGCAGATGACCGGCAGGGCCAGGGATACACTCTTTAATATAAAAACCGTCGAAGAAGATTTCACATTCAACGAACGAGTCGTCGAGGTCTTTGACGACATGCTCGATCGCTCTATCCCCTTCTACCGGCAGATCATAGATGGCCAGGCTCAGCTGCTCGACGACTTTCTGGAGACCGGCGACACGGTTTATGACCTTGGCTGCTCTACCGGGACGACCATGCTCGAGCTCGCCCGTCTGCTGGAACCGAAAAAATTGCAGTTTATCGGTATAGACAACTCCCTGCCTATGCTCGATAAAGCCCGGCTGAAAGCAGAATTGTATACAAAACAGCAAAGCCTGTCTTTTTTCAATGAAGACATTACCGAGTTTGACCATCCGAATGCCGGCTGCATCATTCTCAACTATACCATGCAATTTATTCGCCCCCTGCAGCGGGAAGGGTTTCTCCAGCGACTTTTCCACAACCTGCGACCCGGCGGTATCATGCTGATCAGCGAGAAAGTGATCAACCACGATCGACGACTCAATCGTGCCTTCATCGACATATACCACCAGTACAAAAAAAACCGCGGTTATTCCGAACTGGAAATTGCCAGAAAACGTGAAGCCCTGGAAAATGTATTGATCCCTTTTTCCATTAAAGAGAATAAAACGATGCTGGAAAGGAGTGGTTTCGTATCTGTCGAGACATACTTCCAGTGGTTCAACTTTTCCTCTTTTATCGGAATCAAACCAGCCTGACCCAGATTTTCAAGATGAATTACCTCGAACTGCTGCCCACTACGGCGCATACGGATGCCATTATCTGTGAGCACACCAAACGCCAGAAATGGGTCCAGCAAGACAAAAAAGGTTTTCTGCGCTACCGAAATCCTTATCTGCAGCTCGCCGGCCACCCGGCCAAACATGTTGATTGCAGCGGGGATACTGTTATCATTGGCCAGCCGGACGAGATATCCGATCTCCAGCGGCAGCAGCTGACCAAACACCTCCGGGCTTTCATGCCCTGGCGCAAAGGTCCCTTTTCTGTATACGGCATAGACATTGACGCCGAATGGCGCAGTGAAAAAAAATGGCAGAGGGTCCTTCCGGAACTCCCCGATCTCAAAGGTAAAGTGATCGCCGATATCGGTTGCAACAACGGCTATTATATGTTTCGCATGGCCGCCTCCCGACCCCGGCTGGTCCTTGGTTTTGAGCCATCGGTACAACATTATTACTGTTTCAAGGCCTTAAACGGTATGGCCGGCAAAACGGAGCTGGATATCGACCTGCTCGGCATAGAACACCTGAACCTCTTTGCGAGCTGCTTCGATATCGTTTTTCTCATGGGGATTATCTACCATCGTCCATCGCCCATCGATACCCTGCGTGATATTCTTTGGGCCCTGCAGCCCGGCGGAACCCTGATTGTCGAATCACAGGCCATTCCCGGCGAGGAACCATTCGCTCTGTTTCCCGAAGAGACCTACGCCAAGGTACCGGGTACCTACTTCGTCCCCACTGGCAGCTGCCTGTGCAACTGGATGAAAAAAGCCGGGTTTATCGATGTCAAACTCTTCTGCACCCATCCGATGTCAGAAAATGAACAGCGCCGAACTGACTGGATGCACTTTGAATCATTCACTGATTATATCGATACAGCCAGGCCGCATTTAACTGTAGAAGGATATCCCGCTCCCTGCCGCATTTTTGTCAAAGGCAGAAAAAAAATGTAACCAAACTCCCTCAAAACAACAGGAAATGTTGCCTTTCCTAGTAACTATGAGTACATTGCAACGGAACTGAAATTCACCCTTTTCCCGACTAAAGGAGTCATTAAATGGATTTGTCAAAGTACACTTTATACAGCAGCGGCCTCAAAGGAGCCGAAGCCACTTTCGCTGAAATAGCGGAACAAACCGGTATCACAGATGTTGTCTACTCTTTTGACGGACACAAACTCACCCGGGAAAAAAATGTTGTTATCCTGAACAAAGAACAACTGGAACGTGGTGATATCAGCATGGAACTCGCTTCCCGCATGCTGAACCGTACCTATTATGAAACCGAAAAGATTCGCAAGGTCCTGCAGACTATTTTCCATATGGTCAACAGCGGTCACCAGGTTTTTGTCATTGGGGCGATTCAAGATGACGGATCAGTCAAAGGCGGCACCGGCTGGGCTGTGGAACTGGCCAAGATGTTCAACCGGCCCCTGCATGTTTTCGACCAGCCCCAAAAAAAATGGTTCACCTGGAAAGCAGGCTGGCAGGAAGACTCTCCGCGTATCGAGTATGATACCTTTGTCGGCAGCGGCACCCGGTATCTGAGCGATGCCGGACGAGAAGCAATCGAAAAATTGTTCCTCGACTCTTTTAGCAAATAAGAATCCTGCTTCCCTTACGGGGCTGTACCCTAACCGGCACGTCGCCCCGTAAACCGAATTCTCTTCCTTCTGTTACACCTTACGTTTCAATTCCGCCGTAGTCGCACTCCCTCGTTAGCCTGCAGGCCAGCCAGCAGGGAAATTCCTTGCTTTTTCATTTGCGCCACATTAACATTACATTGAATAATTAAACAGAAGAGTATTCACCTCAACCTACCGCTCGGGTTGAGATTGCTGTCCCCTGACAGGGTTACTTCAACGGAAGAGGAGAACAATGAAAAAAACAGTTCTAAAGCTTGGACTCAGCGCCCTGCTGGCAACCAATATGCTTATTGTAAGCGATGTGGTTCCCGGTGTGAATTGGGTCGTTTTTGCGGCTGATACCGCAAAAGTTGCGAAAACAACCGAAGCCCAAAGCATCAAAGGGATGATTTCCAACATCTCGCAAAAAGCTAAAACCATCGCCCTTACCAAGAGTGACCAGAGCTTTTTCCTGTTAAAATTCACTGATGAAACTCAACTGAAAGGAATAGCCTCTGCCAAAGAGCTCAAAGAAGGTGAGGCAATCATCGTCAAATACACCGTTGTCAACGGCGAAAACATCGCCGCCTCGTTAGAAAAAGCTATTTTCAAACTGCCGGCAGGTATTAAAGAGATTAAAACTAAAGAATTGGCTGATCTGCTTGCAAGCGGGAAAAATGATCTGATTGTCATCGATGCCCGACCGACGATCAAATACGATGAAAGTCATATCCGGGGCGCTGTTTCCATCCCTTATTCAAAACTCGTCAAAATGGGGGACGACGGCGCGAAACTATTGGAAAAATATAAGGACAAACATCTTGTCTTTTATTGTGGCGGCTCTACCTGAACCATGAGTCCAAAATCCGCCGGTCTGGCGGCCAAATGGGGTCATAAAAACCTTCTCGTCTATGTTGAGGGTCTTCCTGCCTGGAAAAAAGCAGGGAAACACATGGTGCCTTCTGTGGACTACGTCGCTGACGGCAATATTGTCCTGATTGATGTCCGCAGCACGGCCGAGGTTGAAAAAGGGCATATCCCCAGATCCTACTCTATCCCTTTGGCCAATCTTGAAGATGCCGAAGATGCTATGCCGCAGGGGCTGGGAGCTCCCGTCTATATTATTTCCGACAAAGATGCAGAAATTGATGCCGCCCGTAAAATGATCGCCGAATGGGGGTATAAAAACACAATCGGTTATTATGGCGCCTTCGAAGCCTGGAAGAATGCAGGTAAATCCTTACAGCAAGGACCGGCACTCACCGCAACCGACGATACACCGATCACCTGGCAGAAAAATCTCGGTCCCGGCGAAATCAGCATCACTGATTTCACTAAATCGCTGAACTCAGAACTGATCCGGGTTATCGATGC
Organism: Desulfobulbales bacterium; assembly: GCA_038204235.1. Lineage (GTDB taxonomy): Bacteria > Desulfobacterota > Desulfobulbia > Desulfobulbales > Desulfocapsaceae > Desulforhopalus_A. The sequence goes on from JBBRDD010000006.1 coordinate 21,277, forward strand.
ACGGACCCCGGCAGAATACGAATCAGGCCACTTCCCCGGTGCCGTCTCCATCCCTCTTGAGCAGATGAAGGCGAGGATAGCGGAAATTCCCAAGGACAAATTTATCGTCGTCCACTGTATGACCGGAGGACGGGGAGAAATTGGTTATAGAATGCTTAAAGAAGAAGGCTACGCCGTCAAATTTCTCAACGCAGAATGCCAGTGTTACAGTTCCGGAGAATATGAAATCTGGTAAGTAGAAGTATTTGATAGCCAGCAACGGCCCGAAAACAGTTTAAAGTCTTCGGGCCGTTTTATTTTTCCGAGAAGTAATACCGTTGCGGTTTTGCCAGTTTTTTGCTCATCGATTGCCAAAAGAGACGTTTTGAGGAGATTATCATCAGTAAAGTAGTGTAGTATTGCTTGATACATCCAGAGAGGAATTCCCCCCAGGAACTATTGAACATCGATTAACAGAACAACAATGGCCAACAACAATCAAAAAAACTCCCTGCTTTGTCCAGGCTGTCGCAAGCTCATCAGCCGCTCAGAGCCTGTCTGTCCCTTTTGTGGATTGAACAAACCGGCCTCCAGATTTAAAAACAATATTTTTGTTGCCGGGATCACCAGTGGCGATCAGCTGATTAAAATCATAATTGCCGCTAATATCATCATGTTTATCCTGTCGATCATAATCGACCCGCGGCGGGGGAGTCTCAATATGAGTCCCTTCAGCTTCCTATCTCCTAGCAATCAAAGCCTTTTGGTGCTGGGGTCAACCGGCACTATCCCGGTGTTTCAATTGCACCGCTGGTGGTCGCTGCTGGCAGCCAATTACCTGCACGGCGGATTGCTGCATATCGTTTTCAACATGCTTGCCTTTCGTCAACTGGCACCTCTGGTCATCCAGGAATTCGGCATCAACAGGACAATCATCCTGTACACCCTTGGTGGTGTCGGAGGTTTCATCATCTCCACCCTGGCCGGCGTGTACTTTACCATCGGGGCTTCGGCAGCTCTCTGCAGTCTTATCGGCGCATTGCTGTATTATGGGAAAAGCCGGGGTGGGATTTATGGGCAGAATATTTTCAGCCAGATCGGTGGCTGGGCAATAGGTATTGGTATTTTTGGATTTCTTGTACCAGGAATCAACAACTGGGGCCATGGCGGCGGCATGCTTGCCGGAGCAGTACTTGGCTATCTGCTCGGCTACATGGAGAGAAAAAGGGAAAAGTTCCGTGACAAGGTTTTGGCCATGGTCTGCCTGGGAACAACGGGACTGGTTCTCCTCTGGTCCTGCCTGAATGGTGTATTATTTCTTTTTTTAAGAAATTAGTGACTTAGAAATTATTTTCTGGGTTTATTTGCAGGAAAACAATCCGCAAAACACCCCAGTCACGTCAGGAAACGTGCAGCGGCCCGCTTCCTGCCTGCTTCTTCATTTCGATCGATTTTAAGAATTTTACCACCGGGTTTTAACGCGTCGCCTTTCCTGGCATAGATTCCCGTTACGATCCCTTCTATTTCGCTCAGAATCGGGGTCTGCATCTTCATAGCCTCCATGATGGCCACCCGGTCACCAACCAGTATTTCCTGCCCTTCAACGACCGATATCTCGACAATTTTTCCGGAAAAAGGCGATCTGACATCTCCAGCCTTGGCCAGAACAAGAATCTCTTCCTTGTCAAGCTCCTGGGCTGCCCCAGCGGATCCTTCAACTTTTTTCGTTTTAAAATTATAAATCGACTGGTGGTGGTCAACGATGAGATAGACACTGGCTTCACCGGTATCATTCATGGGCGACGGCCCGATCTCCACCATGTGTTCTTTGCCGTGATAATCCCTGAAGGATAGATTTTCGCCAATCTCAAACCCGCCTCGGCGGAAAAAAATCGACGGCGGCAACACATGGGCCTGACCGTAATTGTGTTCAAATTTAAAAAATTCTGCAGCATCATTTGGATGCTGCAGATACAGAATGAGCTGTTCATCCGTAGGTTCAGTGCCTATCTGTTCGGCCAAGCTGTATCGTTCATGGGCCAGGTCCATATCGGCTATTTTCTCCACGCCTCCTTCTTCTTTCAGGACGGTGCGCCAATCGTCGCCGAGGACCTTTTCATAAATCCATTCCTCCGGTTCATAAAACGGGAAAGGCCCATATTTACCAAGCAGAAGATTGCGCAAATCCCCTGAAGGATTGCCGTAACGTTCACCATCCAGGACATTGGCGACGGCAGTCGTCCAGAGGATCTGCGAACCTGGCGTCACCGACCAGTAATTGCCAAGCTCCTTTTGCACCCGGGGCAGCTCTTTATGAAGAATTTCGGGCATCCTGTCCAGAAACCCGCCTTTTGCCGCCTGCTCAAGACTGGAGCCCATGGCGCCGCCCGGCAATTTATGGATCTGCACCGTCGGCTGAAATCCTTTGATCTGCGACTCAAACTGCTCATAATACTGTCGCTGATCACGGATTACCTCTGAGGTTTCGATGACTGCATCTTCATCGAGTCCAACCGCCTCAAAGCCAAATTCCTTCAGGGTCTGAACCACGGTGAGCACCGGTGGCGGGCCATAGAAACCGGTAAAGGCGAAATCGGCGCCATCGATTATTGACGCACCGTTTTTTACCGCTTCGACAATCCTGCCGACATCATTGCCGTCAGTATTATGACCGTGATAATGAATGGGAACGTCCGGGTATTTCTGTTTTAAGGCGTCCACCAGTTCTCCTATCCGCGTCGGAGTGCCCAGACCACCATGATTCTTTATGCACAGCGTGATATCTCTCCCGGTCACATCAATCAATTCGCCAGCTTTTGCCACATAATATGCATTAGTATGTTCAGGGCCGGTCGAAAAACAGAGACAGGGTTCATTAAGTTTTCCAGCCTTGCCCACTTCTTCAAATACCGCATGCATATTGGGCACGTAGTTGAGAAAATCAAAGGTTCGCCAGACATCGACGTACTTGGCGAACTCACGAACCGTAAAACGGATAACATTTTGTGGATAGGGGCGATACCCGAACAGGTTTACTCCGCGGCAAAGCGTCTGAAACATGGTCTTGGGCATGCTTTCCCGAAGTTTTTTCAACTTCATAAAGGGATCTACCTGCTTGCGCAGCATGTCCACATGGATGGACGCACCTCCGGTAATTTCCAGCGAAAAATAACCGGCCTTGTCACGGCTTTCAGCGGCCATCAGATCAGTATGCAGGAGAATACGGTTTTTAAAATCCGACTGCGACAGATCCCGTGCCGTATTGGTTATATAATAGCCTTTGGCATTTCGCAGCGTTTCAACAATTGTATGAGCAGGAGTACCCTGGATTATTTGAGTCATGTCTGATCCTTAGTGACTTAGAAAAAATTCTCTTGTGCTTTTTACAAGAGAATTTTTTCGTGAAGGAACTTATCCCGCAAATCTTTTGGGCGGGGTGAGTGGCCTTGTTTTTTATTTATTAGTCTTTTGTTTTAACAAAAACACAATCTGTCTCAAAAAATTTGCTCCCGCATAATTGGGGATGACGAGGCTAACGACGTACATTTACACCGCATATGGATTTTCCTTAGCATAGTGTATCTCAGCAATCAGTCTGGCCAGTTTACCGACCTCACTGGTATCCTCGTCATAATAGAAAATATGGGGATGCGTCTCTATATAAGAAGTATCGAAATCGCCGTTGACGAAATCCTTTTCCCTGGCGATGTTTTCATAGAACGGGATCGTCGTTTTCGGCCCCCTGATAGCAAAATTCTGCAGGCAGCGCTTCAGCCGTCCCACCGTCTCATCCCAGGTAAATCCATGCACCGTCAGTTTGACCAGCAGTGAATCGTACACCTCGGGTATGATATAGCCCTGGTAGACAAAGCCATCGAGTCGAACCCCAAAACCACCGGTGGACCGATAGACCGAGACTTTTTTACCCCCTTCCGGCATGAAGTCATTTTTGGGATCTTCGGCATTAATACGCACTTCAATAGCATGACCACGAATCTGCACATCTTCTTGAGAAAAAGACAGCGGTTTACCAAAGGCGATATTGATCTGGTTGCGGACAATATCGATACCCGTGATCATCTCGGTGACGGTATGTTCCACCTGTACACGGGTATTGATCTCCATAAAATAGTAATTCTGGTCCTTGTCGATCAGAAACTCAACGGTTCCGGCATTCAAATAATTTGCTGCCTTGGCAGCCCGAACAGCCGTTTCGCAGATTTCGTCGAGCAGTTTTTGATTTTTGATCATTGAAGGGGCAATCTCAATCAGTTTCTGATTACGCCGCTGAATGGAACAGTCCCGAGTGCCAAGATGGACGGTCTTGCCCTGGCTGTCAGCCAGGATCTGTACTTCAACATGTTTCGGGTTGATGACCACCTTCTCAAGATACACCGAATCGTCGTTAAAGGCGGCCAGGGCTTCAGCGCGGGCGACCGGAATCTGCTCTTTCATCTGGGCGTCCGACTCGATTCGCCGAATTCCACGCCCTCCTCCGCCGGAAGTTGCTTTCAACATGATCGGGTAGCTGTATTGTGCGGCAAAGGCCAGGGCTTCGCTGATCCCTTCTTTGCCCTGTTTCAAATTCGTGGTTCCCGGAACCATGGGAATACCGGCTTCGGCCATTATTTTTCGGGCAATCACTTTATTGCCGAGATTAGCTATAACCTCGGTTGTCGGACCGATAAAGACGAGTCCTGCCGCCGTGCAGGCCTTGGCAAAAAACGGGTTTTCGGCAAGAAAACCATAGCCTGGATGTATAGCACAGGCGCCGGACCGTTTCGCCGCCCGGATGATTTTTTCGATATTCAGATAGTCGCATCGGGGTCCTGCTCCCAGCAAAATCGCCTCGTCGGCAATGCGAATATGACGTGACATTTCATCCGGCGTTTCATAGACTGCAACCGCCTCATGACCCAGTTCCTGGATGGCCCTGATGATACGAATAGCGATCTCACCACGATTTGCGACAAGTATTTTCATTTCGAATAGAACTCCTTCTATTGTGCAATTTCCGGCTCTGCGGAAGTTAGTCCAGTCAGGCTTGGCAGCTTGATTCTCTTACCCGGGTGAAAAGCGTTTCACCCCTGATATTAAACTTTCCAGAATGTTAATCAGTAACACTTGCCAAAGCAATCAATAATATTTTCGTGTAGTTCATCCCATAACCAGTTTTTCAGATGAACGGCATTGCCGCAATATGCACCGCAACAAATGTCATTTCCGAAGCGAGCAGTACAGGATCGTTTAAAGTTGACGAAACCAACAGGATTAAGTTATATATTATCGTTTTGTCTGCTTGTTGACGAAGAAGAGACCGCAAACAGCACAATCTGATCTATTCCTCCACTCATTCTGAAAAAGCCATAAAGTTACCACGACGAACATCGGCACTTATAAAGGACAGACGGCCATGAAAGCACTTATCGCCCTGGAAGACGGGACCATCTTTACAGGGCACTCATTTACCGGTCATGGCGAAGCGATCGGCGAGATTGTTTTCAACACCTCCCTCACCGGGTACCAGGAAATCCTTACAGATCCGTCCTATACCGGGCAGATCGTCACCATGACCTACCCGCTGATCGGCAACTATGGCGTCAATCCTGAAGATATGGAATCAGCGGCCATACACCCTATGGCTTTTCTGGTAAAAGAGTACAATCCCTATCCCTCCAATCACCGTTCAACCGGGACACTGGCCGATTTCCTCCAGCAATACGGCGTGCTTGGTGTTGAAGGATTTGACACCAGGGCGCTCGTCAGACATATCCGCACCAAAGGTGCAATGAAGGGTATCGTCTCCACCAGGGACCTGGACCATGAATCCCTGATTAAAAGGGCCAAGGAATGGCCGGGGCTTATCGGTCAGGATATGGTGCAGCGGGTAACCTGCAAAAAACCTTACGGCTGGGCCGACAATCGTCCGGTGCCGGGGACTGATTTTTCCACCGCCCAGAGCGGCATGGACAATCCTTTCAAGGTGGTTGCCTTTGATTTCGGCATAAAATACAATCAATTGCGCCTGTTGACCCAAAAAGGCTGTCAGGTTCAGGTTGTTCCGGCAACCACCAGCGCCGAAACGGTTCTGACAATGAACCCGGATGGCATTTTTCTGTCGAACGGTCCCGGTGACCCCGAGGGAGTAGAAGGGGTGGTCGATACCATCAAAGCCCTACTGGGAAAAAAGCCTATCTTTGGTATATGCCTTGGCCATCAGATGCTCGGCCTCGCCTACGGTGGTTCGGCCTATAAACTGAAATTTGGTCATCGGGGCGGCAACCAGCCGGTAAAAGATCTGACCACCGGGCATGTTGAGATTACTGCCCAAAACCACGGTTTCTGTATTGACCCAACAAGTCTTGCAGATGAGGAAGTGGAAGTCACTCATATCAATCTCAACGACAACAGCCTGGAAGGTATGCGCCATAAAAAATATCCTGCGTTCTCGGTGCAATATCATCCCGAATATGCCCCGGGCCCCCATGACGCCATCTATCTTTTTGACCGCTTTCTGGCCATGATGCACAGGTAGAAACTCACCGCCGGCCAAATCTCCACATATCATCACCCGGTAAGGGTCAACAAAAAATAAAAAAAATAACATGCCGAAAAGAACAGATATCAAGAAAATCCTCATCATCGGCTCCGGCCCCATTATTATCAGCCAGGCCTGCGAATTTGACTACTCCGGTGCCCAGGCCGTGAAAGCCCTCAAAGAAGAAGGGTATGAAGTCGTCCTTATCAACTCCAATCCGGCAACGATCATGACCGATCCGGAACTGGCCGACAGTACCTATATCGAGCCGATTACTCCGGAATTTATTGCCAAAGTCATCGAAAAAGAACGCCCCGATGCCTTGCTGCCGACCCTTGGCGGCCAGACCGCGCTCAATGCCGCCATCAAAGTGGCCGAAATGGGCATTCTTGAGAAATACAATGTTGAGCTGCTTGCAGCCAATATTGCGGTTATCAAAAAGGCCGAAGGACGTGAGGAATTTCGCGATGCCATGCGCAAGATCAACCTCAAAGTTCCTGAATCAAGTATAGTCAAAACCCTTGAGGCGGCAATTACTGCGGGAGACGAACTGGGCTTTCCACTCATCGTTCGACCAAGTTTTACCCTGGGCGGCACCGGTGGCGGGGTTGCCTACAACCGCAAGGAACTGGTGGAACTATGTACCTCAGGCCTGGATCTTTCGATGAACACCGAAGTCATGCTGGAGCGCAGCCTGCTGGGCTGGAAAGAGTATGAACTGGAGGTGATGCGCGACAAAAACGACAATGTGGTGATCATCTGCTCCATTGAAAATGTCGACGCCATGGGCGTACACACCGGCGACAGCATCACTGTTGCCCCGGCCCAGACCCTGTCCGATCGCGAATACCAGGAGATGCGCGATGCTGCCATTGCTATCATCCGGGAGATCGGCGTGGAAACCGGCGGGTCAAACGTCCAGTTTGCCGTCAATCCCGCAGATGGCGAAATGATGGTCATCGAGATGAACCCAAGGGTGTCGCGGAGCTCGGCTCTGGCCTCCAAGGCCACCGGTTTCCCTATCGCCAAAATTGCCGCCAAACTCGCCGTGGGCTACACCCTTGATGAACTGACCAACGATATCACCCGTGAAACCCTTGCCGCCTTTGAACCAAGCATCGACTATTGTGTGGTCAAGATCCCCCGCTGGACTTTTGAAAAATTTCCCGAGGCCGACGATGTGCTGACCACCTCCATGAAATCCGTCGGGGAAACGATGTCCATCGGCAGGACCTTTAAAGAGGCCTTCCAAAAGGCCATGCGCTCATTGGAAACAGGACGATTCGGCTTCGGCGGTGACGGCAAGCAGTTACTTGACCACCTTGAACCGGAAGACCTGGCCCGGGGACTGCGAATTCCCAGCTCAAAACGAATCTCCTTTATCTATGAAGCATTAAAGCGGAATATGAGTCTGGACGAGTTACACGCCCTTACCAGTATTGATCGCTGGTTTCTCTTCAATTTTCAGCAGATTATCGACACAGAACGAGACATCTCGGCAAACGGCTTTCAGGGCCTGGATCCGCAGTTCCTGAGGTTTTGCAAAGAAAGAGGTTTTTCCGACCAGCAGCTGGCATATTTGACGGGCACCTCGGAAGACGATATTCGCCAGCTACGCAAAAAACTGGATGTTCTGCCGGTATATAAACTGGTCGACACCTGTGCCGCCGAGTTCGAGTCGTATACGCCTTACTACTACTCAACCTACGAGCAGGAAAACGAAGCAAAAAAAACCGACGGCAAAAAGATCATTATCCTCGGCGGCGGCCCCAACCGCATCGGCCAGGGTATTGAGTTCGATTACTGCTGCGTCCATGCGGCATTTGCCCTCAGAGAGATCGGCGTTGAATCGATCATGATCAACTCCAACCCGGAAACGGTATCCACCGACTATGATACCTCGGACAAGCTGTTCTTTGAGCCGTTGACCCGAGAAGATGTGCTGAACATCGTCGACCAGGAGCAACCGGACGGCATCATCGTCCAGTTCGGCGGCCAGACGCCGCTTAACCTGGCAGTTTCCCTCGCGGAAGCGGGCGTAAAAATTGTCGGCACCCAGCCCGATGCCATTGACCGGGCCGAAGACCGAAAAAGGTTCCAGCAGTTTCTACAGAAACTGAACCTGCGCCAACCTGACAACGACACCGTCCATACCCTTGACGAGGCCCTCACAGCCGCCAATCGGATCGGCTATCCGGTCGTTGTCCGGCCATCGTACGTCCTCGGCGGCAGGGATATGCGTATCGTTTACAATGACCAGGGTATAAAAGATTTCATGCTGGCTGTCGGTGGCACCTCGCTGGAGCACCCGATCCTGATCGATAAATTTTTAAAGGATGCGATCGAAATTGACGTCGACGCCATCTGCGACGGACACCAAACCATTATCGGCGGCATTCTTGAGCACGTCGAGGAGGCGGGCATCCATTCTGGCGATTCGTGTAGTATTCTGCCCCCTCACACCCTGTCGGCTGAGCTCATCGAGGAGATCAAACGAGCCAGCAGGGCCATGGCCGAAGAACTTGGGGTTATCGGCCTGATGAACGTCCAGTTCGCCGTCAAAGATAAACAGCTCTATATCCTAGAGGTGAATCCACGCGCTTCAAGAACGGTCCCCTTTGTCAGCAAGGCAACGGGAGTACCGCTCGCCAAGCTCGCCACCAAGGTGATGATGGGTGCCACACTGCAAGAACTTGGCCTGACAACTGAAGTTGAAATTAAACATTGGGCGGTCAAAGAGTCGGTCTTCCCCTTCGATCGTTTTGAAAAAGTCGATACCCTGCTTGGGCCAGAGATGAAGTCCACCGGCGAGGTAATGGGCATTGATGACAACCTGGGTCTGGCCATCGCTAAAGCCCATCTGGCTGCAAGCTCGAAGGTTCCAGCATCCGGAAATGTATTTATCAGTGTGCGCGACAATGACAAGCCAGCAGTGCTTCACGTTGCCAGGGCGCTGATCGAACTCGATTTCACTATCTTCGCCACTACCGCCACCGCTGCCTTCCTGAAAAACGCCGGTGTTACCTGCGAGCTGATCAACAAGATCTCCCAAGGCAGGCCGCATATTCTTGACAAAATTCAGGATGGACAGATCTCCTGGATAATCAACACCTCGATGGGTCGGCGCACCACCGAAGATTCCTATTTGATCCGAAGAGCGGCGCTGGTTTACCATATTCCCTATACAACCACCATCAGTGGCGCAGCCGCTCTGGTCAAGGGGATACAGGAATTGAAACACAACGAGATGGTTGTCCATCCTGTCCAATACTTTACACAATCATCGTGAGTGAATAAAATATATAAAGATCCAGCTCGACATTCTCGCTTTTTGATTTACCTTAAGTGGGCACGGATCAAGAAAACACCAATAAGAGCGTATTATATGCTCATTGGGAAACTGCGGCAATTGCCTGCGAAACAATATAGTTAAAACACATCTTAACCACTGGTCATACGTACCTTGTACTGTTTTTAGACAAAACATAAAGGCAATACGAGGAAACCAGGAGCCACCGGAGGGGTCGTTGAATACTTTCTATAAAAATTTAAGCATGTGGCTGGTGATTGGTCTGACCATGATCCTCCTTTTCAATCTTTTCAATAAGCCGCAGTCCAATGTGACTTCGCTTACCTACAGCGAATTCATGTCTAGTGTGGCGAATAAGGCAATCAATCGTGTCACAATCAGTGGCGATGTTCTTTCGGGGACCTTACAGGACGGTAAACCGTTTCAGACCATTTATCCTCCAAACGACAGTGAGTTGATTGCTATTCTCCGCCAGTCAGGGGTAGACATCAATGTTAAAGAAACTCAGAAAGACTCGTGGTTGATGACCATTTTCGTCTCCTGGTTCCCCATGCTTCTCCTCATCGGCGTCTGGGTCTTTTTCATGCGCCAGATGCAGGGCGGTGGCAAGGGCGGCGCCCTCTCCTTTGGGAAAAACAGGGCTAGATTGACGGAACAGAGTAACAACAAGGTTACTTTTGCCGATGTTGCCGGAATTGACGAAGCGAAAGAAGAACTGGAAGAAATCGTCGATTTCTTGAAAGATCCTGGCAAATTCACTGCCCTCGGCGGCCGGATTCCCACCGGCGTGCTGCTGGCCGGTGCACCCGGTACCGGTAAGACTCTGCTGGCCAAAGCCATCGCCGGAGAAGCCGACGTACCTTTTTTCTCTATCTCCGGCTCTGACTTTGTCGAGATGTTTGTTGGTGTCGGCGCATCCCGTGTCCGTGACATGTTTGCCCAGGGCAAAAAGAGTGCTCCCTGCATTATTTTTATTGACGAGATTGACGCTGTTGGTCGACACCGTGGGGCAGGCCTTGGCGGCGGTCACGATGAACGTGAGCAGACGCTGAACCAGCTGCTGGTTGAGATGGATGGATTTGAGACCAACGACGGCGTCATCATCGTCGCAGCGACCAACAGACCCGATGTTCTTGACCCTGCCCTGCTTCGTCCCGGCCGTTTTGACCGCCAGGTGGTGGTGCCGGTACCTGATGTTGGTGGACGGCAGAAAATCCTGTCGATATATGCCAAGAAAACCAAGATGGCAGCCAATATTGATCTTGAGATCCTTGCCCGCGGAACCCCTGGTTTTACCGGAGCTGACCTGGAAAATCTGGTCAACGAGGCTGCCCTGATGGCCGCCCGGAAGGGGGCCAAAGAAATTACTCTTGACTTGCTGGAAATGGCCAAAGACAAGATCATGATGGGCGCAGAACGACGATCGATGATTATCAGCGAAAAAGAAAAAAAAGTTACAGCGTATCACGAGGCAGGTCATGCATTAGTGGCCTGGCTGCTGCCTGATACCGATCCGATCCATAAGGTGACAATTATCCCGCGTGGTCGTGCCCTTGGGCTGACCATGCAATTGCCGACCGATGACAAGTATACCCACTCGAAAAAGGATCTGAAAAACAGTCTCTGTATACTTTACGGCGGCAGGATCGCCGAAAAAATCGTCTTTGACGAGATTACCACCGGGGCCGGCAACGATATTGAACGGGCTTCCGGGCTTGCCAGAAAAATGGTCTGCGAATGGGGCATGAGCGACGACCTCGGCGCACTTACTTACGGAAAGAAGGAAGAACAGATTTTTCTCGGCAGGGAGATTGGTCACAACCGTGATTTCAGTGAAGAAACGGCACGATTGATCGATGTCTCCGTCAGAAGTTTTATCGACGAGGCCATGGCCACGGTAACCACTCTGCTGGAAGAGCACCGTGATATCCTTACTCTGATGGCAGAAGAGCTGCTGGAAAAAGAAACCATTGTTCTTAGTGATCTGGAAAGAATGGTCGAAGAACTCCGGCCAGGCAAATACACGGCCAAGATGAAAAAGAGCAAGAAGGCTAAAGCCAAGGCTTCACCTCCGCCTGAAGAAAATGTTGCAGAGCAGGCTGACGTCAGCGACGAAACGGTCGCCAATGCTCAACCGGAAGATACGACACAGGCAAGTGCACCGGAAAGCGACGGTGCTACGCCGCCCGCTGAGGAGAATGAGAACAAGGGGTCGGAAAACCAGTAATGGCCGGGATTGCCATGAAGATAATGGGTATCCTCAATGTGACGCCCGATTCCTTTTCTGATGGTGGCAGGTACTCGGATTTTGAGTCGGCTGTAACCCGGGCAGACGAGCTTATTGCGGCCGGGGCTGATATTCTGGATGTGGGCGGGGAATCAACCCGCCCTTTTGCCGATCCGATAGATGCCGAAGAAGAACTGCGCAGGGTCATTCCGGTTATCAAGGCGATTCGGCAGAAGCACACTATTCCCATCTCTATCGATACCACTAAAGCCGTCGTTGCCAGAGAGGCCCTCCAGGCCGGATCAAATATTATCAATGATATTTCAGCTCTGCGTAAAGATCCGGAAATGATTGAAGTGGTTAGAAAAAGCAGTGTCCCGGTGATCATTATGCATATGCAGGGATCGCCTTCCGATATGCAGATCGAACCAGTTTATGAAGACGTGGTCGCCGAAATTATAGATTTTTTCAAAGAACGCATCGACTGGATTACCGGCAAAGGCATCGACTGCAACCGCCTGATTCTTGATCCGGGTATCGGCTTTGGCAAGACCCTGCAACACAATCTGTCACTTATAAAACATCTTAAAGCTTTCTCCTGTTTCAATCTTCCTCTGCTCCTCGGTCATAGCCGGAAACGTTTTCTTGGAACGATCACCGGAATCCATGCGGAAAAGGAGCGCGATCTCGCCACTGCTGTCATCGCAGCGTTATGTTCCGACCAGAATATTGCCATGGTCAGAGTACATAATGTCTCAGCCACCCGCCAGGCACTGCTCCTTGCAGATGCTGTCCGGTTAGCGGCGTAATGCATGCAGGCGGAACCGTTGTGCAGCAGATGATTACCGGACAAACATATCCCGATACAATCGCCCGCCGGCTGAATATCTCGACATCTCAGGTTACCGGTACACTTAATCTCTTTGCCGAAGGAGGAACCGTCCCCTTCATCGCCAGATATCGAAAGGAAGCTACCGGTTCGCTCGATGAAGTTGCTATTCTGGCGATCCAGGACCAGCACCGGGAACTGATTGAAATCGATAAACGGCGTGCGGCGATATGCGAGTCCCTGCATAAAAACGATTTGCTCACAGATTCTCTTGCACAGCAGATACAGCACGCGCAAAGTCTGCCTGAACTTGAAGATATCTATCTCCCCTACCGCCCGAAACGTAAAACCAGGGGAGTCGCTGCCCGGGAAAAAGGGCTCGCCCCCCTGGCCGAACAAATCATTTCCGGAAACTGCCGCCCCAGCGATATCAGTGCGTATCTCGACCCGGAAAAGGGCATTGTAAGCGAGGAGGACGCTCTCGCCGGAGCACGGGATATCATCGCCGAAGATATTGCCGAGGACCAGCCGACCCGGGCTGAACTGCGCCGCCTCTTTCAGACTCAGGCCATTGTCGAAGCAAAGGTTATCAAGAAAAATATCGACCAGGGTGAAAAATTTAGAGATTATTTTGACTGGCAGGAACCGGTGGTCAAAGCTGCCGGTCATAGACTACTGGCCATGTTCCGGGGCGAAAATGAAAAAATCATCAAGCTCACCATCCGCCCCCCTGAAGAAAGCTGTCTGCGACTCCTTAAAAAACGCCATTTGCAGGCCACCCGGTGGCAAAAAGAAGTAACTGAAGCGATTGAAGACAGCTATCGGCGGCTCCTGGCCCCTTCTCTGGAAAATGAACTCGGCAAAGAACTTAAAGCACGGGCAGATGCCGAAGCAATCCAGGTTTTCGCCGATAACCTGCGACAACTTCTGCTGGCTGCCCCCCTTGGAGGAAAACGAGTTCTTGCCCTGGATCCGGGCTATCGTACCGGAGCCAAACTCGTCGTTCTCGACGAACAGGGGAAACTCCTTGACCATACCACCATCTTTCCAACCCATGGCGGCAAAAAGCTTGCAGAAGCAGGTGAAGTCATATGCAGCCTGGTGACCAGATACCGTACGGAAGCCATCGGCATCGGCAACGGTACAGCCGGGCGCGAAACTGAGGAGTTTGTCCGATCCCTGAGCCTGGACAAATCAATTATCATTACCCTGGTAAACGAAGACGGGGCCTCGATATATTCAGCCTCGGAAGCCGCCCGAACCGAGTTTCCCGACCATGATATTACGGTGCGCGGGTCAATTTCCATTGGCCGAAGACTGCAGGACCCCCTGGCAGAACTGGTAAAAATCGATCCGAAATCAATTGGCGTCGGTCAATACCAACACGATGTCAACCAGAATGCGCTGAAGAAAGCGCTCGGGGAAATTGTGGAAAGCTGTGTCAACAGTGTCGGAGTTGAGCTGAACAGCGCCAGTGCCGAATTACTGACCTATGTCGCCGGGCTTGGTCGAACCCTTGCCGACAATATTATAACGCACAGAAACAACAACGGGCCTTTTCAAACCAGGCAGCAACTACTGGAGGTGGCCCGCCTCGGCCCCAAAGCCTTTGAGCAGAGTGCCGGTTTTCTGCGACTGCAGTCAAGCAGCAACCCGCTTGACGGAAGCGGCGTCCACCCCGAACGTTACAGGCTGGTCAGAAAAATGGCCAGGGACTATGGCGTAACGGTTGAAGATTTATTGACTTTAGACACGGTTCGCAAATCTGTTGATCTGACAAGGTATATTGACGAGTCAACTGGTCTCCCCACCCTGACGGATATAATGGAGGAACTGGCTAAACCAGGTCGCGACCCGCGGCAGGCCTTTGAACAGTTCCACTTCTCCGATACAATCCACTCTATGGAAGATCTCTGCGAGGGCATGCGTTTACCGGCCCTGATCACCAATATAACCCGCTTTGGTGCCTTTGCCGATATCGGCATAAAGCAGGACGGCCTGATCCATATCAGTCAGCTTGCCGACCGGTTTATAAAAGATCCCGGGGAAGTGGTTAAAATAGGGCAGAAAGTTGAAGTGCGTGTCGTCGAAATTGACACGAAAAGAAAGCGGATCGCCTTGTCCATGCGCAAAGGCTGATCGAATAAGAAGAAAACAGACGAGGCATCCGCCCTGGTAGTTCGTTGCCGCCTGCCTGTTGTGGCAGAACTGCGCTACAGTATCTCCATCTCAAGTGTATCAACCCCGTTCTCAATGAGCGAAAGCTGACTGGCCAGACCATAGGAAAGGTCGACATCACGACCTGCGATAAATGGCCCTCTGTCGGTTATCGTTGCCACCGCGGTCTGTCCGGTCCGTGGATTTTTCAGTTCAACTCTGGTGCCTAACGGTAAATCCTTATGCGCTATGGTATTGGCGTACATATCATAAATATCGCCATTCGCCATTGCCCTTCCATGGTAGTCCTTTCCATACCAGCTGGCGACAACTTCGCTGGGCGGTTGCGGACCAATCTGCCTGATCTCGAGTTTTTGGCCGACTTCGAGCTGCTCCGGGTCGGCAATGTTGTTATCGCGGATCAAATCCTGCGGATTGACATGAAATTGTTTGATGGCAAGGCCCCAGACGGTGTCGCCGGGCCGGACAGTATATTGCGTAAGTTTATCCGGTTGTATCGCTGATGATCGCTTCAGGGTCTCGGTTTTTTGCGACGCCTCATCGAGAACAGCTGAAAAGCTGCCTTTATCCACTGCAACATTCGCCCCTTCCCGCACAAACCAGTTGCCATTGCGGTTTGATTTGCCAATGGCGTCGGGGTTCTGCGTGCGCAAGGTCTGCCAGTCCGTGCCCAAGCGCTTGGTAACGAGAGCAATTGTGTCGCCTTTCTGTACGTTATATGCATTCATCGGAGCTGTCTTTGTTTTGGTTTGCTACATGCCAACGGACATCAATAATAAACTATAAGGGCTTAAATACGATCTCTCCTCTACATATCGGCAGGTTGAAAAAATATCTTAACCAAAGAAGACCAAAGTCGTCATATATTTTCGGTCCGCTCGGCCACGGAGAGCACATTTTTCTTATTTCGAAAGCGGCGAAGCAGATTTTCCGCCATAAAAATGGCCAGAGCGCTCCATATCAGCATAAAACCAACCATTCGTGCCTGTGGAAATTCTTCACCATAGATGTAAATCCCGAGCAGGAGATTGATCGACGGTGCCAGATACTGCATCAGGCCCAGAGTGGATAGTGGAATTTTCTGAGCGGCATAACCAAATAACAGCAACGGCACGGTGGTAATGAAGCCGGTGCCGACCAGGAGTAAAGTGCCGGAAAGATCAATCCTTCCAAAAGAACCGCCACCGTTACAGGCAAGTCCGATAAGGACAGCCGCCGCAGGCAAAAAAAGGATCCCTGTCTCCAGACAGAGCGCATCCAATGCCCCGAGAGAATTCTTCTTATGCAGCAGGCCGTAGATGCCAAAGCTGACAGCCAGAACAAGAGCAATCCAGGGGAATCTGCCGTAATAGAAGGTAAGATAGAGAACGCCAAGACTCGCGAGCAACAGGGCAAACCACTGAATCGGACGCATCTTCTCCTGGAAGAAGATCATGCCAAAAAGGACATTAATCAATGGGTTGATAAAATAGCCCAGGCTGGCCTCGATAATAAAACCGGCATTGACCGCCCAGATATACAGCAGCCAGTTGAGCGCCAGCAGCAGACCGGTGGTCGTAAAAGTGATAAGATTTTGCCGATCTTTCAGCGCCTGCCTAAATATCGCCCGCCGACCGGTAAGAAACACCAGCCCGAGAGTTAAAACCAGCGACCAGGACATCCGGTGGCAGAGAATCTCATAGGCCGGTACTTCCTGCAAAAGTTTCCAATATACCGGCAGTATCCCCCAGATTATGAATGCACCGGCCGCAGCCATGAGTCCGGCAAAGTTGATCATTGATCCTCGCAGCACAAAAAAGCCTGCCTCGCAGATCTCTGCAGGACAAAGGCTTGGATGAAGGGAACAGCAAGAGGCGTCATTACAAAAGGAGCCCGCTCGACAACCAGTAGTAAACGATATAGATCCCTGCCCCAATAAGAAGCAGGGCGGAGATTTTCTGCACATAGGGGACTATTCGACGAAGCGTTCCGATGACCACCCCTTCTTTGACCACGGTTATGCCGAGAGTCAGCAAGAGCATGATACTCCCCATGCCGAGAATATAACTGGCAAATTGGAAGAGTCCGCCGATAAAATCGCCCGCAGCAATAGAACTGCCGACGACCATTAGGAAAATAGGCAGAGTGCAGCTCATGGAAATAGCACCAAAAGCCATGCCGAAAAGAAAAAATCCGAGAACAGACATTCGTCGCGGATCACTTATTTTTCCAGCGGCGGTAATAAAAAAATGAAAAGACAACGTATGCCCGAAAAGGATCCATATCCCGAGTACAATCAAGCCAGCACCAACGACCACCGCAAACCAGGGCATTATTCCCATCAAAAAGGAACCACCCGCCGAGACTATTGCCCCGACAACACCAAACAACAGAGCAAAACCGGCAGTCACCATAAAGGCTATCCAAAAGGCCTTTACCACCCTCAGAAAAAAAGATTTCCGGCGAAATTCGATGTCTTCAGCGCCCAGATACAGAGTCAGGTACACCGGCAACATGGCAAACCCACATGGATTCACAGCTGAAACCATACCAGCCCCAAAAGCATACCCAAAAGGGAGCAGGCCTGCTACCTGCCCCAGCCATCTGCTGATTTCTACCTGAGCGTCCATTACCTACCTATCAATATTTGTAAAGTTGTAATAAAAATGTTGATCTTACCATAACAGTTGCCGTTTTTATACACAGACGTTACATTTTATTCATTTCAGCCTCGATTTCAGCGTGCTATAGTGTGAACAAATGCACTCGTACAAAATCTCATTACCGGGCTGTTTAGCTGATAAAGATTACTATCTCTGGGCGAGGCATTTACAACACCATCATGCTCTATTATCCTTTTTTTGCGGATAGGCGAAATCCAAATTTGGACCCATACCATCTCCGGCGAATGCAAACATCACCTGAGGACAATTGATGCGCTATACACTTTTTTTTATTTTCGGCATACTGCTTCTCCCTGCATGTTTTACTGCTTATCCGGCAAACGCCGAAGATGCAGTAAAAATCGATTTGCAAAGCGCAGTGGAACAAGCCCTGAACAACAACCTCAACTTACAGCTTCGGCAAGAGGATGTAAACTCGGCGGAAGGAGCAGCCCTGAGCGCCGAGGGTGCATTCGATATTGTTATCGATGCAGGCGCAAATTTCCAAAGCCAGGAACAAACACCGATCGTTTTAGGCGGAGCCGAAAAAGAAGATACCGGACAATGGCAGGCTGAGGCATCTAAAATATTTACGACGGGTACTTCGCTCAGCCTAAGCTGGAATAACAGCAGCCTTAATACCGACGCATACGGCATGCTGCTGGACCCATCGTACAACTCCGGCCTCACCCTGGGATTACGGCAACCACTGTTGAAAGGTTTTGGGCAGGATGTTCAGACATCGTTACTACGATCCTCACAAAAACAGCTGGAAGCAGCAAGCTACCAGGTGACCAGCGAGGCTGCCAATCTTGCCGCCGATGTAAAAATTGCCTATTGGAATCTGGTCTTCGCCCGGCAGAATATCGACGTCCAGAAACTCTCTTTGAGCCTCGCCCGAAAACTGCTCAAAGAAACCGAGGCAAAAATCAGTGCCGGAAGATTGGCTGAGGTAGAAATCTTCCAGCCGCAATCAGAGGTAGCCAGGCGTGAAGAGCGGCTGATAGCAGCTGAGCAGGCTATCGGCACGGCTGAAGATGCGCTTAAAATTCTCCTCAACAGCGACAAATGGCTGACGACCTTTCAACCGACCGATCAACCGACGACCGAGCCGGTCAGTCTGGATCTGCGGACCATCGTCAACAACGCCATGAAGAGCAGACCGGACATCAAAGCAGCCGACCTCCTTATTGAAGCAGCGCAATTTGCGGAAAAAAAAGCCAAAGACGATATCCGCCCCGATCTTTCTCTTGTCGGTGGAGTTGGGCTTGCCGGTACCTCCGACACCTATGGCGATTCAATCGACAACAGTGTACGCAATCCAGACAACCTCTGGCAGGTCGGGGTGACCTTCTCCATGCCGCTTGAAAACAGAGTAGCCAAAGGGAATTACCAGCAGGCCAAGGCCAGCCACTACCGTGCGAAAACCAGCGCAGAAATACTTCGGCAACAAATCCGTAAAAGCGCCAGAACCACGGTCAGGGATGTTCAGCTGGCGATTAAAGCACTCGATGCCACGCGGAAAACCAGTCTTGCTTCGTCCAAGGCCCTTGAAGCGGAACAGGCGAAATTTGGTGCCGGCCGATCAACTACTCTGGATGTGTTAACCGCACAAACAGCCTACGCCCAAGCGCTTAGCCAGGAAAACCAGACCAAAGTCAATTACGCCAACACCCTGGCTGAGCTCGACCGCATCCAGGGTCTGGTTACTTTCTCATCTTCCCGATGATGGCTCCCGGAATCTTCCAGGAATACAATTCCAAGAACAAAAAGCAATGCGGGCCTTGCTGCTGAAAGCCTGCCACTCTTTTTAGAACGACCTAAAGGGGTGTTAGATTAATTGTCCGAGGAGACGATGAAAAACGAAATCTATTTTCTGCATGGTCTGGATTCTTCCGGAAACGGCACCAAGGGACAATTTTTTGCCCGGAACTTTCCAGCGGTTGTTCGTCCCGATTTTGCAGGTTCACTGCCCCAGAGACTCCAGCAATTAGCAGAGCTCTGCACCAATAACCACAAAGTGGTCTTTATCGGCTCTAGTTTTGGCGGGCTGATGGCAACCTGCTACGCCACCCAGCATCCTGATCAAGTGGCTAGGCTGATTCTTCTGGCTCCAGCACTTAATTTTGCAGGGTATCACCCCCCTGCCACACAGTTGCAGATACCGACTCTTCTTGTCATTGGCCAACATGATGCGGTAACTCCAGCCGCCGCTGTTACCCCATTGGCAAAGGCAACATTTGCCAATCTGGAAATCGATATTGCCGATGATGATCACCTGCTGCATGCGACCTTTCATCGGCTCGACTGGCAGCACCTGCTGGCCGGATAACACCCGGGAAAAGCTTATGCGCCAGATTTGCCCTGACGGCGAAACCGCATTACTGTAATACATATAGCGACAGCACGTCCACATCATCTTCTCTCAGGAGATCGGTAATGAACAAACATTTCCTTGTCACCATCAGTAACGATGTCGAGCATCTTTATGGAGTCCGGTTTATCTGCTCGTTTTTTAAAGAAATGTCCGAACACCACCTGACCCTTCTCCATATCTGTGGGCTTGAAGGTAACGATAAAAGCCAGGCCCTGAGCGAAATGTGGGCCGACCCCGCTGACAAAGCCGAGGTCAATCTTACAGCCGGCGCAACGCGATCGATTAATAAGGCAAAGACCTTGCTCAGTACAAGCAGGATGGCCGTCGAGAAAGTTATAACCAAGACGGTAGCCGAGCGTTACGGAAAAGTGCAAGACATCCTGACCGAAGGATCCAAGGGGCTCTATGACGCGATAATTCTGGGTCGACGAGCTTCCTATACCCTGCAATGGGTTTTTGAGAGACCGGCGGACGAATTGGCCCAGCACATGATTAAAAACAATTGCTGTAGCACCCCGCTGTGGATCTGCCCTGAGACGGAACCGGGCCGGAAAAACGTGCTGCTGTGTATCGATGGTTCGGAGGATGCTTTTCGGGCGGCGGATCATGTCGGTCACATCCTTTCGGCGCAGGACCACCATGCAGTGACGCTTTTTTACGTGAGCAACGCTATAGGAATAGAAGCCAAAGAAATTTTTACCCGTGCAGAGTCTCTGCTGCACGAAAATGGTGTCGGCAGCGAGCGCATAAGTCGAAATACCACATGGGGCTTATCGGTGCCCGGATCAATTCTCAGTGAAGCGGCAAAAGGCGGCTACGCTGCAGTAGCTGTCGGCCTGCATGGCCTGGAACATGGCCTGATGAAAGATTTCAACATGGTGGGGGGAACAACATCAAAACTGATCAATAAACTGGATAAAGCAGCGCTGTGGTGTTGTCCGTAATGCGCGCCGCCCCAGACTGCATGCTCTCGTTAGCTTAGTTCAAGAGCAGAGAATCCATGGCAAGCTCCTCGCCCTGCGCTCTGTAGAATTGCTGGAGCAGGTCTTTGACCGTCAGATTTTCTTTTTCTTCACCACGCAGATCGAGCAATATCCTGCCCTGATGCAACATGATCAGCCGGTTGCCAAAATTGATGGCATGTTTCATGTTATGAGTGATCATCAGGGTTGTGAGCTTCTGATTTTTGACTATTTCCTGGGTGAGGTTCAAAATCTGGTTGGCAGTTTTCGGATCCAGAGCGGCGATATGTTCGTCAAGGAGCAGGACTTCCGGTTTGATCATGGTTGCCATAAGCATAGTCAGCGCCTGCCGCTGGCCGCCGGAAAGCAGGCCGACCTTGTCGAGCAGTCGATTTTCCAGACCGAGGCTCAGTTTCGCCAGTTCTTCACGAAAATGCTGCCTGTCGCAGTTTTTGACACCTCGGCTGAGCCCCCTTCTTTTTCCCCGCAGAGCAGCCAGGGCCATATTCTGTTCAAGGGTTGCCGAAGGACAGGTGCCAAGCAGCGGGTCCTGAAAAACCCGCGAGATAAGAGAGGCCCTTTTATACTCCGGCCAGCCGGTGACATCCACACCGGCAATGGTAATCCGCCCGGAATCCGGGAAAAAACCGCCGGCAATACAATTCAGCAAAGTCGACTTCCCGGCGCCGTTCGAGCCGATCACCGTGATGAAATCGCCCTCATCAATCTGTAGATTGATAGTATTGAGGGCAAATACCTCATTGATACTGCCCTTGTAAAAATATTTAACAATGTTCTCTAATCGGATCACCGCTGAATCAATCTCTTCTTAAGGTTAGGGGTGATGAGCGCACCGATGACCAGCAGAGCGGTTATCAGATTCAAATCACTGGGATTAAAACGAAAATCGCCAAATTCAAGACCTAAAGCCAGGGCAATGGCCAGACGATAGACAATGGAGCCAAGCAGGGCGGCGATAAAAGCTCTGGGCATGGTTTTACAGCCAAAGACCGTCTCGCCGATAATGACCGAAGCGAGCCCGGCGACGATGGTGCCGATCCCCATTCCGACATCGGCGGCGCCCTGATTCTGGGCGACCAGCGCACCACTCAGGGCAACCAGCCCGTTCGACAAGCCGACTCCCAAAATAATAATGGTATTGGTATTGACGCCAAGACTTCTGATCATCTGCGGATTGTCGCCGGTGGCAAGAATTGCCTGGCCCAGCTCTGTCGACAGAAACCAGATGATAAAGGTGAGGACGAGCAGGGCGAAGGCACCAAAAATAATCAGGCCGGCATACTGGGATGGAACCCCTGATCTCGTCACCAGGTCAAAAACCGTGTTCTGGCCCAAAAGCGCGACATTCGGGCCGGACATAATCCGGATATTGATTGAATACAGCGCGATCATCGTCAGAATCGAGGCGAGCAGGTGCAGAATCTTGAACTTGGTGTTCAAAAATGCGGTAACCATCCCGGCAAGAAAACCACCGGCCAGGGCAAAAAGCAGGGAAAGATAGGGATTTACTCCACTGGTAATCGCTACTGCCGAGATCGCCGCACCGAGCGGTAAACTGCCATCAACAGTAAGATCGGGAAAATCGAGGATACGAAAAGTGAGATACACCCCGATAACCATTATGCCGTAGACAAAACCCTGCTCTACGGCGCCAAGTGCGGCATACAATGTCATAATGAATTTCTGCTCGTTACTGGTAAACCTTGGTTGCCTTTTTCAAGAGGGCTTCCGGTGGAACAACCCCCATCTGCTTGGCATAGTTGGCATTGATATAAAGTTGCAGATCTGTCTGGAACTGGACAGGAATGGTTTCCGGTTTTTCACCGTTAAGAATTCTCTCGGCAATGGCCCCCGTCTGGTAGCCGTGCTTATAATAGTCAAAACCCATTGCCGCGACGGCACCTCTTTTTACCGAATCCACATCTGCCGCAAAAATTGGCAGTTTATTCTGGATGCCCACTTTCAGGACTGATTCCAGCGCGGAGATAATGGTATTATCGGTGGGAATAAAGATCGCGTCGACCTTCCCTACCAGACTTTTTGCCGCCTGATAGACATCCGCAGTCTTTGAAGCGGTGGCCTCGACCGTCTCAAAACCCAGCTCTCCACGCAAAGCCTTGATCGAGGCAATGGTTGCTTTGGAATTGGCCTCTCCGGCATTATAGAGGAGTCCCAGCTTTTTAATATCTTTTTTAAACGTCAACACCATCATGATATGTTCTTTGATTGGCAGCAGGTCGGAAACTCCGGTTATGCCGGCATCCGGATGCTGCAGGTTCTTGACCAGGCCGGCGGCAATCGGATCGGTCACTGCGGTAAACAAAAAGGGACGTTTCAGTTCAGCCGGCGCCTTGCTGAGTGCCTGGACACAGGTCTGGGCGGAAGGGGTGGCGATGGCCACGAGTAAATCGGCCTTTTCCCCCACCATCTGCTGGGCGATCTGGGTTGCCGTTCCCATATTGGCCTGAGCATTATGAATAGTATATTTCACGGGTATGTTCTTTTCATGCAAATAGTCCTGAAAACCCTGCAGAACAGCATCAAGCGCCGGATGTTCTACAAACTGGCTCACCGAGATGGTGGCTCCGTAAACCGTAAGCCCCTGCAGACAAAGACAGGCGGAGAGCAATGCGGCGATTAAAAGTTTCTTCATGTTCAAATCCTCCAAAATAATTTGCCCGTTTAGACATGGTATCATCGACCGGACCGCCTAAAAATCAGCATCGACACCGATGGGTATAAACATCAGAAAGCATGACTGACAATTTTCTTCCGGTCCAGAGACATCTAGCCGATAATCGCGGGAAGGTCAACGACGCTTTAGTGTCTTTCTTCTGAATGTCTCTTCGAAAAAAGCAAGCAAACACAGAGTGCTTTTTAGCCTTAATGAGCCGAACATACCACCAAGGCACGCATCCCGCAGTTTTCAGCAGGATTGAGCAAATCGTATCGGTTGTCGTGTTATTGATTGCGGATAAAGATTGCCGGGAGACCATTGCACCGCTTATCAGAAAGAATCTCTGAGTCGACGAAGCGCGGTAAATATCGCGAGTGGATCAAGTGCTTCACCAATACATTTTTCGGCCACGTTGTCGATGATATTTTTTTCTGCACAGCGGAGGAACGGATTGGTTTCGTACTCGATCTGCAGGGTCGAGGGGGTAGTCGGCTGTCCTTTTTCTCTTAGGGCCGTTGTCTGCGCCAATCTTTTACCGACCGCCAGGTTTTCCGGCTCAACAAATCCGGCAAATTTAAGATTATGCACCGTATACTCATGACCGAAATACACTTTTGTTTCAACAGGGAGGGATTTGATTCTCGTATTAAGGGCCTCATACATCTGTTTCGGACTTCCCTCGAACAGTCGGCCGCAGCCACTGCTAAAAAGCGTGTCGCCGGTAAACAAAGCATCCTCCAGCAGATAGCAGAGACTCCCACTGGTATGGCCGGGGGTATGGAGAACCTGCCCATTAATATTGCCGACGCGGATTTTGCTTCCGTCAGTCAGCAGAGAGTTCATTCCCGGGATCCTTCGCTGATCGCTCTTGTGACCATAGACAGGGAGTCCAGGGAATTCAACCCGCAGATCTTCCAGGCCGCCGATATGATCGGCATGGTGATGGGTGCAGTACACTGCCTGCAGATGGGCATTGGAACGTTGTATCGCTTGCGAAACAGGATAGTATTCGGCCGGATCAACAATGGCGGCCTCCCCAGTCTCTTCACAGATGATCAGATAGCTGTAGTTATCAAAAGAACAAGGGATCAAAACAATTTGCATAGTGCACACCTGCTTTGTCTAAATGAGATGGGAAAATTCATTAAAGAGACAGTATACACTGTACAAAATAAGGGGAGTGCATTCTAGCAATAAAGATGCCCCACCAGCAGCTTTTATCATGAGGGAGTAGCATGACAAGCTGCTGATGAGGCAGGGTGGAGGGGTACTTATTCTTTTTTTTTATTCTGGTTTCTGCTGCGGCTCATCATCATCGGTCATCGGAGCAGAACCCGGGCCCATGCCCCCTCCCTGACCACAGGGGCCACAACCCATTTGCCCCATACCGCGACCCATGCGACCCATTTGACCCATTCCACCCATGTGACCGGGGCCGACATATTTGGAGACGCCTGCCTGTTCAGCCTTTTCCTGCATAGCTGTCCTAAGATCAAAAAGCTCTCCGGTCACCTTGGCAACCGCCTGCGGATCCGGCGTGTTAGCCCGCATCAAGGCTTGCATTTCTGCTCGTTTCATAGCCATTTCCTTATGCAGCGGCAAGGTATCTTTGTAAAACTGCTTAATTTTATCCTGTGTCGCCTGGTCTAGCTGCTGCATCATCTGTCCCTGCATCTGCGGGCAGTTACCAGGACCTCTGCTGCCTCTGCTGCCTTTTCCCCAGTCGGCCGATGCTCCAGTTGCCATGGTAAGTCCCATAATAAGAGCAAGTGCTACCAGTTGCTTTTTCATATTGATTCTCCTTGTTCTGTTTGCAATTGCCGTGAATGGCGATGCAATTTTTTTTAGTTATGCGTCCCGAAAGGACCGCTCTCCTGGCGTCTTGGCCATCATCTTTAACTTAATGAAAGCAACTGCGATGCCAGAAAAAACAAAAAAAGACAAGAAATTGGTATTACAGGTTATTTTTTACTTACAACAGAAAGGTTAAGCACGACAGGATATGAGCACTAGGTAAAAATTACTCAACCGGGAGAATGGAACTGGGCAGAAATTCCTCATCTCTGCACGATACAGATACTCTCTTAGCGCGATAGCGTGCTACAGCCAGACCGGCAAGCGCCACCAGGCAAAAGAGTGCTCCCGCGGGAATCTGTTTTATTGATTGTTTTGCGGTGCTGGCGACTTGCATGTTCCTGCTCTGGAGAATACGCATGCCTCTTTAGACAATCACAATTTGCCCGGCCACACTTTTTGTATCCCGTATCAAAAACACCCTCCAGCTTGTGTGCACGCCGGTATTCATCGTTAATCTGAATAACTTCCAACCCTGATGGTCAGGACAAAAGAAACGATCAATCAAGACATATCTGACCTGATTTACTTTACCGCATCTCTTACCAATCGGCTCTTCCACCTGCGCCAGTAAATGAAGCTCACAATAGTGCAGCCAGTCACCAGGGCCATGGTGATCCAGTTCAAGTCCTTCATAAGCAACTGCTCATTGCGCCCTAACCAGTACCCCAGCGCTGCCAGCACCACTACCCATAGGCCGGCACCGAGAGCGGTTGCTCCGCAGAAAACAAAGATATTCATTCGGGCCAGGCCGGCTGGAAGAGAAATATACTGGCGGATACCCGGCAAGAGACGGCCGATAAAGGTACTTATATGCCCATGTTGTTCAAAAAAACGATCTGCTTTTGCCAAAGACGTGGAACTGACCAGCAGATACCGGCCATATTTTTCAAAAAAAGGCCTGCCGAATTTCACAGCAATCCAGTAGTTGAAAACCGCCCCCAAAAGACTTCCCACCGTACCGCACAAGACAACCATGCCGATATTCATCTTACCGCCTGCGGCAAGATAAGCCGCCGGTAGGATGACCACTTCGCTTGGAAATGGAAAGAAAGAGGACTCAAGGGTCATCAGCAGTACAATACCGGGATACCCAAGCTGGCCAACGATATCCGCCAGCCACATGACAAATTGATGAAACATGTCAACACCTTCCTATTTTCCGAACCTTGTCTCCGGTATCCCTGCTGAAATAAAAACCACATTGAGCGTTGCAAAGCTTCACCTCATCAATATCCCTTTGATCTATCGGAAAAACCTTGCAGGCCTGCGGTCTGCATTTGCCGTAAACAAGACAGTGTCCCTGATTAGTCAACATGGGACAGGTGAATAACAGGTTGCAGCAGGTACCGCATTGGCGGCAAGCACCCAGGCGAGCGGAAAGTTGTTGATGGACATATCGTTTTTGGCAGTGAACCAGCACCAAACGCCGCAATTTCCCGCCTGTGTGCAGGACAAAGCGGGATTCCTGAAACATCTCGGAAATCCTTCTACCTAAACCATAGAGGAAAGTGGGTACAACTGCGATCCGATCAATCCATCTGTGCATACTGTGGCTAATCAACTGCATTTTTGCTCCTATTAAAAAAATCTCTGGTCAATTTCAAACCTGCAAATCCTGTTTTTGTCAATATCGTGTACAATTGTAAAAAGTATCCGAGCCTTCTCATTCAAGACACCATAAAGGTATCAGACTACTCCACCAAAATGAAGAATACATAAAGGTAATAGTTGAGAAATGTAAGTTTTGAACAAACCAATAAAGAGTGAGCAGCACCCGTTAGAGTGAAGGTGCCGTCATGGGTTGACTCCCGAGACATTCGGTAGTGTTTGTCACCTGAACCAGAGCGGAGGCAGGCTTTCGCCATCTTGAATAAACAGGACAAAAGCGCTCAAACAAATGTTCCGGTTCGTTTTCGGCTATGCCGACGCCCGCATCAATTATCCTTATTACAACAAATGCGTCTTCTTTTTCGATAGAAATATCTATTTTCTCCTGAAAAATATCATATCTTATCGCACTCCCCCAAATATAGTAGTTACCACTACATCTTTATCTTGCTTTTTAATTCGGACCTAATCGGCACAAAGACGTGCCAAGGCAGGAAGCATCGTCACCAGGGCGAGCATTAATTTATCAGCCTCTGCGTCGACCATAAGTACATTTTCCTACTCGTCACGGCTCCTTTCTTTCATCAGGGTAATGTCGATCTGACTACGTATCACTAATAGGCGGAGACAAAGTTCATAAGTTACAAGGGATATTGTCATCTGTCACGGAACCAGGTTACGAGTGGCACTCGATTTTCAGTCGACGCCCCTGCCATCTCGTTCAATATCCCGGTGAAACACCGTCAGTTCCGCTGAATATTTTGCCAGAAAAGCGGCGATTTTCTCGGTTACCGCAACCGACCGGTGCCTTCCCCCCGTACAGCCGATGGCGATTCGGACTGTTTTTTTGCCAACAGTATTGTTCTGTTCAAGGATACATTGCAGAAGCGGTTCAAGATGAAGAAAGAAAGAGCGTCCCGCGTCGCTCTGCAGCACATATTCGGCAACTTCTTTGACCTTGCCGGTCAAAGGCTGCAGTTCGGGAACCCAATACGGATTGGGAAGAAAACGTACATCCAAAACCATATTCACATCGACGGGAAAACCGTATTTGAACCCAAACGAATAGAGAACTATATTTAATTGCTCCGACCTGGCCATTTCAATCCTCTCTATAATCGCTGAGTAAAATTATGCGTGGGCTTTCTTTCCGTTTACCGGGGGTTGAAAAACTTAGCAGGTGCCATTATCGCCCAGTTGGTGTATGAACAATATCCTGCCATGGATCCGATGGCTAGCGAACTTTGGTCGCTCTTTTTGCTCTAATCACTACAAAAAATGCCAGCTTTTCTCAAACAATTTTTGCAATACAGCCGTCATCGGGAAGTTCTCAGGGTCTGCCTGCCGCTGGTTATCAGCCTGTCGGCGACAACGGTCATGGAGTTCACCGACCGGGTATTTCTCGCCAATTACTCAATCGACGCCATTTCTGCGGCACTTCCGGCAGGCATTACTTCCTACCTTTTCCTGGCCTTTTTCGGCGGAGTCGGCGGCTATGCCGGAGTCTTCATCGCCCAGTATACCGGCAGAGGCAATCCACAAAAGATAGGGACCGTTCTCTGGCAGGGAATATATTTCACCATCGCCGCGGGATGTATTCTCTGGCTGCTGGCGGTTTTTGCGACGAAACCGATTTTTTTACTGGCCGGCCATCCCGAATCAGTGCGACAGCTGGAAGAGATCTATTTTTCCATTTTGTGCAAAGGCTCCGTGCTCCACCTGGCCATGGCAACCCTGTCGACATTTTTTACCGGCAGAGGACTGACCAGACCGGTAATGGTCATTACCTTTCTGGGCGTCTTTATCAATATCCCTCTGGATTATGCCCTGATTTTCGGCCGGTGGGGCCTGCCTCAACTCGGTATAGAGGGTGCTGCCATCGCCACGGTAACGGCCTGGGGGGTTAATGTACTCTTTCTGGCTGCAATGATCTTTACCCCAAAACACAACCTACGTTTCGGGGTTTTTTCCAGTTACCGATTCAACCGGGATATTTTCGTCAGGCTCATGCGCTTCGGCATTCCGGGGTCGCTGCAGTTCACTATGGATATTCTGGCCTTTACCCTCTTTATTCTACTCGTTGGCCGGATTGGCAAGGCCGAGCTGGCCGCAACCAATATTGTCCTGTCGATCAACGCCCTGGCATTTATGCCGTCGATGGGGGTGTCTCAGGGGATGAGCGTCCTCGTTGGTCAGGCGCTGGGTAGAAAAAAACCGGCCCTTGCCGCCTATTACGTCTGGAGCGGCTGCCAGTTACTCATCACCTATATTCTGGCGATAGACCTGATCTTCCTCTTCGCTCCCGATTTTGTCCTCGCCCCCTTTATGGCGTCAGGACAGGGCGCAGCCTCGCAACAGCTGATCTTCAGTTATGGCAGGACACTGCTGAAAATCGTCTCCGCGTACCTCTTTTTTGACGCGCTGTATATGGTATTCAGCGGCGCATTAAGAGGCGCGGGCGATACCAGATTCATGATGCTGGCCATCGGCATCGCCTCCCCTCTCTGTCTGGTTCTGCCAGTATATATCGGCATTGAATATTTCCAGATTTCGGTCACCACTGCCTGGATCTGGGTTCTGGTCTTCGTTACAGTTCTGTTTCTTCTCGCCTCGTTGCGTTATCGACAAGGCAACTGGAAAAAAATGCTGGTTATCGAAGATGGACCTCAGGGTTGAACAAGATCCCTTCTTTCAGAAATTTGTACGGCTACTTTCAGCCGCCTGGTAACAAAGTAGGCGAGGCAGATCATGGAAAAAAGCTGGATGAGAAAAGCCTGCCACCCGAACCTTTGGAAAATGGCTCCCGGCAAAACCGAACCGAGGGTGCCGCCGGTATAATAAAAGGAAATGTATAATCCGTTGGCGATAGCCTTATTCTGCTGGGCAAGCTTATTGACAAAACCGGACAGCAGGGAGTGGGAAGTAAAAAGTCCGGCACAAAAAACAAACATAGTGAAGAACATCACTATATAATTCTCGATCATAAAAAAAAGAATACCAACCCCGAAAACCACAATGCCCATGCTGATAGCATCGGATTCATTGCCGAAATAGTTGATAATTCGTCTGGTATTCAGTGAGACCAGAATACCCATGCTATACCCAAGATAGAGAAGCCCTATGCCCGTTTCCCTGAATGCCGGATTTATGCTTTTCAATTCAAAAGGAAGAAAATTCATCAGCGCGGCAAAGACAAAAAAGAGACAGAAAATCGAGGTGTAAAGCCACAAAAATTCTTTGGCCTTCAGCAGACTGACGATCTCACCCAGTTTCGGTCGGGCATAGTGCATCTTTGCATCTCTGACCATGTCTTTCAGCAGATAACTATTGAGAAGCAACAGCAGCCCAAGAACAAAAAAGAAAAAACGCCAGCCAAAAAGATCAGTGCATAAACCCGAGAGAAAACGGCCGAGAAAACCGCCCAGAATTGTCGCTGCAATATACGCCGCTATGGCATGCTGCACCTTTTCTTTTGGAGAAGAGTAGCTGATATAGCTCATGAGGGACGTCAGGATAGCCGGAATCATCAGCCCCTGAACCGCCCTTATAGCCAGCAGCGTCAGATAGTCTCCGGCCAGAGAAAAACATATTTCCAGGATACCCAGCAGAAAAAGAGCCCACCGCGCCATAACTTTTGCGGAAAAGGATTCGAGAATATAGCCATAGAAAAGTGGTGCAACCCCAAGTGGCGCCATCATCAGCGTCGTAAACAGAATGGCCTGAAAATGCGAGAGCTGGAATTCCTGTTGGAATAAGGGCTGGATAGGCTGAGCTGCATAGAGCGAGCAGAAAGTTACAACCGTGGTAAAATAGATATATTTGCTGGCAGAGTCAGTCACAAAACCTTTCCCTGACCAGATGCTCTGAAAAACAAAGCTTCAACTCTCAGACTACTGAAGAGAGAAGATTCTGCATGGCCGCCAGATCAAAAGGTTTGGCAATCCCTCCTGAGAAGCCATACTTCTGAAAATTAATCAGAATCGGATCAGTCGAGTATCCGCTCGAAACAAATACTTTTGCTTCACTGTCAATTTTCAGAATTTTACCCACAGCTTCTTCACCCCCCATTCCTCCCGGAATAGTCAGATCCATAATCACGGCCTGAAATCCGTCGCCATCTTCTCGATGCTTTTTGTACTCCTTTATCGCATCAGCGCCATCTGCCACCCGCAAAGCTTTATAGCCAAGATATTCGATCATCTGACAGGCAATTTCTCCGACCATGTCTTCGTCATCCATGACCAGAATTTTCTTTTTCTTCTCTTGTACTACCAAGTGTGTTCCCTCCAACAATGCAAACATTTTCCCTGCTGAAACTTCTTCCCGTTAAACGGGAACTAACCCTTGTGTAAGACACAGTATGCCAGATAAAAAACAGCCACGTCAAGGATTTTACAGACAGAAAACCATTATCCTAGCGCAACGCGACTGTCACTGCTTCTCCATGTAAGATTAGGTACGATACAGGTTATTCCTGGTGTCTTACAGTAATAATTTTTCCCAACTGGCACCAATTATTTTAATGCCGCAAAAGCTCCTGCCAGTTGACCTACAGCGGTTACTCACGCGGCTCAATTCCCATAACGTATCGACAGGCGATTGTTTACAGCACATTACCCGAAGGAAGGCGGCTCTCGGCAATCCTTTCCCGCTGATCGACAAGATCAGCAATCTCCCGACGCCAGTATTCCGGGGAACCGAAATCATCAATGGCTCTGGTGGTGCCATCCCCTTCCACCTGGTGGGCACACCATGCCATATAATGGATAAAACGCATCGCCCGAAGGGGCTCAATCAGCCGCAAGGCCCTCCGGTCAAAAGGACGAAAGGTCTCATAGCCCTCAAGAAAGAGATCGAGCTGGACAAAAGATTCATCAACCTCACCGGGCAGGAGCATCCAAATATCCTGCACCGGCGGCCCCATGGCCATATCATCAAAATCAATTAAATAAAAGGACTCCCCCGGCCTTTGGATAACATTGGAAAAGTGGCAATCCCCATGAATACGGATTCTTTCCTCCTTGGCAAAGAGCGGTTGAATATCGGCAATAATGGCCTCTGCTGATTCTTCAAGAGATGTTTTCAATTCTTCGGGAATACAGTGAGATTTCAGCAGATAGGCAAGCTGCCTCCGTGTCGAGTGATGCGGTGCCATGATAATCCGGTGTTTGGCCTTGGCCGTCTCGCCCACCTTGTGGACTCTGCCGATCAGCCGACCGAGCTGCAACCATTGATCGTCATTGAATTCATCGACACTTCGCCCACCGCATTTAGGGAAAATACTAAAAAGCAGGTGCTCGCTTTCAGCGATGGTCTCGCCATTTGGCAAGATCAGGGGTGCAACCACCGGTATCTCCTGGGCGACCAGATCTAGCAGAAATCTATGTTCATCGAGAATAGCATCTTTTGACCAACGGCCCGGGCGATAGAATTTCACCACCATTCGAACTTTCTGCACCGTTTCAATCTCAAAAACCCTGTTGATATAACTGTTCAAAGTGCGGAACAGGTTATTACAGCGGACCCCCAGTACTTTTTCAACCAGGTTCAGCACTCGATCCGGCCCCAGTTGGTCAAAATCTATACCCGTTTTTTTCATCTGACTGGCCATCTTTTTTATCCTCTGTCCAATGCTGCATTATGCAATAACTGAATACTTCCGGCAAGCCAATCAACCAGTCGCTGCCTGAACCATGCTGTTCTCGCCAGCTGTTCTATACTTCATGCATCTGTTGAGAGAACAACCTGTCAAACGGCAGACGGCTTTTACTGTATCACTTTCAATCATTTTCAGGAAGCCACTGTTTTACAATGAAGTAAAACAACTTGATTTTTCAGAACAAAAGAGGACTTGTTTTTCTGGCCCCGCTACACCGCAGAGACAGCCGGGTCATTGTACTCCCCCAATCAGGAGTAGAAATAATTTACAGGATATTTTTTTGAACAAACAAGAAAATATCCTGTAAGGTACTCATTTCTAAAGCCACTACAAACAGAAGACATATGCACAACAAAAACTGCTCCCCACAGAAATTCACGGCAGATCCGCCGAAGATAAGAACCGGCGGTTACTGCCGAAAATGCGCCAAAGAGCACTGGCTTGGTCCCGGCAATACTGGGCATCATTGCCGCAGGCTTATGCATCACCTTGCCCGCCTCCAAACGATACATCTTTTTTCGAATGGGCCGAAAATGTCGGCCGCACTGGAAACAGCGCCGCTCTTTGGTCCTGCCAGAGGTAAAATGTTCGGGGTAATGGAGTGCCTGACCCCGGACGGGACAACTGTCGTTCTCCATGCCTTTTCAGGACAGTTTAACGGGCTCTGGCTGGTTGATGGTTGGGCGCCGCCTCTTTTTGACTTGAGCAAATTCCTCGCGATGACGGTCGATACAGAAAAACAGATAAAACAGATTGGCAGGGAAATCGACCAGTGCCAACCGCATTCATGCGATTGGCTGGGGCTGAGAAAAAAACGTCGTCATATTTCCAGGACACTTATGCGCGACATCCACACTCTTTATATGTTGAACAATTTTCGAGGAGAAACGGCCACGTTACACGAAGCATTTCTCGGCAACAACGGCATCCCCACTGGAACCGGCGACTGCTGCGCACCAAAATTGCTCAATTTTGCGGCGAAACACAATCTGCATCCGCTCGGCATCAGTGAATTCTTCTGGGGCAGAGAGAACAAGTCAGGAGGTCATCAGCACACCGCCTTCACCTCCTCCTGTGCGGAAAAATGTCAGCCAATTCTGGGATTTATGCTTTGCGGCCTCGATACGAGTGATAACGACGGCAAAAAAGGCGACGATGCACGATGAACCAGCAGACAAAACCAGAGACAGCGCGGACAATCCTCTATCAGGACAGCGATATCGTCGTTATCGATAAACCGGGTGGACTGCTTGCCGTGCCGGGTGAACGCACCAACTCCGGGTCCATGCCGCCCACCCTCGCCCCCAGAGACTCGGCGCGCCGATCAAAGGTGGCCATCTTGCAGCCTGAGACACCAGAGATCGCCCGGAACCCAACGGCCTTTCTCCTTTCTGAGCGACGTCCTCCGACTCATCGCAACCGTCCACCCCGTCTGCACGGCCAGCTGATGTATATAATCGGGCGCATGGGCAAATCTTCCGGTCGGCCGCAACCGATAACCAGCTCCATCCGCTGCCTCGGTGGAGAAACAGAACAACACATCCCGACGGGCATGATTACGCAAAAGAGAAAAAGTTTCGGCAAGATCTCCCACATAGGCAAAGACATCGGTGGCCAGAAAAAAATCGTAGCTTTGTTGTGACGAGTGAAGAAAACTGGCGATGCTACCGGCATACAGCCTTCGGTAAATTTTTTTTGCTTCTGCCAGTTCGATCATCTTTGTCGACAGGTCTATCCCGTCCAGATCCTTGATCATATCCTCAAAAGCCTGTCCGCCAAGACCGGTCCCGCAGCCGAGATCCAATCCCTGGTCATATCTCTTTTTCCAATCAGAACGTTCGTCGAGCAATCGCCTGATTGTCGATGGCACGCAGTATTCCAGTTCCTCTACCAGACTTTTTTCATAGTGCAGAGAATAATTATCGAAAATATCCCGGACATAGGAATCCGGTGAACTGGTTGCATCAGCACTGGTAATTGCCGCAAGCATATGTTGTGCCGCATGATGGTCCGGCTTATACTCGAGTAACTTTTTATAATAGAAAACAGCATGTTTGACCGAACCGGTCAGGTGATACACATAGGCCAGATTGCTGTTCGCCGCCAGATGTTCCGGCGATAACGCCAACACCTTACGATACAACTCAATGGCTTTTTCATGCTGTTTGCTATCTTTGTAGCAGCCGGCAAGATTATAGATGGTGTCGATATTTTCCGGTTGAGACTCTGCCACCTTTTTGTAGGATGCAATTGCCCCTTCCAGATCTCCGGTTTTCTTCTGGGCCAGGGCCAGATTAAAGATGACATCCATATGTTGAGGGGTGATGTTGGCGGCCCTGAGAAACGAATCTCTGCTCTTCACATATTCCCCTGACTCATAATAGACAAGCCCGAGATGCGAGTGCAGCACCGGTGCGTCAGGAAAATATTCGAGTAACCGCAGGTAGCCCGATCTGGCTGAATCCAAGAAGCCGTTCTGCTGGTCCTCCCCCGCTTTCATGAAAATTTGATTTAATTCTTCGTCCGACAGCTTTGGTGTTTTCTGCATGTTGTTGATTTTTTTTTCCTCACCACACTCCCTCTCGCATTGACCATCCGTTCAAATTGTTCCTGCGCCTCAATGCATCGTGTTGCCACTGGTCGTGCTTCAAGTCTCTTTAATCCAATTTCATCACCTGTTATCTCACAATACCCGTACTCACCATCCTTTATTCTGGTGAGAGTAAAGTTGATCTCTTCGATCAGCTTATTTTGCCTTTCTCTTGTACTAAAATCAACGAAAATTTCCGTCTGTTGCGCGCTTTGGTCAATTATTTCGGCAGTTCACGGCGTGTTTCCTTTCAATTCTTCAAGAAATAATTCGGATTGTTCCACCAACAACCTGCCCCATCTCAGCAGTCATATTAGAGTTCCTATATGATTTTTTCAGCAGTTATGCCTCACCGAAAAGTGCTAGGACGCATCTTTATACCGGCTGTCGATATGAGGAAAACCTGGCATAGAAGGTTTATTTCGACTCTCGCGGATTGACCGACGAAGAGTCGACGACAGAAGACGGGTAATTTACAGCAGGAAGAAATGATGCAGTATGGAAGCGCTCCCCCATCGATAGAGGGGTTCAGGAAAAAAAATTCTCAGCACTGAGATTCCGCAGATTCCTCATGCCCTCTTTCATTGCGTCGGTAACCAGACACAATGCGGTACTTTCACCATCTATTGTCTCCAG
This sequence comes from Desulfobulbales bacterium, assembly GCA_038204235.1. Classification (GTDB taxonomy): domain Bacteria; phylum Desulfobacterota; class Desulfobulbia; order Desulfobulbales; family Desulfocapsaceae; genus Desulforhopalus_A. Next base: position 57,367 of record JBBRDD010000006.1, read on the forward strand.
CAGGGCCATGTTGAATGCATTTTCGATCCTGTCTATTTGTTGGCAGAACAGCACATAGCTCGACTTGTTTCGGTATCCTGAGCGCACCAGCCCATGGTAACTGTCGCCTTCAGCGTTGAGCAGCAACTGAAAATGTCCTGTAAGCACAGTCAACCACTCTTTGCACAAGGCGCGTGCTG
>JBBRDD010000007.1:0-56508 GCA_038204235.1 Desulfobulbales bacterium
CATGCCGATCATTACCTTACTCGACAGTGTCCCCAGCCAGCCCTGATTCATCAGGGTTTTTAAAATGACCATGGTCGAAGAAAGCGAGATTAAAGAGCCGAACCAGAGGGCTGTCTTCCATTCCCAGCCGAACAACCGACCGATCGCATAGCCGAAGGCAATGGTCAGAAGCATCTGCAAGGGCGTGCCGATAAGGGCAATATATTTCACCGGACGGAGATCTTTAAGGGAAAATTCCAGGCCAAGCGCAAACAACAGCAATGCCACCCCGATCTCGGCCAGCAGTTCAATATCATGAATGTCGCTAACCGTCGCGCCACCGGTATAAGGGCCGAGGATAACACCGGCCAGAATATAGCCGAGGATCAGCGGTTGATGCAGACGCTGCATCACCAGACCACAGACAAAAGCTGTCAGAACAAGAATAATAATATCGGTAGCGATACCCATACAACAAACCTCATAGGAAATGGAAAACCGTCAAAAAAAGGATTATTACACTTTCTGCATCTGCAGATATAGTACCAGCCCAAGAAGAGTCAAGACAATACCCGCCCAGCCCATGGGACCGGGAAGCGCTCCGCCGAGCAGAAGGGCCTCTGCTGCGAGAGTAAAGACCACCTCCATCGCCTGGGTGCAGTCGACAGCGGCCAATTCGGACGGACTTTTGGCCATATGCCGTGCGCCTAGAAACAGGCTTGTCGCGGCAACGCCCGAAAACAGTGCAACAAGCAGTGTCATTATCAGCTGGCCAGTCTCCGGCATCGGCGGGGAGAACCACACCAGCAGCACTATCCACAGGGGCAGCGAGCCCAGAGTAAGCAGCAAAACGCGGCAGATGGCATCGTCCATCACCGGATGATCGATGGTGGGAAGCAGACGTCTCAGAAGCGGGACGTGGTGCTCATGGACCGCGATTCTCGCCTCCCACACCATCTGGTTGCCGAGAGGATAGGCGAAAGCTGCACCAAGCACGGGCAACGCACCAAGCAGAACATCGCGGAGCGGTACGGCAGTTGCCTGCTCGATATTAATCAGGAGCACCCCGGCAAAAACAATGAAGGTGAACAGCACAGCGCGACAAGAAACCCGGCGCCCGAACAGCAGCAACACCACGGGGGTCGCGAGGATCGTCAGCTGCCATGTCGCCGCGACCACCCAACCCGGAGCATACGAAGCGCTGAAACTGATGAGTGCGTAAAAAACACCAAAACCGACAGAACCGGCAATAGTCCAGAACAACCAGTGCCGGAGATACAGCTGCAGTGCGCTCATTCCCAGACGCGCACGGCCGGTAACAGCCAGCCAGATGCAGAGCAAAACCAGCATCCACACATATCGCAGCGAAGCCGTCCAGAGCCAGTGACCACCCTCCATACTCATGGCCCGGTTCAGGACAAAGGTAGAGCTGAAAAACAACGCGGCAAGAATTCCGGTCAGTACCAGTCGAAGCATAATTTCTTTTAATCTTTTTTCGTATTACATCACAAGATAGCGGCAATTAACTCGTCATGCATCGCAAATTCTTAGTACCTTACACCCCTCAAGAGGGTATTAAAAAAAATCCCGACTTTTTTCCCGTTTACCGGGATTAGACCATAAGAAGATATACTCCGAAAACGGCCACGACCGCGCCGGCAATGGCTAAAAGAGAGACATGTTCTTTATGGAGATAAATGGAAAAAGGAATAATACAGATTGGAATCAGAGAAAAAAAGGTCGAGGCAACACCTGTCGGGAGATAGTGCAGGGCCATAAGGGACATGGAAACGCCGATAAACGGGCCAATAGCCGCACCAATCGCGGTAAAAGCCACCGCTTTTCTATTGGCCAGCGCCGCTCTGACATTTTGCCATTTACCGGTCACTGTAAAGAAAATGACAAAACAGCAGAACGCGGCAAGGGCCCTGATCTGTGTTGCCGAAAATGCATCCAGATATCCAGCGTCGGTCTGCATGCCACTTTTACTAAGCAGCAACCCACCCGCCTGACCAAGCATGGCCGCAAAAGCAAAAGCGACACCCCGATAGGATATCCTGGTTACCTGCAATTTTCTAGCAGGAGCTGCCTCCCTGCTTTTCTCGAGAATTACCGCACAAACTCCGGCGAGGGTAATGGCCATACCAAGCCACTGCTGCAGGTTATACCTTTCATGCAGAAAAGTCCAACCGAACACCGCGGCAGTAGGTGCCGCCAGGCTTTGAATCAACATGGTAATCCGCGGCCCCAGCTCCACCAGTGCCTTAAAAAGAAAGATATCGCCGATGAAAAAACCGATGACGCCGGAGAGGCTGAGCAAGAACCAGGCACGCAGCGGAAAATCAACCGGAAACAACGCTCCCTGCCTGAATAACAGCAGTGCGGTAAAGAGCAGTAAGGCAACGAACAACCGAATGATATTAACCGGGATCGCCCCAACCTCTTTCGAGGCAGCGGCAAAAAATTGCACGCTGAAAGTCCAGCACAGCACCGTGGTGAGAGCGATTGCCTCGCCGACAAATGGCATAATAAACGTCCTCTTGGTTAAAATGTTCAGAGGACGTTTATTAGAGGGAAACGAGATAAAAAACAAGAAGTATATCAACCGACAGCATCGTGACTGGATTTTTCGCGATGCTGTCGGCTGTGAGACGGGTGAGAATTCTAACCCCGGTAAACGGGAAATAAGCCGGGACTCTCTTCAGTACCCCCTTGAGGGGTGTAAGTACCTTGAGACAGATTCTTTTCTTGCAAAAAAACAAGAAAAGAATCTGTAAGGTACTAATCAGAAGTTCCAGAATGAATCGATGGTCTCATCCTTCAGATCCCAGACCACATTATGCGGGGCAATCGGCTCGTCTTTGAAGAATTCCGGCAGTCGGTCATCCTGGCTGGTAAAACCTGCCGCGATGTTGAATGCGCGTTCCGTTTTCAAAATGGACATACCAAGATTGGTAACATCATCGGCGGTAAGTGCAATGCCGAACCGGGCGTTGATCATATCGATCAGTGCCGGCAGGCAGGTTTCGCTATCGAGGGCGGCAAATGCGATAAACAGGCACATACCGGTCGAATCTATTGCGGCTGTAGCAATCTGCAGATTGCGCGACAGCTCCACCTGACCTTCCTGGCTGAGCGGATCAACAGAACCGCCGACACCAAGGATATTGGTGGCGATGGTATAGCCCATTGTGTGATCAGCTCCCTGGGTCGAGGTGGCATAGGTGATGCCGATACCTTTAATTGCGCGAGGATCATACGCAGGAATAGCCTGATTTTTGACCACCGGCACACGGGTGACCCCAAAAGCCCTGCCGACATTACCTGCTCCACCCCCTATAATTCTACCAAGAGGCGTACCTTTGCCGATATCTTCGCTCAGGATCCGAAGCACACCAGCACCATCACCAAACTCAAGGAGTCCGCCTTCCATGGCAACACCGAAGGCCACTGAAGTCTCGATCGTATCAATACCCAGATCATCCATAATATAATCGGCTTCGGCGATCTGATCGAGGTTATCTACACAGCAATCGGCACCCAGGGCCCAGATGGATTCATACTCAAAGCCTGAGGTCTTGTATTGCTTGTCCTTATCGTTATAGATCTGCGAGCAGTTGATTACGCATCCAGGGTGGCAGTTGTGTTTCGGTTTACCATCCCGGGCAACAATGGTGTCATACATGGTTTCCCCGGAGAATTCCTCATGACCGGCACACTGACCGGAGGTGAAGTTACGGGTGGGGAGCGCTCCTGCCTCGTTGATGATGTTGACCAGAACATTGGTGCCATACTGGCCCAGGGCCTGACTAACCGGATGATCAACCAAAGCCTTGGCAAATACCCGGTTGGCGGCCTTGAACTCCTCGGGCTTGGCGATGGCAACTTTATTGTCTGTCGGAGCCACAGCGATGAATTTAATTTGTTTTGAGCCCATTACAGCACCCAGACCACCGCGTCCGCTGGAACGGATTCTTGAGCCTGGATCTTTAATGGATATGTTTGCCGCGGCCATCTTCATCTCGCCTGCCTGACCGATGGAAATAACCCCGAATTTTTCGCCCAGACGAGCATTAAGAGTCTCGACAACCTCGTAGTTCCCCTTACCTATCAGCTCGGTTTCTTCATTAATGGAGACGCCATCTGCGGTCACATGAAGACTATACCATGTATCGGCTTGCGGCTTCCCTTCGATGATCAGGGCTTTGATTCCAAGTTTTGCCAGCATCTGAGCTGAAGTACCACCGGCATTGGCTTCTTTAATGGTGCCGGTCAGGGGACTTTTAGCGCCACAGGAAAGACGGCCGGAGTTGGCGGCCTGAGTACCTGAAAGCAGCCCCGGAGCAATCACCAGTTTGTTATTTTTTCCAAGTGGATGACAGGTAGGCTCCACCTCGGCGGCAACCACGTTGGAAGTCAGGCCGCGGCCACCGAGCCCCGCCCAGGCAGCCGGGACCTCTTCCACTCTGGTGGTTAGATCGGACATGTTTACACGAAATATTTTGTCAGTCATGGCAATACTCCTCGGGAATTAAACAACTGCGGGGTACGGACGAATCCATACCCCGCAACATACTAATTTAACAGCATTCTACAGATGAAAGTGATTTATAATGCAGCCTTATAAATATCCTTTACATCGCTATCGGTCGGCCTACGGGGATTAGTCATACCACAGGCATCTTTCTGCGCGTTGCCAGTCATGGTGTCGATATCCTTGGCGCTGACATCTTTACCATATCGTTTACCGAGTTCGATGAGACCTGCAGGTATGCCGATATCGGTGGACAGTTTTTTGATTGCACTAATTGCCAGTTCAGCAGCTGCACGAGGAGAAAGACCGTCAACATTTTCACCCATCAACTTGGCAATTTTAACGAAACGTTCCATCTTGGCAATTAAGTTGAAATTACATACATGGGGGAGCAGGATCGCATTACATTCACCGTGGGGCAGGTCATAGAAACCACCGAGCTGATGAGCCATTGCATGAACATGACCAAGGCTGGCATTGTTGAATGCCATACCGGCGAGATACTGTGCATAACACATACCTTCACGAGCAACGATATCCTGGCCATTGGCAACTGCAGGACGGAGATGGACGGCAATCAGTTCAATCGCTTTTTCCGCAGCCGAGTCGGTCATCGGGGTGGCGATGGTTGACACATAGGCTTCCACTGCGTGGGTGAGAGCATCCATACCGGTTGCAGCGGTCAGTGCTGGGGGCATACCCATCATCAACAGGGGATCATCAAGGGCAATACCTGGAGTGCAGCGCCAGTCGACGATGGCCATTTTTACTTTTCTGCTGGTATCGGTGATAATACAGAAGCGGGTCATTTCTGAAGCGGTACCGGCGGTGGTGTTAACTGCAACATACGGAGGCATTGGTTTGGTTGACTTATCAACACCTTCGAAATCCTGGATTCTGCCACCGTTGGCAATGACCAGGCCGACACCTTTACCACAGTCATGGGAACTACCACCACCGAGAGTGATCAGACTGTCACAGGAATTTTTATTATAAACTGCAACCCCGGCTTCGACGTTCTTGTCGGTGGGGTTAGGGATGGTTTCGTCAAAGACGACATATTTCATCTCGGCTTTGTCGAGCAGATCAGTAATCTGCTTGGTAATCCCGGCACCGGTAATACCTTTGTCGGTGACGATCAGCACCTTGCTGCCACCGAGTGCTTTGATCTTTGCTGGAATCTCTTTTGCTGCGCCAATACCTATCAGAGTTACACTGGGAATGAAATAGCCGTATACTTCTTCTCGAACTGCCATAATGTACCTTCCTTTTTAACTGAGGTTATTGTGTTTAGTGACTTGGAAATAATTTTCTTGTGTTTTTTACAAGAAAATTATTTCCAAGTCACTTATCCCGCAAAGCTTTTTGGCGGGGTTAGCCTTTACCATTGTTGCAAGTGGATCCATCTCTTGTGCAATCAAACTATAGCAAGAGGCATGCCACAAAAACATTCAGTGTTAAAACGGACGGTTACATATTTTCAGTCAACAATCAGCAATACCATAATGTCCCCCGGGAGGAACAACTGGAGCGTTACAGGTATCGTTTATGGGAGGAATTCACCGCAAAACCAACAGATACCGACAGTATCCGGCGAGGTGGGTCAAAAAGACACAGGCATGAGGGGAAAGAAGTCAAAACGACCCGGGGGTCATGGAGGAGATATTAATGCCCGGCATATTTTTCGAGTTTTCTATAGAGGGTCTTTCTGCTGATGCCGAGAGTTTCCGCAGTTTTTTGCCGGTTATCATCAAAAAATTGTAACATTTTCAGGATATGATTTTTCTCAACTGATTCAAGACTGAGAGTGGCCAGGCTGTCTTCCGATATCGAGACCAGTTCCCGAGGCAGACAACGTTCAGTGATGATGTTATTTTCCGCCAGTATAATCGACCGCTCGATAACATTGCGCAGTTCCCGGACATTGCCTGGCCAGTTGTAACGGAGAATGCAATCCATGGCACTGTCGACAATCCGGTACGAAGTATTGTCCGGACTGAGGCGGGTCAAGAAAAAATCGACCAGCAGGGGCAGATCTTCCTTACGTTCACTCAGAGACGGAATCTCGATATTGAAGGCATTGATTCGGTGAAAAAAGGCTTCATTAAAACGTCCTTTTTCCACTTCCTCGGCAAGATTACGGTTGGTGGCGTATATAAAACGAATATTGACCATTCGTTCTTCTTTTTCCCCAACCCTCCTGTAGGTCTGGGTTTCGAGAATTCGTAACAGCGAGGCCTGAACCCCCAGAGGCAGCTCGCCAATTTCATCGAGAAACAGAGTGCTGTCGTGGGCATAGGACATCAGCCCCTCACTGGACTCGGTGGCGCCGGTAAAAGAGCCTTTCATATGACCGAATAATTCACTCCGGGCCAGATCTTTTTGCAGGGATGCACAATTTTTAATAATCATCGGATGACCGGCGCAGGCCGATCGCTGATGAATCAATCTGGCGACCACATCCTTGCCGGCCCCCGACTCACCGGTAAGCAAGACCGGTATTTTCGCCGGAGCCACCTTGTTGACCAGAAATTTGATATCACGGACGGGCTGAGAATTGCCGATGAATTGCACCGATTGCTGATCAATACTGCTGTTATGGCGCAGGATGGTGTTTTCCCGCGAGAGCAGGACACGCTGGTGGGCTTTTTCAATCACCAGTTCCAGCCGGTCCAGGTTGAATGGTTTACGGATAAAATCACAGGCACCCAGCTTTATTGCCTTCACCGCGCTGTCGATGTCGCCGTGACCGGTGATCATCACGATTTCGATATGCGGAACGGTGTCCTTAATCTCGATCAACAGGTCCAGATCGTGTATGTCCGGCAACCGGAGGTCCATTATGATCACATCAAACCAGTGCGTTCGTAACATTTCCCGTGCCGATGAGGCAGTGGCCGCCGTCAGGATTTCCCGGCGGTCGGTGGTGAGTTCCTTCTGCAGCAGTCTTCTAATCGGCTCTTCGTCGTCGATGGCCAGGACTGTATATTTTTCTTGTTCCATACGCGTACTCCCTTAGAGCGCAATCCCCGGCAGAGAAACCTTGAAAAAGGTGCCACGCCCTTCCTTGCTGGTCACAGTGATCTCTCCGTAATGATTCTTAACAATTGAATAACAGGTCGACAGACCGATACCGATCCCTTTGCCCACCGGTTTCGTGGTAAAAAAAGGTTCAAAGAGCTTATCATGGAGTTCGGCGGGAATACCACAGCCCGAATCCTCAACGATTAACTCGACCCCCCCGTTTGGCCCGGCATTGGTAATGATACGAATTGTATCACCTTCTCCTGTTGCATCAAAAGCATTGGTAAAAAGGTTAATTATCACCTGTTTCAGCTGCGATTCGTCACCCATGATAACCGGCAGGTTAGGTTGCAGTTCGGTTTTGACGGCAATATTATGCTGCTCTTTAAAATGATGTTTGAGAATAAAAAGGGTATCCCTGACACATTGATTCATATCCACCGGAGACAGACTCGAGGCGACCGGTCGGCTGAAGGTGAGTAATGTCTGAACAATATCACGGCAACGGAGACATTCTTTGATGATGGTATCGGTATACTCGTTAAAATCATCGAGTATTTGCGGTTCTACCTTACCCTCAATCCGTCCTATCCGCCGTTGCAGCCCCTCGGCAAAACCACTTATTGCTGCCAAAGGGTTGTTGATTTCGTGGGCTACCCCGGCTGCCAGAGCACCAACCGTGGCCATTTTTTCCGCCTGATAGAACTGGGCCTGGAATTCTTTTTCTAAAGTCACATCGCGTTTAAAAAGCAGCACATTGCGTTCAGCGGAGATACCGGTTTTAAGAGGAGATGCAATAATTTCAAAATGTCTGAATTTACCATTGACCTTATAGATACAGAGATCCTTGACGATCTCATCGAGAACGAGAGAACGCTGGGCCGGGCAGTCTTCACACCGGCTCTGTTTGCCGCGGAACAACTGATAACAGGTTCTGCCAATGGGATCGATGCCGGGGAACCATTCGGAAAAAACGTGGTTGACCCGCTGGATCTTCAGGTCCTCGGACAACACCAGCATCAGGTCGGTGATACCGTCCAGAACCGCCTGAATTTCCTTGCGTTTTCTCTCTAACTCCTGATTGGACGTTTTCAGCTGTTCGACTTTCTGCTGCAATTCCTGGTAGAAACCAAGCTTGGAATGCTCAATGCCAACCAGGTCTTCCAGAGTGGTAATTTTCATTACCAGACCTCCTCGCAGATGCTCAGCAGTTCCTGCCAGGAAGGTGGTCGGGGATTGGTCAGGACACAGGCGTCATTGACCGCCATCTGACAGATCGGTTTCAGAAAGTGTTTATCCTCTTCGCCAATCTCCTGCCGAAGTCTCTGCGATACCTTAAAGGTGGCAAAAAACTCATCGAGTTTTTCAATCCCGGCAAGAGCGGTGTCATGTGCTGAACCAACCTTTCTACCCAGAATCACCTGACCGATGTCGGCGAGTTTTGCTTCCGCGCCCTGCAAATTGAAACGCATGACGGCAGTAAGAAGGATCGGGTGGATTACCCCGTGCCGCATATCGAAGTGCCCGCCGAGAGAATGGGCCAGGGCGTGTTCTGCACCCAGGCTGGCATTGCTGAAGGCCATGGAGGCAGCAACGGAGGCAATGCTCAGTTGTTCCAGGCAGTCCAGAGATCTCGTTTCAACTGCACAGGGAAGATGTTTGATGATCAGATCGATGGCTTTTAATGACTGCATCTCGGTAAAAGCGGACGCAATCGTTGACGTATAGGCCTCAGTTGCATGAGCCAGAGCATCGACAGCCGACTGAATGATCAGCGTTTCGCTTTTGGTCTGAAGGATAAGAGGGTCCACAATGGAAATATTGGGGACTAAGGTACGGGTGATAATCGACATCTTTACCGCCCGCTCAACATCGGTAATGATACAGAACTGGGAAATATCGGAACCACTGCCGGCGGTGGTGGTGATCAGCATCATCGGCGGCAGCGGGCGACTGACCCTGTTGGCGCCCTCATAATCCCTGATCCTGCCGCCATTGCTGGCGATGATCGCAATCCCCTTAGCGGTATCCATCGGGCTGCCACCGCCAATGGCAATAATCACGTCAGCGCCATTGTTCAGATAGAACTCAGCTCCCTTCTCGACTTCGATATCCCGGGGATTGGACGTGACGCCGGAATAATACACCCATTCTATCCCCTCTTTTTTGAGAATATCCATCAGCTTCTGCACCCAGCCGGCTTTTTCGATCCCGGCATCACTGACCAGAAGCACTTTCTTTGCGCCAAGCCGCAGCGCACATTGTCCTGCGTAATCCAAACTTCCCCGACCAAAAATAATTTCGGGGATGGCAAATTTAGTTATATCCATATCGTAATCCCTGCGGATTGATTACTGCCGTCCCACATTCGGATAGCAGAAAATTTAGCTGTAGCAGGCAATTCAATCATTAGCTCTGACCAGAATTCGCTACAAAAAGGTATGCAATTTTTACGCCTGATGGTCGATCCATTGCAAGCGCATGTTTCACAACGTTTCCCGGTTTGGTAATAGGTCATAATTACCCACACCCCGTTGTCCGACGACAGAAACACCTCCAGCAAAAGAACAGTTAAGTTAAATATCTAATACATATGCAATAACACTGTGCTACACAAAACATTACCAATACAAACGCTGCCTCCTATACCGCGTCAGTCTCACCCTGCGTGCCAGCAAGACTTTGTCGGTTTTCCTGGCAATAGTTCCATACTCATTATCAATAAAGCAATCTGTGCCGCACCTGCTTTGTTGCATGGGCGCTCACTGAGGCGAGGACAAATGCCAGCAGTACCGTTACCGATGAGGGCAGAAAACCATGGTAGGCCAAGCCAAGCAATAGTAGCTTGACCAGGGTACTCACCCCCGACAATTCCCTGCAGATCTGCCGATGCCTCATCCATTCGGTAAAAAACAGCGCCGCACCGCTGACAAAAACAATGACCAGATAAAGCGAGGGCAGATGCTCTACTTCATCGAGCAAAAAAGAAGCCAGGAAGAGCGCCGCACCTACCTGATGAACGGCCCTGATAAAGAGGGAAAGAGTCAACACCCAATAGGGCCGGTAACCAATCCGCCCCATCTTCTTTTCCTCGCATCCCCCATACTTCTGTATCTCTGCCATTATGCCCGAGGCTCTCCTTTTCATACACATTACAGCTCATTATTGCTTTTTCCAGCATTGACTTTCCGGCACTCGAATTTTGGCATCTCCTGCTGCTCACAATATTTCCCGTTAAAAAGGAAAGAAAGCACAGATTGACTATCGGAATCGACTATTCGATGCAAGAAGCGTATAAATACAATTTCTCGATTCCGCTTGCCATAGTTTTTCCCAGTCGCTGTCGGCTGACACTTCAGGGATCAGGGGAAGAAAACGCACGGCCCAATATTCCAGGGTCGTCAGCAGCAAGAAAAAGAAAGTAGCGCAGAAAGAACGGTGCGTATCCGGCCGACTGCGAGCTGACGGGCCGGCCGAATACTCGAGTTGAGACAACGGCAGAGTCAGCTGCCGTGACACGATGAGGGATGGATAAAGAAAACTGCCAGATCTCCTTCATTCATTGCAGACATTTGGGCTTGCGGAGAAAGTCTGCCCCCGATTATACACTTGCAGCAAATGTTTTGCCATATTCCCGGCAAGCCCTGGCCCCTTCCGCATCCGGGGCCCAGAGTACCCGTACTCCCTCATCGACTACTTCAAACCCTGCATCGGCAAGCCTGGTCGATAACTGTTTCACCGCCTCACCACTCCAGCCGTAACTGCCAAAGGCACCTGCCTTTTTGTTTTTGAATTTCAATCCTTTCATCTCTTCCAGTAACGCTGCAATAGCCACTAAAATCCCGTTATTTATAGTCGACGATCCGACCAGGATGGCTTTTGATCTGAAGACCTCGGTAATGGCGTCGTTTTTGTCGGTCTTGGCCAGGTTATACAGTTTGACCGTTACCTGGTCATCTGCCGCGCGAATTCCAGCAGCTATCTCTTCGGCCATCAGCCGGGTGCTGTTCCACATGGTGTCATAGAGGATGGTTATCTGGTTTTCCTGATAGCTATCAGCCCAGGTAAGATATTTTTCGACGATCTGAGCTGGATTGTCGCGCCAGATAATCCCGTGACTGGTACAGATCATATCAAGCGGCAGGTTGAAGCTGAGCACCTCTTTAATCTTTCTGATAACCATGGGACTGAACGGAGTGAGGATGTTGGCGTAATATTTTAGACATTCCTGCCAGAGTTCTGCCTGATCCACCCGGTCATTAAACATGAATTCGGAGGCGAGATGCTGGCCAAAAGCATCATTGCTGAAGAGTACTTCTTCGCCAGTCAGATAGGTGAACATGCTGTCCGGCCAGTGGAGCATGGGAGCCTCAACGAAAATGAGCTCCTTGTCGCCGAGGCTGAGTTTATCGCCTGTTTTTACCACCTGGAAATTCCAGTCCTGATGATAGAGCCCTTTGAGTATTTTTGCACCGTTTTTGGTACAATAGATCGGCACCTCGGGGATGTGCCGCATAAGTTCCGGAAGAGCGCCGCTATGGTCATTTTCGGAATGACAGGCAATGACATAATCGATTTGCTGCAGATCGATCTCCTGCTGCAGGTTTTTTACATATTCGCGGGCAAAGGGTCCCCACACCGTATCGATCAGGGCAACTTTCTGTTCTTTTATCAGATACGAATTGTACGACGAGCCCTTATGAGTGGAATATTCATCACCGTGGAATTTTCGCAGTTCCCAATCTATCTTGCCAACCCAGTAAATATTGTTTTTCACTTGCATACTCATGGTATTTTCTCCCTCTATCTTTAAAAAACTGTTTCAGGCTGACAATATTCAGCCTTTTTTCAAGCACCTATAGTATATATTTTTTCATATATGATGAATCATAATCATAAAAAACACAGCGGGGGAAATTTCTTTCACCAAAGGTGCGAAGTCCTGAGAGCACCCCTATTTATTTCTTGTAACAATCGACAGAAGAAATATATTAGATAATTGGGTCAGTATGAATCGTTTCTTCCTGTCGTTTTCAACAAAAATTTGCCTGATGAAAGACTACTATAAAATACTAGGGGTCTCCACCGCAACCAGCGATGAGGAGCTGCGCAAAAGCTACCGGAAACTGGCAATGCAGTATCACCCTGACAGGAACCCGAATAATCCGGCAGCGGAAGAAAAATTCAAAGAAGTTGCTGAAGCGTACGGTGTTCTGACTGACCCGGTGAAACGGCGGGAATATGATGCCTGCAGAGCCAGCGGCAAAACATTTACCAATGGCCAGAGTGGTGCCGGCGGCGACTTCACCTACAGCCAGGAAGACATTCTCAGGGACCTCTTTAAAGATCCCCGTTTTCAACAGATGTTCAGTGGAATTTTACGTGAGTTTCAGCGGTCCGGGTTTCGATACAGCACGCAGTTCGTCAGAAAAAGTTTTTTCGGCGGCAAGGGCGGTATCTTTGTTGGCGGTATTTTTCTGCTCGGATCCTTAGCCAAACCCTTGCTGACGAGCAAATCGTCGGTGCTCAAATCGGTCGGCAGTGCCGTCGGTTCGCTGCTTGGTTTGGGCAAAAATGCCGGCGTCCCTCGTAAAAGCCATCCTCCGCGCCCCCGGGAACTGGAACTTGACACAACCTATCATACCCCGCTCACCGACAGTGAAATGCGCCGTGGCAAAATCATCCAGGTACTTGTCTATGGAGAACAGGGAGAACAGACACTGAAGATCAGCATCCCGCCCGGCAGCAAGGATGGACAGAGGCTGCGCATCCGCGGCAAAGGCCGCCCCGGTCCGTTGGGACGAGGTGACCTCTTTCTGCATTTGGTGAAAAAAGAATCCGATCGGACAGCCTGACCGCATTGCAGGTGTTCACGACGCATCAAAGGTCTTTTTTGCTCTGCAAAACAAACATGGCCGCAAGCACGACACAGACGCCGGGAATGACGCGCAATGGCGGCAGACCGTGGCCCAGCGCCAGATCAATCACCAGAACCAGGGCAGGATACAGATAGGAATAGGCAGCGACCCGGGTAGGTCCCAGATAAGTAACCGCATACTGGGTCAGAAAAAATGTTATAATGGTAGTAAAGACGACGAGATAGACTATTCCCAGCCAGGCAAAAACAGGAACTGCGGCCCAGTCGACCGTGCGGAGCCTGCTGCCGGTTACAAGCAGAAGCCAGAGACTGCCCGTCACCAGAACCCAGAAGGTCATGATCACCATCGATTCGCCCCGGTGGACAAGTTTTACCAGCGGAGTATACAGCCCGATAGCAAAACAACCGCCGAGAAAGATCACATCTCCTCTATTCCAATCCATCGCCAAAAGCTGCGCGAGATCCCCCCGGAAAATAACCCAGATAACACCAATCATCCCGCAGGCAAGCGCCAGTAATTGCTCTTTTCGTAAACGCTCACCGAGCAGAACCAGGGCATACCCCCCCGAGATCGACGGGACAAGAGCAAAAATGACACTGATATTGAGGGCGCTGGTATAACGCAGGGCTAAAAACATGGCACAGAAAAAAATCACCAGGCAGCCACTGATCAGAGCGCAACGAAAAAACAGCGAAAAAGAGAAGCCCAAACCGTATTTATAATACACCCATGGCCCGAAAATACAGGCGGCGAGGGTAAAACGGACAAAGGTCAGGACAGCCGGATCAAGTTCGGCGGTGATCGCAGCACCGACGGTAAAGGAGGTGGAAACAAGCGTCGCCGCCAGCACCATCAGCAGATGAATAAATAACAGCGAATGCTTTGTGCCCTTTACAGCAGATCGACTCAACTCCGCAAGCGGATTTCCGGTTCCGCACCGGTACCATCCGTCCCTTTCTTGACATGCTGGAAGGTTGCCATAGCCGTAGCGACCATGGCACTCATATCGGTAAGGTTGCCAGGTATGATCATCGTATTGTTTTCTTTGGCGAGTTTGCCGAATTCGGTGAGATACTGCTTGGCCACTTCAAGACTGGCGGCCTCTTTCCCCCCCGGAGCAGCGAGCGCCTCAGCAACCCGCTTGATGCCTTCAGCAGTTGCTTCGGCCACTTTGAGGATCTCCAGGGCCCGGCCTTCCGCTTCGTTTACCCGTTTAATTTTCTCGCCTTCGGACAGGTAAATTGCCTCTCCCCTGTCTCCTTCCGCCCGGTTTAAAATAGCCTGCTTTTCGCCTTCCGACCTGGCGATTTCAGCCCGTTTCTCCCGCTCGGCCTTCATCTGTTTCTCCATCGCCTCAAGGACCGTTCTCGGCGGCTGGATATCTTTGATTTCATAACGGAGCACCTTGACGCCCCAGCTTGCAGTCGCTTCATCTAGGGCCATAACAACCTGGCCGTTGAGGCTCTCCCGCGCTTCAAAGGTGTTATCGAGCGAAATCTTACCGATAGCCGAGCGCAGACTGGTCTGGGCGAGCTGGGTGGCGGCAAAACGATAGTCGTCAATGCCGTAGGCAGACATTTTTGAATTCACTACCTGAATATAGAGTATCCCATCAACCTCCAGGGTGACGTTATCCGCGGTTATGCAGGTCTGCGCGGCGATATCTATCGGTTCTTCCTTTAAGATTCGTTTATACGCAACTATATCCAGAAACGGGATGAGGATATGAAAGCCGGCTTCCAGAGTTGTACGATATTTGCCAAGCCGCTCAACCACATATTCAGAACGCTGGGGAACCACTACCGCGGTCTTCCACAAGACCACCACGACAAAGACCAGGATAACTCCGAGAGCTATGAGATTTTGTTCCATATTTTCCTCCTCCCCACGCGGGGTTGATGGTCAGGCAAACAGCAGGTGAATGGGCAGCATATCTTCCCGTTTACCGGGGTTAGATTTTTTCTACATGAATAACCAGATCTTTCTGACGAACGATGGCGACGATCTCGCCCTCCTCTATTTTTTCGTCGGCGCTGGCTCTCCAGGATGTTCCCGAATATTTAATCCGCCCTTCGGCAGGAGGAGTGATAGCCATGCTGACAACCCCCTTATCACCGGGAACAGCGCGTATCACATCCTCATCGGCTTCTCCGTCCCTGGGGATGGCAGGAAACAACTTGTTCTGAATACTCTCTCTTAAACCCAGTAGGGAAACAAGGGAGGCACAGATAAAAAGAGCCAGTTGCCAGGCGATACTGATCTGGGTCAGCCAGGCAACGAGAGCCGTCACCAGAGCCCCCAGTCCAAAAAAGAACAGAATAAACCCAGGCACCGCCATTTCGAGAAAAAACAGCATTACCCCGATAATCAGCCAGTACAGTGCAGGATCAATCATTACCATCGCATCCCCCCTTCTTGGTTTAAACGAAGAAAGGAGGGCTTACCCACCAGCCCTCCTTCTTTCAGTTCTACCAGATTTCCCCAGACATCGCCATCCCTCACAGGCCATCATCAAAGATGAAGGTGCAGGGATGATCCCCAAGCTTCAATTACCCGAAAAAACACCTATCATCCTGGCCCAGGCTTTCTTCAGCGCAGCCCCTAAAGAAGATTTGTCATTGGATCCATCGGTTGTCCCAGCCTTCGCCGAATCTTCTATTGGCGCACAATCGATGCAAAACAACTGACCATTTCGGGTAGTAAAGGAGTCGCTATTGTTTTCGCTCTTGCCGCATTGCCAGCATTGTTTTTTGTCGATGCCAGAAGGCTCCGGTTCAATCTCATCGGTTTCCTCGACCAGCTGGACATCATCCCATACGATCTCCTCGTCCTGATTCCCGGAAATCGCAGCAATTTCGGGGACAACCGTTTCGTCGGCAGCGGGCTGATCGAAATCATCCTGAAGAGATCCTATATCCACCGGGCTCCCTTCCGGGATCTCTGCCTGCTCTATTCCCACATCGCCTTCTGCTAACTGCAGATCAATCTCAGAGGCGATATCGTCCCAATTGAGCGGTTCTTCCTCCGTGTTAATCTCCTGAGCAGGTGGTGTTATTGTCGGGCCGGCTTCGGCCAGATCGTCATCGAGATCGAGCATTTCCTCAGCCTCATCTCCTGCCAGAGCTGCAGCAGCTATGGTTGGAACTTCAGCTTCTTTCAGAGTAATGGGTGCGGCAGCCTCTTCTGTAACGGTGGAGGACGTCGCGGGAGTGGATACAGCCGCTGCGAGAGAGGCAGCTTCTGCGGAGAGCTCAGCGGACATATCGGCAATGACCTCAAAAACACCCTGACATTTTGGACACTTAACTTTTCGTCCAAGGTATGAATCATCTGCAGAACCTTTTACTCCGCAGTGGGGACAATGTAATTTCATCAAACTCCTCCAACTCTTTTAATCTTTTCTTGCCGTAAGTCTCGTCCGGAGATACATTCATTCATCAGTAATGCTCCACCTTTCGGCTACCACTCTTCTCAAGAGTATCTCATAAAAATAAATTGAATTATGCTTATACTCTTCGTATTGTTAATGAGTACTTTATAGATAATACTCTTATTTTTTTGCAAAAACCGATGCCTTTTAAAGCACTTACCCCCGATTTCTTGTCTTTTTCCGAGGATAGAAATTGATGCAAATACATTATCTTTTCAGTTATTCTGCCATTAAATAGAAGCTGATTACAATATTTTTTTAGTCATTATGCCGAAATTATATAAAATGGAAATTATCATCATAGCCGCAATGGCCCAAAACCGCATAATTGGCAGGAATGGTAAAATGCCCTGGCACATCCCGGAAGAGCTTCGCTTCTTCAAGAAAACGACTATGGGATATCCGATGATTATGGGTCGCAAAACCTTCGAATCTTTTCCTGCGCCCCTGCCGGGACGGCGACATATTGTTCTCAGTCGGGATCGACAGTATAATCCGCGGGGCGGTGAATACGCTCCCAGCCTCGCCGATGCACTCAAGCTATGCGGACAGGTGGAAAAAACTTTTCTTATTGGCGGAGCAGATATTTTCGAGCAGGGCTTATCAGTTGCGACATCCATGCTCCTTACTTATCTTGAACGTGAAGTTGAAGGTGATGTCAGCTTCCCGGAATTTTCGGAAGATCAATTTATTGAGGTGGCCCGGCATCATTTTCCAGACGGAACAGAGCCCTATACGGTGGTGAGATATGACCGTCCGGTCAGTGACTGATCTGAACAGATACAATATTACCTTTTCGATTGCGCGAGGCGAGAATGGATGACCAGCTTATCATCACTAAATTTACGCCCAAAAAACCACAGGGCCTCATTGTGGTTATTACTGGCAATGGAAAAGGAAAAACAACCTCCGCCATGGGCATGGCTTTGCGGGGCTGCGGACACGGCCTGAAAACAACCATTGTACAATTCATGAAGGGTGATTTGTATTCAGGCGAATGGGATGGTGTAAAAAGACTCGAACCACTGGTAAAATTATACCATACCGGCAAAGGTTTCTGCGGCATCGAAGGCAATCCTTATGCCCATTCCGAGCACCGCAAAAATGCCCAGGAGGCCATTCAGCTGATAACCAGTATACTCAGCGCCGACGACTGTGACACCCTTATCCTCGATGAGATCAACAATGCCCTGCACCTCAAACTGGTTGATCTGGACCAGGTTAAGAAAATCATCTCTTCTCGCCCGGAGCATATGCACCTTATCCTGACCGGCAGAGACGCCCATCCGGAGATCATCGAGCTTGCTGATACCGTCAGCGAGGTCCGGGAAATAAAGCATGCCTATCGAAAAGAGATTGAACCTCAGCCGGGAATCGATTTCTGACCAAGACCTTCCCCCAAAAAGAGATTGAAGGAATCGTGGTGTTGACAACGTTTACCGCAGGTTCGAGTAGATCAAGGACGACTGAAAGTCTTGAGAAGAAGGATACAACAAAGGCCGATTCGCATAAGCGACCCGGCCTTTGTTGATGGGACACATTCACCTACAATTTTCCCAGTTACTTCAAGATATTTCAGCAGGTTTACAGAGTTCGGACTCGTCAGCAGCAACTCTGCCGCAGGATTGACAAGAAAATTTCATTGCTGCAAGTTTTTCTTTACATACATGACTGGCAGTAACATCGGTTGCTCCACAGTATGAGCAAGAAAGTGATTCAACAGTAGGATTGCAGAGATGACCAGGGTCATCTGCCACAGCCCCACAACTTTTACAGGTATGAGCCATAACACGCCTCCATAGTGAGCACTTAGATACGGTTTCTTATATTTATTGACAACCGACTTATTCTTCTCGAAAAGAGTATCAGAATGATTACATGATAAGAAACCGACTTGAGAGAAGAACGATACTTCCGGCAGTAGATAAGAAGCATCCGCCTGAGAATGTAAGCAAACTATGGTGATTGTCAATGTTTATGCGGACCATACTTTTTTCACTTCCTTTGCTGTCAAGCCTTATCTCCTGCACCATTACCTCCTCGTCCGGTGCACTGGAAGAGGGCCATCTGCGACCCTGCCCGAATAGCCCCAACTGTGTCACCAGCGACAGCGGCGACAGTACAAACGCCAAACAAGTCAAGCCGCTCAGATTTTCCGGCAGTTCCGAAAAAGCCTGGCAACGGATACAAAGTGTCATAAAAGGTCTGGGCGGAGAAATCAAAGAAGTACAGCCCTTATACCTTCGGGCCGCCTTTCGCTCGACAGTCTTTCACTTCGTCGATGATGTGGAACTCAGAATGGTGCCCGAAGAAAAGCTGATTCACATTCGATCCGGGGCAAGCGTCGGTTACTGGGATTTCGGGGTAAACAAAAAACGTGTTCAGAAAATACGCCAACTCTTCGAAAAAGAATCCGCCGGCGACATACAGCCCCGTCCCGACACTCCATCCGGAACGGGGTAGGACCACATTTACTCATTTTTTGTCACTGAGCGCTTCCAGGGTAACCAGTATCTCAACATCTTTACCGACCATTCCCATCTGGTAAAATTTTCCAGTTCCTACATGATAGGCAAGACGGTCGATAGTCAACGCACCATTAAAGCCGATAACCTCTTTACCTTTCACCGCAGGATGATCCTTGATTCCGGCGAGGGTGAGAGGCAGGGTCAGATCATACGCCACTCCCTTGACCGTAATTTTTCCGGCGACCTCATAAACATTGTTGCCGGCATCGGTAATTTTAGTCGAGACAAAAGTCATCAGCGGGAAATGCTCTGTATCGAAAAAATCGGTGGATTGGAGGTGCTTGTCCCGTTTGGCAATATCCGTGTTGACCGAGTCTGTTTTAATCTCAAAAGCGAATCGGCTTTCCGCCAGATTTGCCGGATCAAACTTTATCTCACCGGAAAAGTCGTTAAACTTTCCGTCAACTTTTGAATAAATATGACTGATCCGAAAATATAAATTGGAATGCGCCTTGTCCAACTCCCATTCCCGCGCCGCGGCCTTGACTGTCTGTCCGGCCGAAACCAGACAGAACAGAGCAATCACCATACATAAAAATCTTTTCATAACAGTCTCCTCGTAATGTGTTGGAGGAACGTTCGTTCGCTCCATCGGTCCTTATACTCTTGGCGACCTTGATAGTATTTTACTGACAAACACGGCCAGCATTACACCGACCAGAGAAGAGAGTAGAGCAACTCTCGGCACACTATGTTCAAACGAATCGCTGACAGACAGGACATGAAGGACCATGAGTGCGATAGCCAGATAGCCCAAGAAGCGATGAAAGAGACGCCATCGCCGGTAGTTGATACCCAATTGCTGACGCCACTGCGCAGAAACGACCAGAACAACAATGATACAGAGCAGCACCATGCCGACCATTTCCGGCCAGTATTTGGCACCGATGGGCAGGTTGGTCACCCCTTCAGGAATCAAGATCAGGAGCATGTGCATGATTGCCAGCAGACAGATAATGATCCCGTTGAGCCGGTGCCACCGCATCAGGCTGGCAACACCAAAGAGCTGCTGTAACAATTGCCCTCTTGCGGCAAGCAGTATCTGGACAAATAATAAGACAGCAGTGAGAAGACCGGCCATCTGACCTACCCGCAGCATGATCTTATCGTTGCCGACCTTGTACCAGAGAGTCTGGGATTCATAGACAAAGGGAACGGACAAGGCTGCGCTGATGGCCAGAAGCAATACTCCACCGATCAAGACACGGTAGTATTTAAACTTTATCGACTCAGGTTTGGTTGAGGAAGCAACCACTTTCGCCATGAATGAACCCTCCTGTCATATCTTCTTTCCCTGACGATAAGACACGAAAGCAAAGATGGCTATCTAAGGAAAAGAATTTATTTGAGGCCAGGATGGGCACTAATCTCTTCCTCTATCACATCAGGATCTTCAGCGTTATAGCGAATGATATTCTGGAGATGAAAAAGATTCTCCTGTTCGATGGCGGTAAATTTCAGGCTTATTTCGCCATTGCCGACACGAACGGTTTCTCCAAGCATTACGACGCCCTCAGCCATTCCGGACAAAAGAATGGTGAAGGTGCAGGCACTGCCCACGGAAATATTTTCGGCAATCTCCAGCAGGCAGCCGCCGACGCTGAGATTGGCAATTCGATCGACAGGGTAATCGCATCCGGCAACCGTCAGTATTGCCCTTACATTAAAAAAAATCCGGCTGAATCGTCTTTTCTCGTCGGCCATGTCTCCTCCATTTATTTTTTATAATCGTTCACCAGAAAGCAAAACAAGCCCGCATAACCTCAGGACTATAGGCGTTTATCAGTACCGGAGATGCGCGGACGAAGTCGTTAAACTGTACGAGTGTTACGTTTAAAGGCCGAAGACAAGAAAGATTCGGTGCTGATGAACGTTTACGATTTTGTAACGCATGATTGACTCTATTAAAAGTATATCGAACCGGTATAAAAATACAAGCGATCATCTTTTTTCGAACAGTGGTAAGATAGCGATAGACAAAAGAGAGTGGCCAATCCAATGTCACTCTATCCTGTTACATCATGCTACCTGAGGAATAACTTCTGATGCAGGGAAACAATCACCCTAAAGGCAAACTGATTCTGCGAACCCTGGCCATGCCTGCCGACACTAATCCCGATGGAGATATTTTTGGCGGCTGGATCATGTCGCAGATGGATATAGCCGGCGGCATCATGGCTCGCGAAAAGACCTGTTCACGGATCGTCACCGTAGCCGTCGAATCTATCACCTTTATCAAGCCGGTACACGTCGGTGACGTAGTTTGCTGCTATGGCGAAGTAGTCAAAATCGGCACGACTTCAATCGCCATCAACCTTGAAGTCTGGGTAAAACCATCTCTTAACCGACCAGCGCGGGAAGAGCTGAAATTCCAGGTGACCAAAGCCGCCTTCACCTATGTCGCGGTCGATCGCAGTGGCAAAAAACAAGTCATTCAAAGCGATTGCATTTGCTGAGAGTCATTCTTGCAGCTGGCCGTCATCAAGATTGTTCAATCGATCCGTGCTTTTCTTGACTTACTCGCTGCCGATTTCCTGTGGATTAATAAAGCTAAGAATCGCCGGCCAATAGTCCGCATACATATCGATCGTACCGTGATCGGCCCGGTCGATAAAAACTATTTCTTTTTTACCGACGATATGTTCGATGAGATGTTTTGTTCGTTCGGGAGGAACCACCTGGTCCTGCCCGCCGTAAATCACCAGCAGCGGACAGCCGATCTGAGCCAGAAACTGCAGTGAATCAAAGCGGTGCTTGAGCAGCAGGGCAACTGGCAGCCAGGGGTAGCTCGACCTGGCAACATTGACGATACTGTCATATGGCGTCACCAGGACAGCCCCCTGGACATCTCTTTGGGCCGCAACATAACAGGCCACCCCGGAGCCCAGACTTCGACCGATCAGATAAATGTGTCTGGGTGCATATCTGTGCTGCACATCGTCAATAACCGCCAGGGCATCGGCAAAAAGTTCTGCCTCTCCAGGTTTGCCGTCACTCGGCCCATACCCCCGATAGGCAACAAAGAGAGACGCAGCCTTCACATCCACAAACTCTTCGATGTTATTAAATATATCTTCTCCATTCCCGCCGTAATAAATAAGCATTTTTTCCCGAACCAGGCCCGGGTTAACCAGCCAGCCTCGCAATGTGACCATTTTTTGCCGGAGCTGATAATCGACGACATCGGCATAACCATGACTATCGTGTCTCGCAGCCGGTGGGAAAAAAAGAAATGATTCCTGGCGCAGGTACATAAAAAGCAGGCAGGACAGGTAAACGATCAGCAATAAAACAAACAACTGTATTCCCAGTGACATCTTCCCCATCATCCTTTAGTGACCTAGAAATAATTTTCTTGTGTTTTGCACAAAAAAAATATTTCGTGAAGGAACGTATCCCCCTCAATGAGTGATTGTAAAAAATACCTTATAGCTTTTTGGCGGTGCTTATGCCCTTACAGACAGAGCACCAACCTCCTTTCTTTTTACCTGGAGATTGGCTATAGTCTCACACAAACTCATGATAGCACCCAGGTTCACTCGTTTTTGAGCATCGAAATCCGGCCAGCAGAAATGAAGCGGGGATTTTGTTCAATGCACCGTAAGGGATGTAAGTTACCAAATGTTTCTTCACCTCATTAACTCATTTTTCAGCAACTTGGTAGTCTACCAGAATGTATATACAAAATTTCCTGCACAAAGAGTTGTCTATCGATGAATTGGCGACTGCGCCTGGCCAGACATGGTGTTTTTTCGGTGAAAACAACTCCGGCATCGACCGTTTGCTGGAGCTGCTATCCGGCACCTTAAAAGATTTTTCCGCAGATATCCTCCGTCTTCCCGAGCAGCCGGAGGTCCTCTCCTTCCAGGCACAACAGGACATCTATGAAGAGGAGCTGCGTAATGACGACAGCGACTTCATGAATAGAACAGATCCCGGCACGCTGGTTTGCGAGTTTTTACCCAACTATAACGAGCACCTCCCCCTCCTCAAAACCTTTGCCATGGACCATTGTCTTCAGGTGGGATACCGCCAGCTGAGTTCAGGGCAGACGAGAAAGCTCCTCTTTCTGCAGAAAATTACTCGAGGAACTACGACTCTGGTCATCCAGAGCCCTTATGACGGCCTTGATGAACAAAGTTGTCATGAGTTCAACCTTGCCCTGCAGCAGTTGTCTGAGCAAAATATCGAATTAATTCTGTTGGTCAACAGCCTGCACGACATCCCTGACTGGTGCACCCATCTCGCTCTTATTCAATCGGGACGACTGGAACTGGCCGGCGACAAGCAGCAGATACTGCCGCTGCTGAACAGCTCCGGGCAATCAAGCCGGACATCTCCGACACCCATCACCGAAAATAATGCAGACCAAGCGCTTCCAGGTCAAAATGTCGTGCATGAACTCATTCACCTGGAGGACGGTTTTGCCGGGTATGGCGACAAAAAGCTGTTTGCCGGACTTAACCTGACGATCTCCACAGGGGATCATACCTTAATTACCGGACCAAACGGCTGCGGCAAATCGACTCTTCTTGATATTATTACCGGAGATAATCCAAAATGCTACGCCAACAAGCTGCGAATTTTCGGCAAACCACGAGGCTCAGGAGAGTCGATATGGGAGATTAAAAAACATATGGGTATTGTTTCTCCTGCACTCCACCGGGAGCACCGGATTCCAGGCAGCGCCCTTAATGTTATCCTTTCCGGATTGCACGATTCCATCGGATTGTATGCCAAGGTGTCCGGCACCGAAATCAAAACCGCTACGCGCTGGTTGAGCTGGTTGTCGCTGGCCGGAAAAAGTGGTGTTCCATTCCGACGACTCAGTTTTGCCGAACAACGACTGGTCCTTATTGGCCGCGCGCTGATCAAACGACCAAAACTGCTCATCCTTGATGAACCAACCCAGGGTCTGGACGATGTCAACAGAGGCAGATTGCTTGACCTGCTTGAAGAAATCGCCGACAGGAAGCTTTCAACAATCCTTTTTGTCAGCCATCGAAAAGACGAACATCGGCCCATTTTCACCAACAAAATCCAGCTCGACTCCCATGTTCCCTGATGGTACACTGCCAGGATCGATAATTCCACTGTTCCAATATCAAAGGAGGATGATAATCATATGGAAACCGATGAGAACAAAAGCAAAGAGTACCTGGCCGAACTTTACCGACTAACCGGCGGAGATACTGAAGTACAGGTTTCCATGTACGAGGTCGGGGCCGCAATTGGTCTTAACAAGAGCGAAGCCGGCAGCCTTGCCGAGGAATTGATGGTGCAGGGGCAGACAGAGCTGCGAACGCTTGCCGGAGGCATCAGCATCACCGCAGATGGCTTGGCTGTCCTGGGCATTGCCGTCGCCGCTCCCCAGTCGGCAGAAAAAGGCTTTCAGCTCAGCCACGGTCCGGTGGCCGATGCGACCGATCGCCAAACGATGCAACACCTCAGCGAAGAAATCAAAAAGTCCATTTCCGGACGAAAGCTTGAATACGATCTGCTTGAGGAGATTGTCCTGGACCTCAAAACCATTGAGGTCCAGCTGCTCTCTGCCAAACCGAAAATCGCCATACTCCGCGAGATATTGCACTCACTGCACGCTGCACTCGAAAAAACTGATGCCGGGCATACTGCTGCTCGGCTCAAGGCCATGCTATAGGATACCGGGACCAGGAACTAGACACAAAGATTGCAGAAAAGATGGAGAGAGAACTATGAAAACTATCGGCCTGCTGGGAGGCATGAGCTGGGAAAGCACCGCCCATTACTACCGGATGCTCAACCAGGGCATAAATGATCGTCTGGGAGGTCTTCATTCAGCCCAAATTGCCATGGTCAGTGTTGATTTCCAACCGATGGAAAGCCTCATGCAACAAGGAGAATGGACCGAAATAGGTAAGCGTCTGGCCGATGCGGCACAAAAGATTGAAAAAGCCGGTGCCGATTTCCTCCTCATCTGTACCAATACCATGCATAAAGTCGCCGGGACCATAACCGACAGTGTTGCAATACCGCTTCTGCACATAGCCGATGCAACTGCTGAAAATATCAAGGCCAGAAAAATTCACACCGTCGGCTTACTTGGGACCGGTTTCACCATGGAAGAAGAATTTTACAAAGGCAGGCTTTCGAACATCCACGGCCTCGAAGTAATCGTTCCTTCGTCTGAAGATCGTAAAAGAGTTCACGACATTATTTTCAATGAACTCTGCCGGGGGAGAATCAGAGACGAATCACGAAAAACGTACCTGCGTATCATCGAGACAATGCGCAGACAAGGTGCCGAGGCGGTTATTGAAGGATGTACCGAAATCAGCATGCTGGTCAGCCAGGACCATACAACTGTCCCTCTTTTTGACACGACTGGGCTGCATGTCGAGCAGGCTATCGGCTTAGCCCTATCTGACTAAGCTGGCGTCGCAGTAACCTGAAATAAAACATCGCTCAGTAAGACAAGCACCTTCTAAAGCAGGCCATAAACTCCGACTTTTTAAAAAGTCAGAGGCGAAAGGCAACATTATCCTAAGGGCACTTCCTGCGAGCGAACCCCGAAGCAGAAAAAGATATTTCTATACCTTTGGGGTAGTTTTTACGACGTCATCAATTGTTTATCTTCACGGCATATATGGCTTGATCCTTGATCACGCCCGTCACCCGCACATTTTGGCCGATAAAGGCGGCGGGTTTCATACCTTTTAAAAGAAAGGTTCCCCGATTGGTGGTAATGGCAATGCCCCGATTCGTTTCCAGGACCAAGCCCGAAAAAACACTCTGTTCATGGAAAATAAGGCGACTCATTGTCTCGCCATATGCCCGGGAATCGGAAGGACCGATTTTTTCTGCTACAGCCATCATGCCAAAGGCACAGAGACTTGCAACAAGCAAAGCAGTAACAACGTGTTTCATAAAAATATTATTATAAAAGGACAATGTAGAATCTTACCCTGACCCACAATGATTGTTCCGCGTACATATTCCAGGTCAGGCAGAAGGTATGCTATCAACTTTTTCTTTTTCGTTTTAGAAGATTAACCAATCATATTACATTTTTCCCTCGAGTCGCAAACATATTATGTCCATCTGGCAACCACGCAGCGATAATTTTGCGGACAGTCTTAACATATTTTTTATTTCCAGCCAAGAAATGTACGAGTACTTATAAAAGATATATGGAGAACGCAACCGGTGACCAGGAAAAAGAGCCAGCCAACATACCCTCAGGACTACAAATGTGTACCACTGCCAGTGATAAAACAGAGTCAAAGATCGATATACGTTTACGTAAGAAAAACGCAACAACAGCACGTTATTTAAAGACCCAGATATGCCAGTCTATAGATGACAGCTGGTTTATCGTTTGCTAAAATCAACGAGCAGGATCTTTATCGGCATTTTATTGAAGGGAAAACGATGGGCTTGAAAATTGGCATACAGCAGAAACTTTCACTGATTTTTTTTATGTTTTTTCTCATTTTTTCGGGAACAGTCGCTATTCTGCTTTTTAATGTGCAGAGGATGGTCGAAACCACTGAAACAATAGTCACGACAAATAATAGAATAGACGAACTGACTGAAACATTGAAAGCAAGCCTGCTGGGCATGGAAGAAAATCATAAAAAGCTGAATATTTTAAAAAAGGAAAGATATTCAGAGTATTTCAAACAGGCCCAAAAAACCTTCGAGGATGCTTTGCAGCAGGCGGTACAGCTGTCTCTTACAACGGGAAGCAACAAGGCATGGCATGACTTTGAATACAGTTACAGTCGCCACAGAGCCGGCCTGTGGGACAAAGGTGCTCCTCCGGAACTCGGCTCCAAATGGGTCACTGAGCTGGTTGCTTCCCAGTGGATTGCCGATATCAGCAACACCAAACGACTCAATAAACAAGAGATAGAAAACGCCATGCGTGGACTCAACGAGAGGAGCCGAATCAGTGCAAGAAATGGCTTCTATGGATTCTGCATAAGTATTCTGGTCGGCTTTGTCGGTATCTGGGTTATTACCCAATCGTTTTTCACTCCGCTGAAGACACTTGCCCGGGCTCTGAAACGAATCTCAATGGATAAATTGCATCAACCCATCAATCTTAAAGGAGGAGAAGAATTTTACGAACTGGCGGCTTCCTATAATGATATGAGCCGACAGCTCAATGAAGAGGAGAATATCCGCAATGAATTTATCGCCACCCTGAGCCATGAAATCAGAACCCCGCTTTCATCTATTCGTGAATCGGTCAATATGATTGTCGAAGAGGTTTTTGGGCCGGTAAACGATCAGCAACGCAAATTTCTGAGCATTGCCAGCGACCAAATCCAGCGGATTAATACACTGCTCAATTATCTGCTCAATGTGTCCGTCCTGGAATCCGATGGGCGCAAAAAAAAATCTGTGCGCCTCAATACCAGGCAACTGGTGCTGCGCAGTACAAAAACTTTTGCTTCCTTAGCAGCCAAGAAAAAAGTAAGGTTAGACACAGAAGATACGGCAGCCTGTCCGGATCTGTTTGGAGTACCGGAAGAGCTGCAACAGGTATTTGTCAATATCATCGGCAACGCCATCAAATATTCCCCCGAAAACGGAACCGTCAAGGTGTTTTGCACGAAAGATTCCAAAAGAAAATATCTGCTCTTCCAGGTGTCCGACACCGGTCCCGGTATTGCCGACGATGAACTGTCGCTTGTCTTCACCAAATACTACCGAACCAAAACCGCGCGAGGTCATGTCGACGGGGTGGGGTTAGGACTGGCAATCTGTAGAAAAATTATCACCAGTTATGGCGGGAGTATACAGGTCGCGAACAATGAAGACCGCGGGTGCACCTTTTCCTTTTCACTACCAACTCGATCGTAAGGCGGGTATAATCGGAAGAAATGAAAATTAATCTCCTCTCTTGGCGACCTTGACACTGCCACCAGGATCTGGCCGCGGCGGGAACGATATAAAAGAGGAACCTTGAGAAGAATATGTTGAGAACTTTTATAATCATGAATGCACACCAATTGGTATTGTTTCGGCAGGCGCCCACAGTAATTCTCGCCGTGTTGCTTCTGTTTTTCTCTACTTCCTGTACAGCACTGCAGCGGCAGAATTTCCCCGTACCCACCGATCACCATACCCATGCTTTGGCAGAACAGCTCTTTCTTAACGGTGATTTCGAAAATGCCCTCCTCCAGTACGAACAGATATATGAGACTGCGCTCTCCCAGGAGGATAAGAATCATGCTCTCTATGGACTGGCAAGCACCCAAATGATGCTGGCCCGAAATGCAAACCAGCTGATTGAATCAATCGGCAATCTGCAAAAATGGGATGCCAGTAAGGGCACCGCACCATTCACCGAAAATCGACATCTTCTGGTGCTCGCGCTGAAACAACAAGGCACGCTTATAGAAGAAAAAAACAAGACCTTGACAGAACGTGAAAATTTACAAAATTCTGTAATTGCCAATCAGCAATTGAAGATTACCCAAATGACGGCTGCTAATGAACAATTACAACTCGAGATCAAAAAACTGCAGAAGCAGATCGAAGAAATCGAAGCAATCGATGAAAACGTCCAGAGCAAAAGAAAACCTTTATGAATAAAGCAATACATGTCCTGATAGTTGATGACGACACGTCAATTTTAGAGGTTTTAGATGCCCGACTTACGGCTGCCGGGTTTGCCACCCAAAAGGCTTCCAGCGGCCACGAAGCTTTTGAAATCCTGAACAACGACCGAGTTGACGTACTGGTCTCTGATATAAAAATGCCGGAGATGAGCGGCCTGGAACTGCTGGAAAAGATCAGGCCGAATTTCCCGCAGCTGCCGGTTATCTTTCTCACCGCTTATGGCACAATTCCCGATGCCGTTGATGCCATCAAGGCGGGAGCTGTCGATTATCTCACGAAACCCTTTGACGGTAAAGATCTTGTCCTGAAAATAGAAAAAATTGTGGCCAAGGCATGGCAACCAGTCGATACTCCGCCTGAAATTGCAGAAGGTATTGTCTGGGGCAAGAGTGCTGTCATGGCCGACTTGAAAGAAATGCTGCTGAAAGTCGCCGTAAGTAATGCCAACGTTTTGATTCTTGGCGAAAGTGGTGTCGGCAAAGAGTGTGTAGCCAGAATGGTGCACAACCTCAGTCCCAGAAAAAATAAACCGTACATCGTCGTCGACTGCGGCTCCACCCCTTCGGGAATTTTAGAGAGTGAGCTCTTCGGCCACGTCAAGGGATCCTTCACCCACGCCATCAACGACAAGAAGGGGTTGATAGAAGCTGCGCAAGGCGGCACCCTTTTTCTCGATGAAGTGGGTAATATTTCCCAGGAAATGCAAAGCAGGCTCCTGCGGTTTTTGGAGGAGAGAACCATTCGGCAGGTAGGGGCAATAAAGGAAATCGAGGTCGACTGCAGGGTGATTTCCGCGACGAACGCAGACTTGAAAGCAGATGCTGAAGAAGGTAATTTCAGACTTGACCTCTACTATCGGCTGAAGGTTGTCACCCTTACCGTGCCGCCGCTTCGGGAAAGACGGGAAGATATTCCTGAATTAGCCCAGTTTTTAGTCAATAGCTATACAGAGAACAACAGTCTGCCCCGCCTGATGCTCCCGCAGAAAACCTTGGACTGGCTACAGACACTTTCCTGGCCCGGTAACGTACGCGAGTTAAAAAACGCCCTGGAGACCGGGATAATCCTCTGCAAAAACAACCAGATTTTGCCGGAAGACCTCCAACTGGATAACGAATCCATATCCATTGACAAGGATAACGATCCAAATTTTTCCATTGAACAAAGTGAAAAAGAGGCAATTATTCGGGCCTTAAAACAGACCAAGGGGGTAAAAAAAGACGCGGCCGAGTTACTCGGTATCAGCCGCAGAGCCATTCAGTATAAAAGCAAAAAATATGACCTGGATGCCTCTGAATTCAAAAGCTGATACAGAGATAACAAAAACAGGGGATCAAGCCGCAATGGCTTGATCCCCTGTAACAACCCAACTCCCCTATCCAAATCCTTTTCCTTTACCCCAGCCACCCCTTTGATTTGCTTATTTCACCGTCTTTCCCGATAACAAAACATTCATAGTCAGGCTGGCTGTTGATGAACTGAACGCCGGCGACAGGCTCCATGACAAAAATGCTCGTTGCCAAAGCATCGGCATCCATAACCGTCGGAGCCATAACCGTCACACTGCTTGACAAATGCGGTGAATGGCCGGTTTTGCTGTTGATGATATGATGGAACATCTTCTCATTATCATAATAGATTTCGTAATTGCCCGAAGTGGCAATGGCTCCGTCCTTCATGGTAATGACATCAGGATATTCCTTGGTTTTAGCCGGATCCTGAATTGCCACAGTCCAGGCTTTGCCTTGGGTAGCCAGGCCGCTGGTACGAATATCGCCCCCTGCATTGATAAGATGATTGCCGACACCATTAGCCCGCAGCACAGCCGAAGCCTTATCGACAATATACCCTTTGGCAATACCATCGAGGGTAATGCCCATACCACTGCCGGCGAGTTGCAGAGCCCCACTGTGAAAGTTAATATTGCTGCTGCCGACCAGCTTTAAAGTCCGGTCTATTTCACCTTCGGTAGGTTGATGACTCTTGGCAAAACTGTCTTTATACAGGTCGACCAGCGGTTTAACCGTGATGTCAAAAGCTCCACCAGTCTGTCGATTGAAGTACAGCGAGCGAGCGACCAGATCGAGCATTTCCTGCGGTGCATGTTCGATCTTCCCGGCGGCATTAAAAGAACCGACCGCCGAGCTTTTTTCAAAGTGGGTCAACATGGCGTTGAGGCGGTCTATTTCCTCAAAGGCAAGGCCAATTGCCTGTTCGGCTTCATCCCGTGAGGGATGAATTGCCGTCATCGCCACAAAAGTCCCCATAGCCAGCCGTGTCTCCGTTACTTTGTATTCCTTTGGACCAAAGAATAAGGCCTCGGCCTTTACAGCCGGAAGAAGTGCAGCTGATGCGACACCTAGTCCCAACAAGCCGGAGAGTTTCAGGAACGATCTTCTTTTCTGATCAAAGGGAGTCTCTGGATTTTTCATATCTTTTTCCAAATCTTAAATTATTAACCAGCCATTTTCAGGCCATCGGCCACGCTTCTGGAAATAGCCTGACGACCTTCATAGGGTCTGAATATATTACGGGGACATTTAGTCACGCAAACGGTTTCGCAACTTGGACCGTAGGCAATACAGGCCTTATGATCAATTTTAACAATATTGCCTTCGTAGGTAACTGCTTTTGCCGGGCATACCTTAACACACATCTTACAGCCGATACAGCCGACCTCACAGACAGCCTTAACATTCTTGCCGAGGTCCTGGGTCGAACAGGGGACATAAACCCGCGCCTTCAAAGTTTGAATCTCAATGATGTGTTTTGGACAGGTCTTAACACAAACGCCGCAGCTGACACATTTATCGGGGTTGATAACCGGAAAGTTTTCGACCATCTCTATTGCGTCAAACGGACAGACCTCGGCGCATTCCCCCAAGCCTATACAGGCATACTGACAGGCTGATGGCCCACCGAAGCTGAGATTGGCCGCGGTACAGGAGGCAAAGCCGTAATACTCATGCTTATGGCTTACCCGGCCTTCGACTCTTGAGCAACGCACCAGCGCGACCTGATCTTCCAGTGCGGTCATTTTTTTACCGGTCAGCTCAGCTACCCTGGCGGCAACCTTCTCTTTTCCCGGAAAACAGAGATTTGGCGGCACGTCCGGATCATTTACCACGGCAATGGCATAGCCTTCGCACCCTGGATAACCACAACCGCCGCATTGAGCAAGCGGCAGCGACTCAACAACTTCTTCTATAAGCGGGTTGACTTCGACTGCAAATTTGTGGGCAGCAATGGCCAGTCCGATACCAAAGAACAGGCCGATGCAGCCGAGCAGAACCAGACCGCCTAATGCTAATTTTACTAATGCCGGATCCATATTTTTACTCTCAATTAATTCTATGTTACCACCCGGCAAACTGGAAAGTTGCCGGGATTCTTGTCAATGCCTCTGCAGGAAGTAAGGCACTAAAATAACTGCAGCCCGGAGAACCCTAGAAAGGCCATTGCAAACTGCCCTGCGACAATAAAAGCGATCGGCAACCCTTTAAATGTTTTGGGAATATTAGCCAGCTGCATACGTTCACTTACCGAACTCATCAGATACAGGGCCAGCAGAAAGCCGCCTCCTGCGCCGAGCGCAAGCATAAAGGTCTCAAAGACGTTATAATGATTATTGGCTAGAATCAGCGGTACGGCAATAATGACACAGTTGGCAATAACCAGAACAAGGTATACCCCGAATGAATTGAACAGGATCGGGTTGACCTTGCGGAGAACCGTATCGACCGCCTGCACCGTCAGCGAAACCAGCCCGATAAAGACCACGATCTGCAAAAAATTCAAGTCAAAAGGAATAAGGATAAAATTGTAGAAAAACCAACTCATCAGGGCGGAAACGACGATGACCATGGTAAAGACCACGCCCATTCCTTTGGCGGTATCTTTTTTCTTCGAGGTACCGAAAAAGACACAGAGGCCGAGATACTTGGTAAAAACAAAGTTATTAATCAAAAGAGCCGAAATGAGAATACCGAACAGGTAACCGAGATACGACTTGCTGACTGTAAAAGTGGTTTTATCGATCCCGGCCAGGCCACGCACCGTGACCACATGGGTCTTGGCCGTATTCAATGGTTCCTTAAAGAAAAGAGCGACACTTTTCCCGTCATCAGCCAAAATAGAAGAGCTCAGTTCCAGCCTGATGTCCGGATCCGGTTCTTCGTAGATGGTGTAGTTTTGGATATTCTCCGCGACAGCCTTATCAACAGGCCCGGAGAAAGTGACCTGAATTTCTTTATCCGATACAAATTTCTGATTGACAACGAGTCCCTCGGCCCGGGCAAAAATAGGGGCCAACAGAAATAACAACGCCGTCAGGACGATATATCTGGTGTGTGCAAGAGTCATCTTTTTAAACCTTTTGAGCGTTTATAAAAAATTTCAATCCAGTTGAAAAAGGCCATCATCAGCCCAACAACAAAAAAGCCGGCACTGGGCAGGATGAAGAAAAGCAGTGGTTTGAAACCAAGGACGTCGTAACCGAAAATCGCGCCAGAGCCAAGCAGTTCCCTGACAAAACCTATGGTCATCATACCGACCATAAAACCAAGCCCCATGCCTAAACCGTCCCAGAACGAGTCATTGACGGACTCTTTACTGGCAAACATCTCGAGTCGCATGGTGATGATGGCAAAGGCGACAATAAGTTTGACGAAAATCCCCATTTTGGCATAGGCTTCCGGCAGATAAGCCGCCAGCACCAGATCGATCACCGTAACCCAGGTGGCAATGGTCAAAGTGTAGGTGGGTATGCGAATTCTCGGGTGGATGAGGTTTTTAAAGATTGATATCGTCACACTGGAGAAAACCTGCACGAACAGCACTGCAATTCCCAGGAGAAGACCGTTCATCACCGTGGTTGAAATACCCACGGCGGGACACATCGAGAGTGCCAGCTTGAAAATCGGGTTTTCACTCAAGATGCCTCTGCTTATCAGCTGCATGCTGGATTTGTCATTTGCCACTTCGACTTCCTCTTACAAGTATTAAAACGATACAGCAAGTTGCTGTTCTTTCAGGACTTTATCCAAAACATTGATACGGTAGACAAATTTCATCACAATGCCTTTCACCCCGTTGCTCACGGCCTTTGACGAAATAGTCGCACCGGTAAGGGCATAAATATCTTTATCCTTATATTGCTCACGAAATTTGAGGATATCCGCCTCATTCAATTTACCGTTCAAGGCCTTGAGATAATCGTCAGGGATCGGCGCTTTGACGACATTGATAGCTTTCAGTGCCGCAAAAGATTTGCCTTTAAACTGGTTTTTAAAATAATCCTGCTCAATTTCCGCGCCAAGCCCGGGATCCTCCTCATGCTCCAGAATTTCCATGCCAAGCAGGGAGAAATTCGGATCGACTGCGAGCATAACGTTGACAAAGGTCTTAAATCCCTGGAACTTGCCGCCGATCAGGTAGGCAATTCGCTTGCCGTTATCCGTGACGATAATGATCCGGTCGGCGAAATTCACCGCGTATCCGGCACCAACGGCCTGCTGAACCGCCTTGTTACGGGTCTCTGCTTCCAGTACTTCGGTTTCGCTCAGGGCTATCGGTTTGTTTTCCAGCAGGACGCCATTAAGGTCAATATTGACAAAGTCATAGCCTGCCTCTTTACCGGATGCTATCGGTACCAGGTAGCCGATCGACTGTTTTTCGCTGCTGCTGATAACATATCGATAGACCTCATGCAGGGCTAGTGACTCAGGGATCTTCGCACCATTTTTATAGCCAAGCAGTTCATACATGACCTTTTGCTCTTTGACGTGTTCGTTATGCTTTTTGGCGTTACTGGTAAAGATAAAGCACAAGCCCATAACGGTTGCAGCCAGCAGACAGGAGACGGTGAGCCTGACAACTATAGTCAGCATATCTTTCATTTTACACCTCCTGCCGGCGGGGCAAAACGCTTTGGTTTAAACCAACTGTCGAGAACGGTGCTGAGAGGGTTCATCAGGAGTATGGCATAACAGATACCTTCGGGGTATCCGCCTCGTAATCTGATCAGAACGGTAAGGGCTCCGATACTGATACCAAATACTATTTTCGATAGTTTCGTTGTCGGACTGGTGACATAATCGGTAGCCATATAAAAGGCACCAAGCAAAGCTCCTCCGGAGAGAACGGCGAGCAGCGGGTCACCGCTGAAATAATTTTCGCCACCGAATATCCAGCTCAGCACTGCAATGGTGCCAAGAAGAGAAACCGGGATATGCCAGGTGATATAACCACGATAGATGAGATAGAGCCCACCGAGAACGAGCAGAAAACCAGAAGTCTCACCAATACATCCAGGCCGCCAGCCAAGAAAAAAATGGGTGTACAGATCTGCACCACTACCGAACTTATCGATGAAGGCCGCCATGCCATGTTCTTTCAAGACCGCCAGTGGCGTTGCAGTAGAAACGGCGTCGATCGAACTGCTGAAGTACGAAAAGATGCCATAACCGTCGCCGGACAGATCTATCGGAGACAACCAGGCGGAAGTCATCGCCACCGGAAAAGAAGCCAGCAGAAAGGCCCGGCCCAACAGAGCGGGATTAAAAAAGTTGTAGCCGATACCGCCCAGCAGATGTTTGCCGATATAGATGGCAAATACCGCCGCCAGGATAGGCAGCAGCGGGGAAACCCCCGGCGGAATGACAAAGGCCAGCAGCATCCCGGTAAGAACAGCGCTGCCGTCCTTTATGGTCACTGTACGCCCCAGCGCCTTCTGGCTCACTGCTTCAACGACAACACAGCTGATAACGGAAACGGCGGTGATTAAAAGTGTCTGTATGCCGAACACGAAAACCGACAAAATCAGTGGCGGCACAAGGCAGGCCACAACCGTCCACATAATTTTCTCGACCGACTCACTGCTCTTCAGATGCGGCGAAATGGAAACCTTCCACAGGCCTGCTGGTACAGTTGTCTGGTCGTCTGATGCTTGCTGATTGCTCACGACTCTCCTCAATACATCCTGATTAATGCATACGCCCGGTAAGCAGGGCTAACTCTTTCTTCAAAAAGCAAAAACTGATGGTGTCGTAAAAAACTTCCCAAAGCAGATAAAGCTTTTCCAGGTCTACGCTTATCTCCCTCGCCACCCTCAATTTCAGATTTCTACGTTATTATCAAAGTGTTCTCTGCTATTGCGCTCTCTTCGCTTTCATCTTGGCCATTCGCACAAACTGCACCAGCGGTCGTTTGGCCGGGCACACATAGGAGCATGAACCACATTCAAAACAATCAAAAACGCCGAACTGCGCGGTATCCTCCGCCCGTTTCGCTTCCACGTAAATACCAATCTCTTTAGGCTCAAGTCCCATCGGACAGGCGTCAAGACACCAGCCGCAACGGATGCACTGCGAATGCGGTTTGGTATCAATTTCGTCCTCGGTCAAAAAAAGAACGGCCGACGTGGTTTTTGTAACCGGAACATCCAGATTCGAAATGGCAAATCCCATCATAGGCCCGCCCATGATCACTTTGCCGAGACCTGGCTGCAAGCCGCCAAGATATTTAACGATATCGCTTATTTTTGTGCCTATTTTTACCTGCAGATTGGCTGGTCTGGCAATACCTTTTCCGGCGATAGTGACAACTTTTTCATAAAGCGGCTTGCCGTATACCACTGCATCGTAGATGGCCTTGGACGTAGCCACATTCTGTACAACTACACCGACGGCCGAGGGGAGCGCCATTGCCGGGACTTTCCGTCCGGTAACCGCCTGGATCAATTGTTTTTCCGATCCTTGGGGGTATTTGACCTGCAGGGCCTCAATTTTGATGGTGCAGTTCGCGCCGGATGCATCCTTGGCAGCCTGCGTCATCTCACGGATAGCATCGGGTTTATTGCTTTCAATACCAATATGACATTTGCTGATGCCAAGAACCTTGAGGATAATCTTTGCCCCTTCGACGATCTCTGCCGAATTTTCCAGCATCTGCCGATGATCGGCGGTGATATACGGTTCACATTCTGCACCATTGAGCACCAGGGTGTCAACCGGGGAATTGGCCGGAGGACTGAGCTTCACATGGGTCGGAAAGCCGGCACCACCGATACCGACAACACCGGCATCGTGTATTTTGGCCAACAACTCAGGTCCTGACAGATGGTGCCAGTCAACCCATTGATATTTGACAGGTTCCGCTTGTTTATCCACCTCAATGGTAATAGACGGGCTCGTTACCCGAATCGGATGGGCGGACATCCCAAGATTTTTAATTTTACCGGCAACCGGGGCATGGAGAGGAACTCCCAGTCCTTTCTTCACCTCGCCGATAACCGCACCCTCGACGACGACATCACGCTTGGCGACAGTAGGGGTACACGGCGCACCAATGTGCTGACCGAGAAAGAGTTCAAGTTCGTCAGGAACGGGCATCACTTCAACAGCTAAGCCCTGCGTCTGGGTTTTACGTTCAGGCGGATGAACCCCACCTTTGGGAAATGTCAGCAACGATGTCATATCTATCTGATAATTTAATTAATTTGCCGGAAAAATGCCGCTTCGTATATATCTGCCGCAACATTCCATCTCTGACCAGGATTGACCGATCAGGACAATCCCCCGTAATATTTCATAAATTGAGTTCTCTCAAAGACAGCCGGCTCGGTTGCCTGCTGGTAACTCAGTTTGCCTCGGAAATCGGCCAGGCTGGAAAATGAATTCTGTTCCATCCATGTTTCAAGTCCCTGTAATATCTTGCCTATCTGACCTGCACCGTTTTTGTACACCGTCGAGACAATCTGTACGGCTGTTGCACCTGCCAGAAGCTGCTTGATCAGCCCTTCACTGTCATGAATCCCCGTTGAGGCCACCAGATCCTTTTCAATCATCCCGGACATAAGAGCAATCCACCGCAGGGGGCCAATCCCTTCAGCCGGACTACTCAAGATATCGGCTGACTTTACTGCCATCTTCTGTATATCTATATCAGGGGAATAATATCGGTTGAACAGGACAAAGCCGGCAACCTTATCGGTCCAGCTCAGTTTCTGGAGAAGATTGGCCAGCGAAGCAGAATAGTGACTCATTTTCAGGGTGAGCGGTATTGACACCATATTGCTGACCGCAGCGATGATCTCCAGATACTTCTTCTCATTGTC
The DNA here is from genome assembly GCA_038204235.1 of Desulfobulbales bacterium. Lineage (GTDB taxonomy): Bacteria > Desulfobacterota > Desulfobulbia > Desulfobulbales > Desulfocapsaceae > Desulforhopalus_A. The sequence continues at coordinate 38,102 of JBBRDD010000007.1, forward strand.
AGCGCTGGTCATTTTCGGATTGGACGGGAGCAAAGAAATATTCAACTCAATGGCATCTGCGCCTTGCAGCTCAATAGATTTAGCAAAGGAAACCCACTCCCTCGCCGAGACACAGTTGATACTCGCTATTACCGGAATATCAACCATCTTTTTCGCCCCGGAGATGAGCTGCAGATATTCATCGACCTCATTGCCCCTGGTATATTCACGAATATAATCCGTCGCCCCCGGGTAATCTGCGTTATAATTTTCAAGGTTTGCCGACAACTCGGCCTGGATCTGTTCCTCGAAAAGAGACTTCAGCACAATTGCACCCGCACCATTGTCCGCGAGTTCCTTGATCTTACCAACCGAGTTAGTAAACCCGCAACTGCCGACAATCAGAGGATTTCTCAAATCCAGCCCAAGATACTTCGTTGATAAATCATTCATATCGTCTGAGGTGTTCTCCATAAAAATATGTTCTGCCTGGCAAACAACATACAAAATGCCTCATTGGGCAATTAATTGTGCGCATTGTGCTTCACGGCAGCGAGAGCCAATCAATTCTCGACAAACCAAAGTGAGAGAAATACTAAATTTCCCCAAAAATTCAACATCATTTCAGCAAAAAAACATCAATAAATGCCTATCTATATGTATTTACAACACATAAATTTTTCATCAGATTGACATTAATTTTTTTTAACAACGCACAACAGCTGTGTTTCGCCCAACATGTTGTGCGTGAATTTGCACGTGCCAGTGTCCCAGTTCAGCAAATGCATCCAACCAATTATATTCGGTGCACAATTTCACAAAGCCCATTATGTTAGCAGACCGTACCCTACACTACCAGCTAAACTTTAATCGAAACCGACTATTCCGTGCCTTGAGCCGCCAAAAGTTCCCCTTCCCTATATCGCCAATAATGCCCATCTCCCAGCTCCGGCAAGTTCCAACATTTCAGGTGCTCTGCGGTGCCTTTCTCATTAGTTTTTCGGGGATTTTTGTCAAGCTGGCGGACGTCTCCCCCACTGCTTCGGGTTTCTACCGGGTATTTTTTGGTGCGATATTTCTTTTCGCCGCCACCTACTGGGTGAAGGATTTCAAGAAACTCACGCCAGCCGAGTGGCTTCTTATCACTTTTTGTGGTTTCGTTTTTGCGCTCGACCTCTTTTTCTGGCATGAAAGTATCATGTATATCGGGCCGGGCCTGGCTACACTTCTCGGCAATTTCCAGGTCTTTTTTCTCGCCGCAGCAGGAATACTTTTTTTGGGAGAAAAAAGCCGCCCGAGATTTTTTGTGGCCCTCCCTCTGGCAATAATCGGCCTTTTGCTGATCGTCGGTATACACTGGGACACCCTGACAAACAATTACAAAACAGGAATTTATTTTGGGCTGCTTACGGCGGCATGCTATACGGCCTTTCTTCTCAGTCTGAGAAAAATCAGGTCCAACGATACCCATTCCCTGTTTTCCACCCTTATGATTGTATCGCTCACCTGTGCCTTCTTCCTCGGCACAAAAATGCTCCATGCCGGTGATTCGTTTACAATTCCCAACTTCAAAAGCCTCTCAGCGCTGCTCAGTCTTGGCCTGTTCAGCCAGACGGTCGGCTGGGTTCTCATCGCCCATGCTCTGCCCAAAATGCGTGCATCCCATGCAGGGTTGATTTTGCTTCTCCAGCCGTCTCTCGCTTTTATCTGGGACGTTCTGCTGTTTAACCGCCCTACCGACACCCTCAACTGGATAGGGCTCATTGTCACCCTCGCGGCCATATATATGGGCCTGACCGGCAAGGCAGCCCGGCCTTCGCGCTAAACAGTTGCATAATCTGAGATTGGCTCTATTATTTATAACAGCAGGTTATTCTCCGTTTTTCTACCCTAATATGCAAAGAGATTATTATGAAAATCGTCGATTATAAAGATTCCCCGTCCCATAAATTTGATAACGAGACAGCAAAAGGTGTCACAGGCAGAGTCGTCATCGGCAAAGAAGATGCGGCCAACAACTTTTGCATGCGCGTCTTCACCGTCGCCCCGGGTGGCTTTACCCCAAGACACGCCCATGAATGGGAACACGAAATTTTTGTCCATTCCGGCAAAGGACAGGTCTATCAAAAAGGCGAATGGCGACAGGTCGCCAGCGGTACAGTGGTTTTCATTCCCGGTAACGAAGAGCACCAGTTTATGAATGGGGGAGGAGAAGACTTCGTTTTTATCTGTTTAATCCCATCAGGTGTTTCTGAAATTTAATATTAAAACCGCCCCATCGACCTGATTCCCATGCGGCAGGGGAATCAGGTCGATTTTTTCACTTACCCTTCCAGAAATTCTTTCCCTCCCCGCTCATTGCCTTACAATAAAACCCAGAAGAGCAGTACCCCCGACAGTCCGAAACAGATTGATGGTGCGATAATTCTACGCCAGGCCCGGGCCAGGTCCGTTTCAAAGTAATTGCAGGTGAGCACAAAACAGATATGGATGGGAGAGATCATCACTCCGGTAAAGCCGGAAAATGATCCAAGAATCAAGTAAGGAACCAGCCGGTCTTGCATGCCCAGAGAATGCAGCAGGCCAATAAGCAGTGGGAAAGTCGCTCCGACAAAAGCGACGTTTATCCCCGCCACCATCCCTACCAAAAACGGTAAAAACACAGCCGCGGTAAACAGGGCAACCCCGCCCCCGGCACTTGCCGCCATGGCCTGAACAATTCCCGCCGCCTGCATCACATCCTTGAAAATAAAAATAGCCGCGATAGCCATGAGCATGGTCCAGAGGCTCTTTTTTTTCAGGACGGTAAAGAAAAAACCTGTTCCGAGTTTATTTTGGGCAATGATACAGATGATGGCTCCGACGAGAGCGACTATGACGCCCCATTCAAATGCAATATGGGGCGCAAAGCTGGCCAGCAGCGACTCCAGTCCTATCGCCCCGACAATGGCAATGAACAGGGGAAGACCTTCCCTTACCACCGTGGCTCGTCCCCCTTTGCCAGGTCTCGCTTCCTCGGGCACGACGACCGTCTTCAACACCCCGCCCCTGAGAAAAAAGAACCAGCCGATGCCGAACATGGCCGCAACCCCCGGCCAGGACCTGGAAATAAGCGCGGTGATAGGAATATCGGCCAGAGCAACAGTCAAAATGATACCGGGATAAAGCGGCCAGGCCATCTCCCAGACATGCCTGAACCAGTAATTGATAACCACTTTATCTTCATTGCCGAGGCTCATATCGGCGCTCACCGCCTTTACCATGGGCGCTGAAAAAATCGCCCCGCCGGGCATTGGCAGAAGACCGATCAGTGCCGGGAAGAATATCAGGCGCAAACGCGGTCGGACGAGGTAACCGGACAAGGCAGTCATAAGTCGGGCCGACTGTCCCGATCGCTCCAGGGCGTCAGAGAGAATGAGTATCGAGCCGACGATGCCAACCAGAAAGAGGAACTTTTCCTGCACCAGCGCCATGCTGCCGGTCTGCAGAAGCGCCGGGACGGAAAGACCAAAGACAAGTCCCATAAACAGCCCGCCCAGCAAAATTGACAGCGCCAGCCCCAGCTTGTTTCTAATGCCGATCAACATAAGGCAGAACGCCCCGATCACTTTCACAAAAGGCAGGGCAATTGTCATAAATTCCATAGATCAAACCCACAAAAGCACATCAGTACTTTACAGATTGGTTTCTTATTTTTTTTGCAAGGAACTCATCTGTCTCAAGGCACTTATACCCCTCAAAGGGGGTGCTGAAAAGAGCACCCGACAAGCGAGTACTGAAAAGAGCACCCGACAGGCGAGCACTAGAAAGAATCCCGGCTTATTTCCCGTTTAACGGGTTTAGATACCGTGATTTTCAGGCAATGACTTTGTACACTCCAGACATACTACAATTATTTTTGTCTTTCTGTTCGGCCAGTTCCTGAAATTCAAAGGTACCGTCAAGGATCGCGTGGGTTTTTTTCGATACATAGATTAAGCCGCCGGGGCATATGGACTCAAGCCTTGAGGCGAGATTAACACCGCATCCGAGCACCGTGTAGTCACAAAACTCTTCCGAGCCGATAGTTCCGGCCACCACTTCATCGGTGTTTATGCCGATGCCCAGCATGATATCAACACCGAGCTTTTGCTGCCATTTCTTTTTCAGGCTGTCCATCATTGCCTGCATTTCTATGGCGGCTTCGACGGCCTTTTCAGCATGATTGTCGAGTGGAACCGGATTCCCCCAGACCACCATCATAGAATCACCGACAAGTTTATCAATCGTTCCACCATTGGTTCGAACGATTGAGATGAGCTTGCCGAAACAGTCGCGGAGCATGGCAATTAACTGTTCAGGGGCAATCACCTCGCAGAGTTTGGTGAAGCCGCGAAGATCGGCAAACATGATTGTCACGGTCTTGCGCACCCCATCCTGCTTGAGAAGATCTGGATTTTTGAGAAGATAATCGGCGACACTCGGCTCAACGAGCGAGCCAAGCGTTTTTCTGATTGTCTCCTTTTCTTCTGTCGCAAAACTGTGCTCCCAGGCAAGCACCCTGATTATAGAAACCATACAACCGATCAGGGGAGCCGTCAAAGGGACGTACAAAGAGTAACTCGAGGTATAGGAATGAACAAGCACACCGTAAAAAAACCAGGACACAACGGTATATATAGTCCCCTTGACCGAGCCTTCTTCCAGAATAATGATACCGGGGAATATGGTATGAAAGAGGATGACCAGAACCATGACTACTGTCGGCAGTGGACTATACTGTTTTCCGGGATCAAAGGAGAGTATATGCGAATCAACACCAAGAAAAATATCGACAAATTGCATCAAACATAGAGTACAAGCGACGAGCATGGACACGACAAGAAACATTTTCAAGCGTGAATAATTGTGCTTCAGGTCGAGATGCATGGCTGTGAAACCTTTATCGGATAAAATGGCGTCGAAAAAATTTTTCAAGAACTGTAACCGGCGGTATATCCACGGAAGGCCGACCATCGAACATACTTCATAGTAGCAAAGCAGCCTGCCGGAAGTCAAATGTATCACCGTCGCGGCCGACAGTTCCCTCAGCAGAGAGGGTACGAGGCAGACCTTGCCTTATTCCGGGTGTGGCTTCGGTAAACGACAAAAATGGTGCCATCCTTTTTGCTTTTGCTTTATAATCAAGGTAATATATTTCTTTTATCCAAGAGAGATGACCGACCCAATATGAGTACTATGAATAAAAATTACGGTTCGCGGACACGCTGGACCACTCTTCTTTTCTCACTGATCTGTATTGTTACTGCTCTCGCCTTCCTGGCGTTGCCATCACCGAGTCGTGCCGACAAAGAGAAAAAAACCGTTCTTTACCTGAACTCGTATCATAATGGCTACCATTGGTCGGACGGACTGTTAGAAGGTATCCGCACCGTCTTGAACCAGAGCCATTATAAAGTGGATCTGCAGATCGAATATATGGATGCCAAAAAATACAATTACGACCTTATCTCCAAAAATCTGTACTCGTTGTATAAAGAAAAATTCAAGGATGAGGCATTTGACGTCATTGTCCTCTCCGACAATGATGCCTTAAATTTTGTGAACCATCATCGACACGATCTATTCAAAAACATTCCGGTGGTATTTTGCGGGGTAAACGACCTCAAGGATTCGGAAATTGCCACGGGCAATATTACCGGCATTGTCGAAGTGTATGATTTTATCGATACCCTTAAGGTGGCCAAAACATTGCACCCTGAAAAAAATCGACTTATTTTTCTCATTGATAACTCTACCACCGGAACCGCAATTCGGCACCAGGCTGAAAAATTGATTAAGACAAACAACCTGGGGCTGCAGATTGATTTCTGGACAGAACTCAGCCTTGAAGAGACACAGAAAAGAGTGAGTGAACTGCCCACTGACACTTTCTTGTTTATCGCCCCGTATTACCAGTCAATCAATGGCCGATTTTATACCGCAGAAGAAGTAACGGAAGCCATCTATAGACACAGTTCCGTTCCTATATACTCATCCTGGGAATTTATGGTCGGCTATGGCGTTGTGGGTGGCAGGGTTCTTTCCGGGATAGAAGACGGCAAAACGGCCGGTAAAATGGCTCTGCAAATCCTCGACGGGACGAAAGCCGACGACATCCCGATAATACGGCAGCCTGAAGGAGGCATTTACCTTTTTGATTATAAGGTGATGGAGAAACTGGGCATCAATCAGAAGCTCCTCCCTCCAAACAGCAAGATTATCAATACCCCCAAGGCCATCTATTCTCTTTCAAAAGAGCTTTTCTGGACCATGATGGTCAGTTTCGTCCTCCTGTTGCTGGCCCTGGTGTCAATGGTAGGTGCAATGCTTGAGCGCCGTAAGGTTGAACGAAAAATAACCGATCAGCTGGCGTTTCAAGAGACCTTGATGGACAGCATCCCGCAGCTTGTCTCATGGAAAGATGCGGAGGGAAAATACCTTGGTGCCAACCAGGCGTTCATGGATTTCTTCGGCATCAGGGACATTGTCGAGGTTATCGGTAAACATACCGGGGAACTTCTACGAGACAAAATCTATAGTGAATGGTCGACAAAAGCTGATACATCCGTTGTTACCCAAAAGGAACCATTTCGCAAAATTCGCCGAAAAGTACACGATATTAACGGAGTTGATGCCTGGATAGAAATCAACAAGGTACCACTAAAGGACCAGAGTGAGCGGATAGTCGGGATACTTACCACTGCAGAAAATATCACCAAGGAACAAAACCTTGAGAAGCAGCTCCTGCAGTCACAAAAAATGGAGGCAATCGGTACTCTCGCCGGTGGTATTGCCCATGATTTCAACAATATTCTCACCTCGATTATCAATTCAACGGAGCTGGCTATCGGCGATGTGGCCGCCGGCAGCCGCACAGAGACTGACTTGGCCAGAGTTCTGAAAGCGGCGAGGCGAGGCGGCAGAGTTGTCCAGCAGATACTCTCCTTCAGTCGACCTTCCAAGGAAGGTTTTCGGCCAACAGACCTCAGTCAGGTGGTTCAGGAAGTTGTCCAGTTGATGGAGGCGTCCATGCCGGCCAGCATCGCAGTACGCAGTCATGTTGAACAGGGCATGAATTTTTTTGTCCATGCCGATCCCACCCAGATGCACCAGGCGATTCTCAATCTCTGCACCAATGCCTTCCACGCCCTGCGGACGACCGGCGGCACAATCGATATCGCCCTTACCCATGCGGTCGATGAAAAAGAGATGCCTGCACCCGGCCATACTGCCACTATTCCATGCATCAAGCTCACAGTAGCGGACAATGGACCGGGTATAAGTCCGGAAATACAGGATAAGATATTCGATCCTTTTTTTTCAACCAAGAGTAAAGCCGAAGGAACCGGCCTTGGACTGGCAGTTGTCCACGGAATTATCAAGGGTCATCAAGGATCGATTCGAGTAAGTTCCAGCGAAGGAGGTGGAGCAACTTTTACCATCCTTCTCCCGGAAGCAGAAGCCTGTGCCGATATCGTCTCCAGCAGTCCGGATGGTATTGACCGGATCGGCGGCCATATCCTTTTTGTCGAAGACGATGAAGATCAGCTGCAGACAACCCCCCGCTTGCTGGAAGAAATGGGTTTTCATGTTACTGCGCTGCGCGAACCGAAAGCAGCATTACGTTTAGTCTCTGCCGGCAACTATACTTTTGACATGCTGATTACCGATTTCGATATGCCGATCATGAGCGGCACCGAGTTGGCCGGCCTGCTCCCTGAACTGCCGGTCATACTCATCTCCGGTCGCGACGATGCACGAATTGCTGCGGGAGAATTCCTGAATATACACAGGGTGATTATCAAACCATATCACAAGAAAGACCTCATGGACGGAATTCGTGAAATTTTGCAAAACGGAAAAAATCATGCCTGAGATCCTTATAATCGACGATGACGTAGAAGCCTGCGAAACAATGGTCAGCCTGGTCACCCGGCTTTCCTATAATGCAGATATGGCGCACACGGCAAAAGATGGCCTGCGTTTAGCCCGGCAGTCCAGCTATGACGTGGTCTTTCTTGACGTCTGCCTGCCCGATGGCAATGGACTCGACATCCTCCCTTCCCTGATCGCCGGAAACGACCCTCCCGAGGTTATCATCCTGACCGGAAAAGGCAATCCGGACGGAGCGGAACTGGCAATACAGGGCGGGGTGTGGGATTATCTTATCAAGCCCACCTCCATTCGAGACATCACCCTTACCCTCAACAGAGCACTCAAATACCGACAGGAAAAAAAAGGCACCATCGCCAAGGAGGAACTTTCCCTGGAAGGAGTGGTCGGCAGTTGCGCAGAAATGAAAGCATGCCTGGATCTCACCGCCAAGGCCGCACGATCAGATGCCAATGTGCTGATAACCGGAGAAACGGGTACAGGCAAAGAATTATTTGCCGGCATCATCCACAAGAACAGCAATCGTGCTTCGGGAAATTTCGTAGTAGTTGACTGCACTTCACTCACCGAATCCCTGGTCGAATCAACTCTTTTCGGTCACTTGAAGGGATCGTTCACCGACGCTCAATTTGATCGACAGGGACTTATTAAAGCAGCTGATGGAGGCACTCTCTTTCTTGACGAGGTAAGCGAGATGCCGCTTTCAACCCAGAAAATTTTTCTGCGGGTTTTTCAGGAAAGACAGTTCCGACCAGTAGGTGCAGTCAAAGAGCAGAAAAGCAATTTCCGACTTATTGCCGCCACCAATCGGAATCTTGACGAATTAGTTGCCAGTGGACACTTTCGCAATGACCTCCAGTTCCGCATCAACACCGTACACATTCGTCTGCCTCCATTAAGGCAGCGAACCGGCGATATCCTGCAACTGGCAACCGTCAGGATTGAGCAGCTTTGCCGAAAATTTGACGTGAAATGCAAGAATTTCGGTGATGATTTCATCCCGACGCTGACGGAGTATAGCTGGCCTGGCAATGTCCGCGAACTGTTTAACATTCTCGAGCGGGCAGTAATCGATGCCGGAGATGAAAAAACGTTATATGCCATGCACCTGCCGAGAAGCTTGCGGATAGAGGTAGCCAAAGCCCAGATCTCCCATCTTACCAGCACCGAGCTCAATGAAGAAAGGGGTGACCGGACCAATCCTCTTATCCTGACTGTGGGCCAGAAAATCTTTGAAGATATCTTTGACAGCACCCTTCTGCCTCTCAAAGAGTTTAAAAATACGGCAGAAAAAACGTACCTCGGCGAGCTGATCCGCCAGTGTGACGGTAATATCCAGAAAATAATGCATGTGTCCGGACTGTCCCGCTCCCACTTCTACGCCCTTCTTAACAAACACAAGCTATCTCTGTAAGCTTGTCCTTTTTTCCGGACAAAGCAATATTTTCATATAGTTACAGCATGTTACTGGCTTTTTTTTGTTGATTATAAAATAATCACCGTGCAAAACCAGCTGATCCCAGCTGGTTCGTCTTTTTTATCGGACAACTACCACATTTTGCACATATCATCATATTATCTCTAGATTAAACCCCTACACGAGCAGCTTTAAAATTGACTATGATCGCAGCACAGCCGGCCATCAGCTTGAGAAAATGTCTTTTTTTTCAGACAACACCATTCCAGTTTTTCAAAAACACCCCCCAACTAACAACAACTACCTGAAATTTAACGCATAAAACTTGGAACATTTCCCATTGGCGCATTTATTGCTTGTATTTGTCCAGAGCAATGTACCAAAAGACCAGCGAGCATCAACCGCGACAAATTCGTAAAAAGTTGAATTGAAGAATTTTTACAACGCCATCAACCATCATTATGGGAAAGTCTATGATAGATAATACTACCGAACGTTTTATCGAGTCGGCCAAACGTGTCGGCGCAGAGGTTCTGCGGATGAACACTCTTCAGGACGCTGTAACGTATATTAAAGACACGGCCAAAGGCAACACCCTCGTCCCTGAAACACCACTGGTGAAACGACATCATCTGCGGGCACTTTTGTCAGAGGCTGGTGCTGACGTTTTTACCGGAAAATTCAGAAATGCGGGTCAGCTTCCCGGAGCCGGCATTACCTTTTGTAATTTCTGCCTGGCCGACACCGGCACAGTAGTTCTTGACAGCACCGACGAGGAGATGCGCCTTGCAACGACTTTGCCGGAAATGCATTTTATCCTGGTCGATCCGACAAAAATCCTGCGAGACAATCTGGCAGCAGTCGAGCCGATGAATGCCTTCCACCAGGGAAGTGAACCGAAATTTATTGCCTACATCACCGGACCCAGCCGTACCGCAGATATTGAGCGGGTATTGACCATCGGCTGCCACGGCCCCCGGGAAGTGCATATTCTGCTGGTTGCAGGCATCTCCAGTGATTTAATGGAAAACTGATTAAGGAACGACAATGGCCACCAAAGATACCTACAAAAAAAGCGTCGAAGCCGCTATCGCCAACCCGAAACTGAGCAAGGCTCTGCATCTCTTTGGCGACGCCTACCTGACAGCCAGAGAAAATGCCTACCGAGGTCTTGATTTTGAAGCGATGCGGACGGAACTCGCCGCAATAAAAGATGAAGTCCGGGTACGCAGAAAAGAGCTTCTGGCGGAATTTATAAAAAACGCGGAAGCGGCCGGCTCAAAGGTCTTTATTGCCAGGGATACCAAAGAAGCTAATGACTATGTGATCAACCTCGCTAAACAAAAAGGGGCCAAACATATTGCCAAATCCAAATCAATGGTATCTGAAGAGGCCCACCTGAACAAGGCACTGGAAGCGCATGGAATCAAAGCGTCGGAAACTGATCTTGGCGAATGGATCATTCAGCTGGCCGGGCAGCGGCCAAGCCATATGGTGATGCCGGCCATCCATATGTTCAAGGAAGAGGTTGCCGAACTGTTTACCAAGGAATGCGGCACCCGTCTTGCGCCTGAGATTAAAACTCTGGTCGATCATGCCCGCCTGCGCCTCAGAAAAGAATATTTCGACGCCGACATCGGCCTGACCGGTGCCAATTTCCTCGTGGCCAATACCGGAGGAATCGGCCTGGTAACCAACGAAGGCAATGCCAGGCTCTGTGCCACCTTGCCAAAAGTACACGTGGTCTTTGCCGGGATCCATAAGCTGGTACGCAATATCGAGGATGCCATCAAAATAACCCGGCTCCTGCCTCGAAATGCAACCGGCCAGCTGCTTACCTCCTATATTACCTGGATCCGGGGAGCTGTCCCGGTGAACGGCGAGCAAAAGGAACAGCACATAGTCCTTATTGACGGCGGTCGGGAAGCGCTGTATGAATCAAAAGTCTGCCAGAACGCCCTGCGCTGCATCCAGTGCGGCGCATGCGCCAATGTCTGTCCGGTATACCAGACGGTCGGTGGCCATGTCTTCGGCTCCATATATATCTCGGCCATCGGCATTATCCTCACCGCCTTTTACGAAGGACTGGACAAGGCTAAAGAGATAACCAGAGCCTGTATCGGCTGCCGTTCCTGCGTTGCGGTCTGCCCTTCCAAAATCGATCTGGAAGAAATCATCCTCCATCTGCGCAATGAGGTGACCAAGGAATTCGGCATGGGGGTGGTGAAGAATGTCGCCTTCAAGGCTGTTATGAAAAATCGCGGCCTGTTTCACAGTATGGTCAGGGCCGCCTCCAAACTGCAAGGCCCCATAACGCATAAAAACAGAAGTGATTCAGATCGCCGTATAATCCGCCATCTCCCCCTGCACTTTCTGGATCGTGATTTTACCGAGTGGCGCGATCTGCCATCCATTGCCCCCAAGTCCTTCCGGGACCAATTCGACTCGATCCCCCAGCATGTCGCCAACCCCCAATACCGGGTCGGTTTCTTTGTCGGCTGCGGGGCTGATTTTGTCTACCCGGAAGTTGGCGTGAGCATGATCAAGGTTCTCAATTCTCTCAATGTCGAGGTAGTATTTCCAAAGAGCCAGAACTGCTGCGGTATCCCCGCCCTCTATGCCGGTGATACCGAAACAGGTGTCGATCTGGCCAAACAAAGCGTGCAGGCCTTTACTGATGCAAATGTAGATTACATTCTGTGCATCTGCCCGACCTGCACTATGGCTGTTAAACGTGATTTTGTCGATCGCCTGGCGGATCACCCCCAATGGTCGGCCAAGGCCATGGCCCTTTCGAGCAAGACCATGGATGCATCAGCGTTCATGGAAAACATCCTCGGCGCTTCAGAAAAACTTAAGCCAGTGGGTTCGGGTAAAACAGTAACGTACCACGATTCCTGCCATCTTAAACGTGGCTCCAATGTCTGGAAAGAACCACGGGCTCTTCTTCTCGCTTCAGGGCATGAAATTAAGGAAATGAAAAACTCTGATCGTTGCTGCGGGTTTGGCGGGACCTATTCGTTTCTCAGCCATCCCCAAATCTCCAAACAAATCACCAAAGATAAAGTTGAAACTATCCAGGACACGGGAGTCAAAACTGTGGCCACCGATTGTCCGGGTTGCATGATTATGCTGAAAGGTGCTGTCGGCAAAGCAGATGAGACCATCCGTTGTGTCCATACCATGGAACTTCTGGCGGAAGCGTTGGACAAAACAAAATAACTTGTTTTACGGAGTAAATTTATGGACATACGACCAATCAAACCAAAGCGGGTTTCCAGTCAGGTTTTTGAGCAGCTGCGGGAACTGATTTACAGAGGCGCCTTCAAGCCGGAGCAGCAATTTCCTCCGGAACGTGATCTTGCCGCCTCAATGCAGGTGAGCAGAACTTCGGTTAGAAACGCCATTGATAAACTGGTAAGTCTTGGACTGCTCAACCATATCCAGGGACATGGCACTTTTGTCAGTTCCCCGGAAGCGCGCGAGGGCAATCCACTCTCTGACCTGATGAGCACAGATGAAGCCACTTACACCGATCTTCTAGAGGTTCGTATGGGGCTCGAATGCAATGCAGCAAAAATCGCCGCCACAAGAGCCACCGCACAAGACCTGACCGCCATGCGTGACTGCCTTGAGGAAATGGCAACTGACCTGGCCACGACCAATGCCATTTCAACAGCTGCAGATTCAGCTTTTCATATGGCTGTGGCCTTTTCCACCAAAAACCCTGTCCTACTCAACTTAACCAGGAGTTTTTACGATTTTCTTTATATCGGGATAAAAAAGAACCTGGCTCGAATGAAGGATAATGAGTTCGCCTACCAAGAGGTACTGGAACAGCACCGCACTATATACCGCCATATAGTGGACCGAGAACCACAGAAGGCCCACGACGCCATGCGCGCGCACATCCTTTTTGTGCAGGATTATTTTGCAAGACACAACTTCATTCTCGACGGCATTCCCATGCAACAAATGACCGCGTGAAGGTACAACACGATACTCGTCGGCAGGGACCAAGGGCCCTGCCGACAACTTTTTAGAGTGGCTGGCTGAAGTTCAAACTATTTTTTATAGCTCAGCATTTTTTCTTTCAGCCCCTTGTTGACCGGCTTGTCGCCCAGCCAGATCCTGAGCAGGGCATCATTAAAATCCTTGCCGGGGATGACGCCTTTTTCCTGCTTGGCAATGGTGACGAAAGTCCCTTGATCCGGTATAAAATCGAGCACAATCAAATCACCTTTTTTGACATCGACAAACATCGAATTGAATTGATTTATCCTGGCTTGCAATTTGGCTATTTCCGCCGCGCTGGTATTGCCGGCAAATCCTTCGTTCCAACCCTCTATCAGTTTATCTTTGCCCACCTCATCATAGAGGAATTGCATAGTAATCCTTTTACGCCCGGCAGCATTTATCACCTCACCCGCCAGATGCGAAGGATGTTCCAGATACAATTCAGCAATGTAGATATCGAAAAAAAACTTTGACCTGATCCCGGCGCCATTCAGATGCATTAACGTGCCATCGTCAGTTTGCAGTGTTTCCTGCACCATCACTCCGGCAATTTCCTGGGCATTTGCGGGCACACTCCACAAAAACAAACAACAGAGAATAAAAAGTCGCATGGTCACACTCCTTTGTCTGAGGTTGAAATAGAGCCAAAAAAAACACCACCCAATCTACCTTTTTTTAACGAGTACGTAAACGTAATATTTGTTTGGCAACAGATTCGATATTGCTCCATGGTGATTCGTGCCTTAATCTTAAGGATCTGAAACTTTTTAGATTACTTCCCATCTACCGGTATGTGATAGTAAGATATTTTTTTGCGTCCTCTCTCCGGCAACCAATCACCACGAACAGGAAACCATGGCTGATACATTAGAAAGAGTTATCTCGGAATCCGGCGATTTTTTTGGCGTGGCCTGCAATACCACCGACCTTGTAACCGAGGCGTGCAGACGCCATGATGTCGGACCTCTGGCTGCAGCAGCACTCGGCAGGGCACTGACCGGAGCCGCCCTTCTGGCTGCTCTTTTAAAAGATAGCCAGAGTGTCTTTTTAAAATTCGAAGGGAGCGGCCCTCTCAAAAAAATCATCACGGAAGCGGGCTATGATGGCTGGGTGCGCGGATACGTCGCCAATCCCCATGCCGAAGTGCCACTCAACAACGGACAAATAGATGTAGCAACAGGGCTTGGCAGAGCAGGCTTTCTCACGGTGGTCAAAGATATCGGTAACAATCAGAAATACCCGGGCACTATCCAGCTATACACCAGTGAGATAGGCGAAGATCTCGCATATTATCTGTCCCAGTCGGAACAGACACCATCGGCAATTGCCCTGGCCATTCATCTGCAAAAAGATGGGACTATCGCAGCCGCTGGAGGTTTTCTCATCCAATCCCTGCCCCCAGCCGACGAAACACTGCTGACCCATCTGGAACAAGAGATCGCGGCAATGCCGCCTCTTTCAGAACTCCTGCTGGAGGGCAAAGAGCCAGCTGAAATACTTTCCCAGCTATTTGCCAAAGTTCCCCATAAAAAAATAGGCTCACGAAAACTTTTTTATGCCTGTAGCTGCAGTAAGGCCAAAATGGAAGGAGCACTTTTTTCGCTTGGCGAAGATGATATCAGGCAGCTCCTTGAAACAGAAGACGGTGCCGAGGTTCGTTGCGAATTTTGCAGGCAAAACTACCATTTTATCCACGATGAGCTCGCAATGCTTCTGAAAACCGGCCAGAAGCCCTCGAACTAATGAGTTGTGCAATTTAAGGTAATAGCTGAGGCGGCAGGATCATATCTTGTTGACGGACCACCAAACTTCTCCATATTCATGTCAAAATGGCAACCAGAACAAAGTTTTCCAGAACAAATGTTTCCCGGCGAACCGCATTCCGCTTCAAACTGGCCAATAAAAAATTGGCCTATATGGTCAATGGCCAAATGGGCCATGCCATATTACAGAACGTGTCAACAAGTGGTTGTTTTGCAACAAAAAACAGCACAGAGCTCGCGGTTGACGATCAACTCTTACTCGTTTTGGACCTTGCTATGCGCGACAAACCACTCGAACTGAAAGCAAAGGTGGTTCGGATTGGTGCGGGGGGTTTTTCCGCCGAGTTCACCGAAATTGCAGAAAGTTTTCTGACCGAATTTTTAACCTTGCTGGCGACAGAGCACCGCAATGCCCTGATTAATCTCATTCCCATCGAAAAATAACCCGGGTGGAGTTTCCAGCCCCTCTCCTCTATTTTTTTAAAAAAATCGCAGGGTACTCACTCTGTGATACCCCTGCCCTGCTATACTCCTTTTAAACACTTTACCCTGCCAACAAGCTTTGCGGGGTAAGTTCCTTCACGAAATAATTTCCGTGTAAAAAACACAAGAAAATTATTTCTAAATCACGAAAAGGAGGATCTTCCATGAAGCACAATACAGAATCTATCAGCGAAAGCATCTTCACCCATTTCCCATCGCGCGATACCATAAGTCACTCCAGAAATGACAGCCACGGGAATCAAACAACTCTGATCATAAACATTGTAAAGAAAAGAATTCTCGCCCACAGAAATCAATTGCAGTGCGGGGCGGCAACCGTGGGGATCGGCACCTCTTTAGTTATCACCGTCTATCTTTTCCTGACCCAGCTCGCCGAGTATGGATGGCAGTAGGCAGTCTTCACACCCATTGACGTCACGAGAACTAGAACGTTTGCCGGAATTCGCTTGCCTGAAGGACCATTTTATTATAAATCGACAGGAACCGTTTAAAGCGTACGGACCGCCTGACAACAAATAGTTTTGCCGGTCCATGATACTGCCCCTACATTAGTACTCGGAGACTGGAATGAAAGAAATTCGCGACACTGCAAGAAAAATGATGGAGCCCTACTGTAAAGTCTGTCCAATCTGTAACGGCAAGGCATGTGCCGGACAAGTTCCCGGCATGGGCGGACTGGGCAGCGGCTCCTCTTTTATAAGTAATATTGAAGCGTTGTCCAGGATAAAATTCAATATGCGTCTGATTCATGATGTCATTGAACCGGATACCACAGTGAACGTGCTGGGTAAAAAGTTCGCGCTCCCCATCCTTGCCGCACCTATCGGCGGCGTCTCGTTCAATATGGGTGGTGCTGTATCCGAAGAAGACTACATCCAGGCGATCATCAACGGCTGCAAAGCCAAAGGCATAATCGGCTGCAGCGGAGACGGGGTGCCCGATTTCATTCACCAGGCAGGTTTTAATGCCATTAAAGCAGCAAATGGCCACGGGATCCCCTTCATTAAACCCTGGGAAGACGAAGAATTGTTCAAAAAAATCGAGGCCGCCAAGGCGACCGGCACCGACATCATAGGTATGGATATTGACGCCGCGGGTCTTATCACGCTGCGCAAAATGGGCCGGCCTGTTTCCCCAAAGTCACTTGAAAAACTTACAGAAATAATCCGCAAAACGGGAACAAAGTTTATCCTCAAAGGTGTCATGACCGTCGATGAGGCCGATCTGGCTGTTGCTGCTGGAGCTGATGCAATCATTATATCCAACCATGGCGGCAGGGTTCTGGACTCTGCCCCCGGTGCAGCAGATGTTCTTGCCGCGATCGCCGACAGGGTAAAGGGAAAAATTACAATTCTGGCCGATGGCGGTGTCCGTACCGGAGGCGATGTCTTGAAAATGCTGGCTTTAGGAGCTGATGCGGTGCTGGTAGGGCGTCCGTTCTCCGTTGCCGCCGTTGGCGGGCTGCAACAAGGTGTTGAAACCTATATCGATACAATTGCCGCAGAATTAAAACAGACAATGGTCCTCACTGGAACCAGTGCCGCCTGCTCTGTCGACCGGAAAATTTTGTTTGCCAGTAAGGGCTAAACACCAGTCGTAGGTAACTTTGTTCATCAAAGATGCTTTCTCCGTTTACACCCCATCTTTCTGGTGGTGGTGTAAACGGAGATTTATGGTGCTTGTCTCTGCACCAGTCCGCTCTGTGGTTTTCATTTTACTCAATCATTTTATAGATTATACCACTACATACCGACCATTCCGACGAACTCCAATAT
Organism: Desulfobulbales bacterium; assembly: GCA_038204235.1. GTDB lineage: Bacteria > Desulfobacterota > Desulfobulbia > Desulfobulbales > Desulfocapsaceae > Desulforhopalus_A. The sequence continues at coordinate 55,471 of JBBRDD010000007.1, forward strand.
CCCGCCAGAATCATTTGGCTTTCCAGACGGCAAAGCTGAGGACATTGGTATGTATACTGGTTAAAAATCTCAGTCTGAGTAGTCCGTCAGTCCCTGTTATGAATCGAGTACCAGCTTCATCGCCTCACTCAATTCATTGATAGCATAAGGTTTATGCAAAACGGACCGGACACCCAGATCAAGGGCAGCCTGAATGTCATCGTTCATGGCGAATCCGCTGACAATAAGCGCCTTCTGCCCGGGATGAATCTGCAGGATTTGTTCATAGGCCTGCCTGCCGTTTATACCGGGATCCATTACCATGTCCAGCATAACCAGATCAGCGGTGCCTGTTTGCAGGAACAGAACGGCCTCCTCTCCTGATGGAACCGTTACCACCATAAAACCCAACGTAGTTAACATGTCTTTGGCAATAGTTAATAAGAGCGGCTCATCATCCACGACCAGAACAGTCCGGTTATTCCCTTGTATATATGCTTCTTTTTTCTCGGATATCGAAAGATTCTCCTGCACTTCAGCCTGAGGAAAATAGAGTTTGAAACAGGAGCCTTCACTATTGCTGCTCACATTAACCTTCCCCTTATGCTCCTGCAGGGAACTCCAGACTACCGCCAGGCCGAGACCCGAGCCGCTCCTTCCCATTTGTTTTGTACTGTAAAAGGGTTCAAAAATATTCTCGAGATCTTTTTCAGCAATGCCAGGGCCATCGTCCTCTATGGTAAGTACGATGTATTTGATTTCCTTTTCTAGATTTTCAATTCTCTCAATTTCAGTCGTGTTATACGTTGAGACGGTTATTGTTCCACTTTTCCCGCTCCCTATGGCTTCTACTGAATTTGTTACCAGATTCATGAGGCACTTTTTCACATGAACCGTCGAACACAATACATACGGTTTCTGTGCTTCAAGACGTAATTGGATAAGAGTTTTATCAGAAATATTCTGCAGCTGAAAGAATTCCGGACTGGAAAAATATTCCTGCACTAAATCATTGAGATTATGTTGAACACGAACAGTAGCTGCATTTCTGGCAATGGT
>JBBRDD010000008.1:0-51149 GCA_038204235.1 Desulfobulbales bacterium
CAGTAAAACAGGGTTCCTGCCGTCTGACGATGCTGTTTAATTGATGCTGCATGACCAGGTCAAGCAACCGCCTGATAGGTGAGGTGATGGTGGTATAGTGGGATACGCCCAACCCGCTGTGGGGCTTGGCGGTAGTCGATAGTTCGCCCCGGGACATATTCTTTCGCTGGAGGGTGTTCTGGAAAAGATCGTCATCTTCCCCGTGAACGATCCTTCTCTGCAGCGGTGCTTGAGATCTGAAAATCCCTGGCACCATCCGGTCGGCGACATATTTTGCCGCCTCACTGTTGGCGAGAATCATCATCTCCGACACAATGGTCCTGGCCGGGGTGTCACTTTTAGCCAGACTGACGTGGACCTTGCCGTGATGATCGATAAAGATATTTACATCCGGAAACGGAAGAAGGAGTGCTCCGCTGGCCAGACGTCTGGTCCGCAGTTTTTTACGAAGCATATCCAGAAAATGGATCTCCCGGTCGGTCGTCAGCATCCGGTCGACCTCCTCGTAGGTGAGTCGTCGTTTTACCCGGATGATAGATGGGGTGACCCGGACCCGCAATACTTCAGCCTCAGCCGAAAGCAGGATCATAAAGCTTAAGGCTGCCCTGGTTTCGTCCTGAATGAGACTGCAGATTCCCTGGGAGAGATGGCGCGGGAGCATTGGCACCTGGCCTTCGGGAAAATAGATGGATGTGCCGCGACGCATCGCTTCGGCAAAAAGATGATCTCCAGGGCGGACATAATGGGCTACATCGGAAATGTGGATGCCGACTAAGTAGTTGCCCTCTAACTCCTCAATAGTCAAGGCATCATCGAAATCAAGCGTAGTTGGTCCATCGATAGTGATGGGCGAAAGATGGGTCAAATCCCTTCTTCCGGCGTCGTCGAAAAGTTCATTTTGCCCGCGTTGTAAAATAAGCTCGGCCTGTTGCCTGGCTGCAAGAGAAAAATTGACGGGCAGTTCATGCCGCAACAGCGGGATGTTCTCGTTGGCATTCCACAGTCCGGCTTTAACCAGCAAATGAAAGGGATCGTGGGCCTTGTGCAGCCCTGCTGACTGAAGAGTTTTTCTGGCTATGTCGGAATCTGCGGCGTCCGTTCCGAAAAGGTAGAAATCACGGATGATGCTTAAAATCTCGAACTCGATGGGACCTAACTCTTCTGGGAAAATTTTGGATTCCATGATTCGCGTTACTACTCCGGCACCTTCGCGAATAAGTTCGGCTCGCTTGTCTTCCTTTTGTTGCTGAAGCTGTAATTGCTCGACTTTTTCCGGGCTATTGGCATGGATTCGGCCTTCTTTATATTTAAAGAATAACTTGTCGGCGAAAATACAGCGAAGAAAGGCGGAGACCGTATCGTCTGTAGCCTCTGAACCAAAGATAAGTTCTGCCAGAAAAACTGGGCTGAATGAATTAGATCCGTCTTCTGCGGTCAGTTCCCATATTTCCTCAAGATTGATGAGACTCATGAGAGAGCCTCGTCTTTCGGTGGTTTCCTGCAGAAGTTTTGTGAGCAGTTCCCTGCTGATTTCAGTCGGATGGGTATTCTTTGAGCTGTGCACCACGCGCGACAGCGGTAGGTTCAGTTCACGTCCATTTTGATTGATGAGGCGTAAACGTTTGGGCTGGCTTTCGGTTACCAGTGCACAAATGAACTTGCCATTATCAAGGTATTCTATCAGTTTTCCCGTTGAAATCATTTAATCACTAATTGTTCAATAATAGTGTAAGCTATCTCTTCGCAGCGTATTATAATTTTATTTTCGTCGTTTTGTCTATCGATTATGGACTAAGGTGTCACAGTATAGTGTAGTATGCTATTTTGCCTACACTTATTATTGATGGCGTTGTAAAAAATCAAAGTGAACCGCAGAGATGGCCATGTCGCCATCATTTTTTATTGTAACAATTCAAAATTACATTTCTGATTATACTATGGATCTATTAGACAAGCCGGTAAAGTCCGGCATGGTAGCAATTGTCGGGCCTCCAAATGCCGGCAAGTCAACATTGATGAACCATTATCTTGGACAGAAGATATCAATTGTCACCGCTAAACCCCAGACGACCCGCAATCGAATTGTCGGAATAGTCAACGATGCAGAATATCAGGTGGTCTTTCTTGATACGCCGGGATTACACCAATCCCGGGATCCATTAAATATGGAGATGGTCAAGGTGGCCATGGAAAGCCTTACCGAAGTTGATGTCGTCCTGTTTTTGATAGATGTATCTTTGCCGCTGCCGGAAAAGGTGCAGGAAAAAAAGGCGGCGGAGCTTGCCGAGTATATGCAGCGGATAAAGGGACCGGCGATCATGGTGCTGAATAAGATTGATCTGATCGACAGGAAAAAGGTGCTTCCGTTGATCGATTCCTACGCCAGGCTCTTTCCTTTTCATGCTTTGATTCCGGTTTCGGCTCTTGGAGGGGATGGGCTGGATAGTCTGTTTAAGGAAATTCTCACCCTGTTGCCGATGGGACCGAGATATTTCCCGGAGGATATCCCCACCGATGCATCAGAACGTTTTTTGTGTGCGGAGATAGTCAGGGAGAAAGTTTTTTTGCAGACCGGTCAGGAAATTCCCTATTCGACGGCAGTGATGGTCGAGTCCTTCAAAGAAGATGAAGAAAAGAAGCTGGTAACGATCCATGCGGCAATTATCCTCGAAAAACAATCCCAGAAAGGGATCCTTATCGGCAAGGGCGGCAAGAAACTAAAAAGCATCGGCATTGCCGCCCGAAAGGACATCGAAGCCCTTATCGGTCAGCGAGTCCTTTTGAAATTGTGGGTTAAGGTGAAGAAGAACTGGTCGCAGGATGAACGGTTCCTGAAGGAACTCGGCTACTAGTAGAGCCGGCGGACATTCTTCCCCTGGTCTTGTTATTTCACGGTTTTGTTAAAGTCATAATATAGAGTGATACTCTTAATGATATTATAGGCAGTGCGCAGCTGGTTGTCTGTCTGCAGTCGCGCTTCCAGCTGCTGAGCTGTTTTGTCCTGGGCGACACCCTTTGTTGTCGGTGATCCCGGCAAGTGGTGGGCGAGATCCTCTTCTTTTAAGAGTTTCGTTGATTCCGCAGGGCTTACCGAGGGACCGCAGGCAATAAAGGGAATTTCAACATCCGGAGTAATTCCCAATGCCTGGATTGAGCGATTGTCGGGAGTGTAGTATTTTGCCGTGGTTATTCTCATTCCGGCACCGTCGGGCAGAGGAATAATTGTCTGCACTGATCCTTTGCCAAAGGTTCTGGTTCCGACGATTATACCTCTCTTGTGTGCTTGAATGGCACCGGCAACAATCTCTGAGGCACTGGCCGAGCCTTCATTTACCAGAAGAACCAGCGGGTACATCCTTTTTTCACCATTGTCGTGGGCTATATAGACGTTATTCTGGTCATCTCGGCGTCCTTTGGTATAGACGATTGTTCCCTTATTCAGGAAAATATCGGCGATGCTGATGGCTTGATTGAGCAAACCGCCCGGATTATTGCGCAGGTCGAGGATGAGCCCCTCTATCTGGTGTTTCTTTGTCAATACTTGTAACTTTTCCTTGAAATCGGCGGTGGTATGGCTCTGGAAGTTGGTAATTCTGGTGTAGACAAAGCCCGGCGAGAGAAACTCTGCTTTAACCGACTGGATGGGAATAATTTCCCGTTTCAGCGTGATGATCTTGAGCTTATCCCAGCCTTCCCGGTGAATGGACAGCGTGACACTCGTTCCTGCCGGGCCACGCAGTTTTTTGATCGCTTCATCCGGACCCATGTTTTTTGTATTCACCCCGTCTATTTCAATGATCGTATCGTTTGCCTTCAAGCCAGCCAGATCTGCAGGCGTGTCAGCTATCGGACTAACCACGGTTAAAAGATCGTTTTTAATGGTTACCTCGATACCGATACCGGAAAATGATCCCTGTGTTTCTTCCTGAAGATCTTTGAAACTTTCCGGTGGCATGTAGGATGAGTGTGGGTCAAGGGAAAAAAGCATGCCACGGATTGCACCGTTTATGACTTCTTTGGTATTGATTTCTTCAACATAATTTTCCTGGAGGATGCTGAGCACATTCGAAAAAATTTCCAGTTGTTTGTAGGTCGCTGTTTTTGCATCATCCGCATTTTCGGCCAACACTGGAGAACCGAGGAAAAAAAGGAGGATAACCAGGGAATAGCCTGAACGGCGTGATAAACAGGTGAAAAAAGACATATGCTACCTCGGTCCTGAAATATATTTGTAGTGAACAAAACCTTTTGCACCGAACTGGTCGGGCGGGCGTTAGTACCTTACGACTGCAAGTCTGTAATTAAGAACAAGAAAACGGGGAGTATTTTAAACAGTAATAACTTTAAAGTATCACCAAGGTACTTATCCCCTCCCCAGCATGGGTACTGAAAAGAGCACCCGACAAGCGCATATTAAAAAGAATCCCGGCTTATTTTTCGTTTACTGGGGTTAGTGTATTATTGACAGCCTGTCAGGGTTGAGCCATAGTAAAGGATCTTGAGATTCACTGCCATGACGAATTTCAAAATAGAGCCCGTCATCAAAAAGGGTTGCGGTGTCTCCCATGACGCCGATGCTCTGCCCTTGTTTGATCCTTTGTCCCTTCTTAACCGAAATCTTTTCGATTCTCGACGTTACTGTGTAATATTCAAATCCATGATGAATGATAACTGTATTGCCAAATCCTCGCAAATATCCAGCAAAAGTTACCTCGCCGTCACTCACGGAAATGATTTTGGTGCCATCGGGTGCCTTGAATGCAATACCATCTGGGCTACTGGCTATGCCAAGCTTATTGGTTTTTTCCTGATGATACAGAGTTATAACAGCGCCGTTGACCGGAGGAGGGAGCTTACCTTTCTGGGTTAGAAATTTCTGCTCAACCACCGTGTTTTTCCTTTGCAAGTTGGTTATCGACTTGGCAAGGTCGTCGGATGCCTGCTGCATTTCAATGATCGCCTGTTCATGGAGCTGTTCCTGGGTCTTTACCTGGGTGAGAAGGGTCTTTTTCTCGGTTGTGGTCTTCTGCAGTGCTTCTTTTTCCTGCTCGTTTTGTTCAATAAAATCTTTTAAAACTAATTTTTCCAGGTCCAGCGCGGTTGTCGCCCGTACAAGTTGGTCGATGGTCTCCCGGTAGGCCTTGATTACCTCCTGGTCGTATTTGATCAGGGTGTCGAACGCATCATGAAAGGTGAGCAGTTCCGGCAGCGTTTTAGTGGAAAAAGTCACATTTAAAAGGCCAATGTTGCCCATGGTGTAATAGGCGGTTATTCGTTTTTGCAGGTGAAATTCGACGATCTTTTTTTTCGCGCGAATCTTGCGGAGGGCATTCTCTTTCTGATCGATCATCTCCTGCTGGTCATGCATCTTTTTTTCTAAGGTGTCGAGTTTTCCCTGCTGGACGACCAGTTTTCTGTCGAGGACTTCAAGTTCAGTCAATATATTACGTTCTACTGTCTGGGTCTCAGCCTGCTTATTTTCCTGTTGGAGGATGCCTTCCTGGAGTCGATTGATAGAATCTCTGAAATCGGAGAGATTTTTCTTACCCGGTGGTTTGTCGAGGGCCAAAAGCGGCGTTGTGCAAATTCCAACCAGAGCAAAGGCGAAAAAAACAAGAGCTGAAAAAGACAACGATCCCGGTCTTTGCTCGCAAATAATATTGCTTGAACCTGTTGAGGCGATGATCCGGCGAATTCTCATAACCTGTTTCTTCTTGAAGGAATACAAGGGATCAAATGCGTAAAAATTTCTGCATGGTCGAATAACTTCCCACAGTGCAGAGGAGTATGGAAACACCGATAATAGTGAGCCCGACCGTCGGAGAAAAAAATGAAAATTCAAAGAGGTTAAGAAAACCAGGCCCGGAAAAGTGCAGTTTAATCCATTGAAAAAGAATGAACAGTGAGCCGATGCCAAGGGATGATCCGAGAATGCCCTGGAACAGCCCCTCCAATAAGAAAGGCGTCCGTATGTAATTATTGGTGGCCCCTACGAGTTTCAACAATTCAAGTTCGGCCTGCCTGCCGAGGATGGTGAGGCGAATGGTATACGCAACCATAAAAATAGTCGTCAGGATGAGAAGCGTGCCGCTGAGCAGAACTATTATCGATAAAAGTTTCGTGAAATAATAAAATCTTTCGACCCAGTCCTGACCGTACTGCACTTTAGTGGTCCCCGGAAGACGGGCGAGGTAGGCCGAGAATAATTTGACCTGGTTGAGGCTTCTTAGGTTTTTCTTGGGGACCACCTCGATGGACGGCGGCAGAAAATCCTTTGGGATATCATTGAGAACATCCTGATTTTTCCCCAGCTGGTCGGCAAATCGCTGATAGGCTTGAGCTCGGGAAATGAAGCGGATTTCTTCCACATCATCAAATGCTTTTATTTTATTGATCAACTGCTGCTGCATTTCCGGGACGGGTTCTTCTTCCAGGTAGACAATGAGACTGAGATCGTTGCCGAGCTTATCGCCGAAGTGGAGCATGTTGGCGTAAATGAGGTAAAAAAAAGCAAAAATAAGTACCGATAGACTGACGGTCAGCAGGGTCATTATCTGCGAACCCCACGTCATACGCAAATTTCGACCTACCTGGCGGATCACCGTGAACCAGAAACTCATGAAATTTCCCCTCCTGTTTCTGCCAGGGCATGCAGCTGTCCTTTGCGGAGTTCCATCACTCGGTGAGAGGTGTGTCGATAAAGCGATTGGTCATGAGTTGCGATGACTACCGTCGCCCCTGCGTTGTTGCAATTTGTCAACAGCTGCATCACCCTTTCCGTCGTTGTCGCATCAAGATTTCCCGTCGGTTCATCGACTAAAATCATGGTCGGTGAGTTGGCGATGGCTCGTGCCAGCGCTACCCGCTGTTGCTCACCTCGGGAGAGCTCACCGGTGATTGTATCGTGTTTGTCGGCGAGGTCGAGTTGCTCAAGCAAAGCTCGCACCCTGTTTCTGATCATTTGTGGCTTTTTGTAGGAGACTTCCATGGAAATGGCAATATTTTCAGCGGTCGTTCTATCCGTGAGGAGCTTAAAATCCTGGTACGCCACGCCTATCTTTTGCCGCAGTCTGGCCAGTTTGGATCCTTTCAGATGGTTAATGGGTTTTCCACCTATCTCGATCAAACCTTTGCTGGGAGAATCCATGCTGCAGAGGAGTTTCAGAAGGGTTGTCTTGCCTGCCCCGCTCATGCCGATTATAAAAAACATCTCACCAACGTCTATGGATATGGAAATATCTTTGAGGGCGACAACATCGGGGGGATAAATTTTTGAGACTTTGATCATTTCGATCATCGTTTCTGCAGTTTTACTCATCGCATTGATTCTTTTTGCCGATTCGGCGTGTGGTTTACCTTTGTCAAGTGAACTTCATTTTATTACCTTACAGATTATTTCCGTTTTTTTTGCAAGAAAATAATCTATCTCAAGGTACTTATCCCGGCTTACTTCTCATTTACCGAGGTTTGTGAAAATATATAGTATTGCAGGCATAAACGCAATGCATTGCACTCAAGCCCCGCTGAAAAGAGCAGGGTGAGTTCCTGCACGGAACAATTTTCCTAGCTGATGCATAACAAAACTCTGTTTCAGGCATCAAGACGATCTGTATGGCACAGTGCTTGGTTTCGAGCTGGAAAATGCTCGCTATGCAGGCGTTAGTCCAGCTGGTGTGACGGATACTGTCAATTTACCCTTGCAAGTTCACCTGCAGTTGTTATTGTGCTCTGTTTCACTCTTCTGAAAGTTGAGTGGAGTCAGATTGCACCAAAGAAACTATTTATGATAAACAGGCTGTTTTGGCGGCAACTGCGCACCATTTTAAGGCCGGTAGAATTTGTATGAAGGAGACGAACATGGATTACAGGGATACCCTTAATTTACCCAATACCGGGTTCAAAATGAAGGCTAATCTCGCCCAGAAAGAACCGCTTATTCTCAAACAATGGGAAAAAGATCAGCTCTATTTCAGGGTTCAGGAAAATAGTGAAGATAAACCGCTTTTTGTCCTTCATGACGGTCCTCCATATGCCAATGGCAATATCCACCTGGGAACTGCTTTTAATAAAATTCTCAAGGATATTATTCTTCGTTCAAAGAGAATGGCCGGGTTTAATGCACCGTATATACCGGGCTGGGATTGTCATGGACTGCCTATTGAGCATAATGTTGATCTCGAACTGGGTGATAAGAAGAAGACCATTCCTATTCTGTCGAAAAGAAGCGCCTGCCGAAAATACGCCAATAAGTGGATTAAAACTCAGAAAGAGCAGTTCAAGAGACTGGGAGTTCTGGGTGACTGGGACAATCCCTACCTCACGATCAATTATGAGTATGAGGCAACAATCGCCAGGGAATTTAATGCCTTTCTTCTCTCTGATGCGGTAATTCGCAACCGTAAACCGGTTTATTGGTGTGCAACCTGTACCACGGCGCTTGCCGAGGCCGAAGTCGAGTATCACCCCCATACCTCACCCTCGATCTATGTCAAGTTTCAGGCAGAAAGCCAGTTGGCTGACATTGATCCAGCACTTGGTGGGAAGAAGGTCTATTTTGTGATCTGGACGACGACTCCATGGACGCTGCCTGCTAATCTGGCCGTTGCCCTGCATCCGGACTTTTTTTATGCCGCCGTCGCCGTCGGCGACGAAACCTGGATTCTTGCCCGCGATCTGGTCGACAAAGTCATGGCCGAAATCGGTCAAAAGGACTATACCGTCAAGGCAACCTTTGGCGCCAAAAAAATTGAAAATAGAAAGTGCCGCCATCCTTTCATGGATCGGGATTCCCTGCTTGTCCTTGCCGACTATGTGACCATCGAAGCGGGAAGTGGCTGCGTTCATACGGCCCCGGGGCATGGTGCGGACGATTACCAAACCGGACTGCGCTACGGGCTGGATATTCTTTCTCCTGTTGATGCCGATGGTATGTACACTGCAGAGGCTGGCCCTTATGCCGGCCAGAAAATTCCGGCGGTCAATAAAGTCATCAACAAAGATATGGCTGCGTCCGGTGCGCTGGTTCATGAGGCATCGATTAACCACAGCTATCCGCACTGCTGGCGTTGTAAGAAACCGGTTATGTACCGGGCAACGCCGCAGTGGTTTATCTCCATGGAGAACAATCAGCTGAGGGCTAAAGCGCTGGCAGCAATTAAGACAGTAAAATGGACGCCTGCGTGGGGAATGCAACGGATCTATTCGATGGTGGAAGGGCGACCGGACTGGTGTTTGTCGCGACAGCGAAGCTGGGGTGTGCCGCTGACGGTCATAAGCTGCAAATCCTGCGGCGAGGTTGTCAAAAGTGAAGCGGTTGTCGAAAAAATCGATGCCCTGTTTCGAAAAGAAGGTGCGGATGCCTGGTTCAGTCATGATGTCGCTGACTTTTTGGTTGCCGGCAGTACCTGTGCCAAGTGCGGTTCCGCCGAATTTGAGAAAGAAAGCGATATACTCGATGTCTGGTTTGACTCGGGAGTAAGCCATGCTGCGGTCTGCGAACAGCGAGAAGAGCTTCGATCCCCGGCCGACCTGTATCTGGAAGGCAGCGATCAGCATCGTGGCTGGTTTCAGAGTTCGCTGCTTACTTCGATGGGAACCCGTGACCGGGCACCTTTTAAAGGGGTGCTCACCCATGGCTATGTGGTAGACGGGCAGGGCAAAAAAATGTCCAAATCCGTTGGCAACGTCGTGCTCCCTTCGGAGGTTATTGAAAAATACGGTGCCGAAATTCTGCGCCTTTGGGTCGCCAGTGAGGATTATCAGGACGACATTAAGGTCTCGGATGAAATTCTCCGGCAGATTTCTGATTCCTATCGTAAAATCCGCAATACCATTCGCTATTTTCTGGGCAATCTGGATGATTTTAAGCCGGAAAAACAGCGGGTATCCTACAGTGATCTCCCGGAACTGGATCGCTGGGCTCTGGCAAAATTCGAAGAATTGAAGGTCAAAGTCACCAAGGGGTATGAAAATTACGAATTTCACAGCATCTATCAGAGGTTGAATTACTTCTGCGGGACGACTATGAGTTCTTTTTACCTCGATATCTTAAAAGATCGTCTCTATACATCGGGCACTGATTCACATCTCCGACGTTCGGCGCAGACGGTTCTCTATACAATTCTCGATGGTATGCTCCGGCTGATGAGCCCCATCCTCTGTTTCACTGCCGCCGAGGCCTGGGATGCTCTTCACGGTCTTGCTGAAAATGGACCGGTTGATGACAAAAGTATCTATTTCGCCGAGTTTCCACCCGAAGAAAAAATAGAAGTTGACGTGCAGATGATGGAAAAATGGGCCAAGCTTATCAAGGTTCGCTCAGAGATTACCAAGGCCCTGGAAATAGCCCGCCGGGACAAGGTTATCGGCCATCCACTGGAAGCGGAAGTGCTGGTAAAAGCGGACGGAGAGTTTGCTCAGTTCCTCAAAAACGAGTGGAAGACGGTCAAAGAAATATCGATCATCTCCGAACTTTCTGACCTGCCTGCTGATTTGGTGCAGAGTGGGGTGCGGTTTAGCAGTGAAGAAATTCCCGGGTTTATCATTCAGGTACAACCGGCACCCGGCGAGAAATGTCTGAGATGCTGGCTGCGCTCCAAAACGGTTGGTCAAAATGCGTCTCACCCCGAAATCTGCAACCGTTGTGCAGATGTTCTGGCGGAAATGACTGAACCGTCTTAAAGTATACAGCGTGGTATAGAGCGTGGCGTATTTTGTAATCATTCTCGTAACAGTTATTGCCGATCAACTGACCAAATCTCTTGTTGTTGGATCGTTGCGCTTATATGAGTCAAGGGAAATTATTCCGGGCTTTTTCAACTTAGTCTATGTCACCAACAGCGGCGCCGCCTTTAGTTTTTTGGCGGATGTACATTCGCCTTGGCGGCATTATTTTTTCCTTGGCATCGGGTTAGCGGCGCTTGTCGGACTGACCATCGCTTACTGGAAAATGAGAAAGATTAATTCCCTATATTGCTGGCCGCTGGCCTTAATTGCCGGTGGGGCCGCCGGAAATCTGATCGATCGGGTTCGATTCGGAGCGGTGATTGATTTTCTTGATTTTTATGCAGGCAGCTGGCACTGGCCGGCTTTTAACGTCGCCGATTCGGCAATCTGTATTGGGGTAGGGCTTTTTTTGCTTATCCCGAAAACCGGGAAATGAACTGAGACTCTTTATTATTTTTGAAATAAGATAACAGGATTTGAGGAACCAATTAATGAAAATTGCTGTGCTGTTCCCCGGCCAGGGGTCGCAATACCTGGGTATGGGGCAAGAATTTATCAACACTGATGTAGAATGTGCCGCACTTATGACGATGGCCGAGGCTGCTTGTGAACTGAACCTTGGCGCCTTGTGTAACGACGGGCCGATGGAAGAGTTGACAAGAGCTACCAATCTGCAACCGGCAATCACTATTACCAATCTCATCTGTTGGCAAGCCTTCAAGAATGCGCTGGGCAATGCTGGTATGGTGAGTTGTTTTGCCGGACATAGTCTGGGGGAATATTCAGCCCTTTTTGCTGCCGGAGTCATGAGCGCGGAGGATACCATGCGACTCGTCAGCAAGAGAGGTGCATTGATGGAGCGGGAAGGAAAAATATATCCAGGCGGTATGCGGGCTGTTCTTGGGTTGGATATCAATACCATTGAAGAACTTATCGGCAACTATCGGGGACCCGGCAGGGTGACTGTCGCCAATCATAACACCCCGGCACAAATTGTTATATCAGGGTCCATGGACGCGCTGGACGAAATTGGCAGGACTTTCGAAGCGCAGGGGGCTAAGGTCATTGCCTTAAATGTGAGTGTTGCCAATCATAGTCCACTGGTTGCCGATGCGGTGCCGGATTTTGCCGAGTTCATGAAAGATATTGTATTCAAGCCTCCGCAAATACCCGTCTATTTCAATGTCTCCGGTGCACCGGAGACGGATACGAATAGAATTAAAGAAATGATGGCCAGCCAGATTGCTGCCCGAGTACGTTGGTATGGGATCATTGAAGCTATGCTGGCCGAGGGAGTTGATACCTTTATTGAGGTTGGTCCCAAGACGGTGTTGACAGGTATGATGCGAAAGATTGTTCCTAAAGGGACTAAAGTAACCACCATGCAATTTGACACTCCGGCATCGCTTGCTGAATGTATAGAGAAGATAAGAACGTGATTGAAAACTATAAAAACAAAGTATTGGCCGGGCGCAGTCTGGAGTTTGGCGAAGCCCTGGAACTGGCCACGACAGCCGATCCGGCTGAACTTTATCAGGCGGCGGATGAACTGCGACAAAAGCTGCATAAGCACAGTCTTGACCTCTGCTCCATCGTCAATGCTAAATCGGGAAAATGCGAAGAGAATTGCAAGTTCTGTGCGCAGTCTTCACATTACGACGTCGAGGTTCTTACTTATGATACAGTCGATGTGGTCAAAGCGGTAGCTCTCGCCAAAGAGAATGAGCAGCATGGTGTGCAGCGCTTTTCTCTCGTCACTGCCGGTCGGTCTGTCTCTGAAAAAAATCTTGAGGAATTTCGAAAAATATATCAGCAGCTCCGGGATCAAACGAAGCTTTCACTGTGTGCTTCCATGGGGTTTCTGACACCGGAAAAGGCGCAAAAACTCAAGGGAATGGGAGTAAGCCGATACCACTGCAACCTTGAAACGAGCCGAAGCTTTTTCCCGCAGGTCTGCACCAGCCATACCTGGGATGAAAAAGTGGCAACCATCAAGATTGCCAGGGATGCTGGACTCGACATCTGTTCCGGCGGCATTGTCGGTATGGGGGAGAGTCTGTCGCAGCGTCTTGAGCTGGCGTTTGAGCTTCGCGAACTTGAAATTCTATCTATACCCTTAAATATTCTTACCCCTATTGAAGAGACTCCCTTCGCCGATATTAAACCTCTCAGTGTGGCGGAGGTTCTCACCTGTGTGGCCATGTTCCGGTTTATTAACCCGATAGCCGTCATTCGCCTGGCAGGCGGGCGTAATCTATTGGGTGAGGATCAGAACAAATGTTTTACCGCCGGTGCCAATGGAGTCATCGTCGGGAATTATCTCACCACCATAGGCAATAATCTCACCGAGGATATAGCCATGTTCCGGGCCCTCGGATTTGATGTGGCCGATCCCAAAAAGTAACAATTATTCGATTAAGCGAGGAGCAAAGCATCGCGTGGAAATGGAAGTAGCCGAGCAGTTGCGGGTTGACCGGGAACATATCTGGCACCCGTATACATCAATCGAAAATCCACTGGAAGTGTTTCTCGTAGACTCGGCAGACGGGGTTAGAATTCGATTGCAGGACGGACGTGAGCTGATCGACGGAATGGCCTCCTGGTGGTCGGTGATCCACGGCTACAACAATCCCCATCTTACCCAAGTAGTCCAAGACCAGGCCGCCAAACTGGCGCATGTTATGTTTGGCGGGCTGACGCATCAGCCGGCAATAAAACTTGCACAACTGCTTATTGCCAATACGCCTGCGGGCCTGGAACGGGTTTTTTTCTGCGATTCCGGTTCGGTGGCGGTGGAAGTTGCCATGAAAATGGCGATCCAATACAACTATGCCAAAGGGATTTCGGGGAAAAACCGTTTTTTAACCATTAAATCAGGCTATCACGGTGACACTTTTCATGCCATGTCGGTTTGTGACCCTGTCAGCGGCATGCATCAGATTTACCAGGGAATTCTTCCCGAGTATTTTTTCGCCGACATGCCCCGTTGTCGTTTTGCCGGCGACTGGGATGATGCGGACGTACTTTCTCTTGAAAAACTGCTGGGAGAAAATAACTCCACCATTTGTGCGGTCATTCTGGAACCTATTGTCCAGGGGGCGGGCGGGATGCGTTTTTATCATCCGCAATATCTACGCCGGGTTCGAGAACTGTGCGACACGTATCAGGTTTTATTGATTGCCGATGAAATAGCCACCGGGTTTGGCCGGAGCGGTGAGCTGTTCGCCTGTAATCATGCCTCAATTTCACCGGATATCCTTTGCCTGGGCAAAGCCTTGACCGGGGGCTATATGACCTTAGCCGCTGTTCTGGCAACAGCTGAAGTCGGCCATGTGATCTCACAGGGTGAGCCCGGCGTTTTTATGCACGGCCCTACTTTTATGGCCAATCCGCTGGCCTGCAGTGTGGCCGTTGCTTCCATAGAACTCCTTCTTGCGTCTGACTGGCGGAACAACATTGGTCGCATTGAGACGGAATTGAGAAAAGGTCTTGAACCATGCAGGCACTTAGACGGGGTGAAAGAGGTACGAGTTCTCGGCGCCATTGGCGTGGTGGAACTCGATCATCCGGTGAATATGGCCAGGATCCAAAAAAGATTCGTCGACAAGGGGGTCTGGGTTCGTCCATTCGGCCGGTTGGTCTATGTAATGCCGCCTTATATAATTGATAATCAGGATCTGGGTATTCTGACCGGGGCGATTTGTCGGGTAGTGGAGGCTGAATTATCGGTATGAGCAATTCTTACGAACAATCTCTGCAAAAACTGCTGGCCGAGGGCAGGTTACGGGAGTTTAAACCGCTCTCTGGCCGTAGCCGCTGTCATATTAACTATCGCGGACGGCAAATGCTTAATCTTACCTCCAACGATTATCTGGGGCTGGCAGGGGATAAGCGTCTGCATGAAAAATTTTACAACACTATGACCGGTGGAAATCTGCTCGACGACTTCGGTCTCGGCGCCGCTTCCTCGCGTCTTCTGACCGGCGACAGCATCCGATCACATCTGCTGGAACAGACAGTGCGGGAAACCTATAAGAAGGAGGCATGCCTGCTATTTAACTCAGGATATCATGCCAATATTGGTATTCTGCCGGCGCTGCTTGGCAAAAACGATCTTATCCTGTCCGATAAGCTCAATCATGCCTCCATTATGGACGGCATGCGTCTGAGTCTGGCTCGACATAAACGCTTCCGGCACTGCGATTATGCACATCTTGCCGAGTTGCTGCAAAAATATCGGAAGGATTATCAGAAGGTCATTATTGTCAGTGAGTCGGTTTTCAGTATGGATGGAGATGTCGCTGATATAGCCCAGCTCGCCCGGCTGAAATCCGAGTATGATTGCATGCTCTATCTCGATGAGGCGCATGCTCTTGGACTCTATGGGGTTCAAGGGCTCGGTATGGCTGAGGAACAGGGGCAGCTGGATGCTGTTGATCTTCTGGTTGGCACCTTTGGCAAGGCCCTGGCCTCTGTCGGTGCCTTTGTTCTCTGTTCTGCCGTGTTGCGTGATTATCTCATTAACCATAGCCGATCGCTGATTTTCACCACTGCCCTGCCGCCGGTGGTTCTGCACTGGGACCATTTTATTTTTCAGGAAATGCTGAATCGTCACAGCGAAAGGACTGCTCTCAAAGCGCTGTCCGCCCAGCTACGGCAGAATCTTATCAGCCACGGGTTACGGACGGATGGGACGACCAATATTGTTCCGGTACTGCTTGGCGATGACAGTCTGGCGGTGTCATTGGCACAAGCCATGCAGGAGCGTGGTTATCTTATTTTTCCAGTCCGACCGCCGGCGGTCCCCGAGGGCACGGCACGGTTCCGGCTGTCGCTTACCGCTGATATGCACTGGACGGATATTGCCGAGGTAGCTGAAAATATTGCTGCATTGATGCCACATTTTATCGCATAAGTTACTTGATAAAATGAAAGCAGCCTGGCTCCATAAGAACGATCGGCCTCATCTCATCATCTTCTGCAACGGCTGGGGAATGGATTGTTTTCCATTTCAATCGCTCAGTAGTGTGGATTACGATGTGTATATGCTCTATGATTACCGCAATCTTGATGGAGCTCCTGTTCTTGAGACAATAACCAGGCAGTATTGTCAGATTGTTCTGATCGGCTGGTCGATGGGCGTTTGGGTTGGTCAAAAGCTTTTTGCCGATAAAAAACATACATTTCAAAGGACTATCGCAATTAATGGGACCCTTTGTCCGATCAACGATATGCTTGGTATTCCGGTACAGGTGTTTGATGCCACAATGGCCGATTTCGGCGAAAGTACCAGGCTGAAATTTTATAAAAGAATGTGCCGGGAAAAAGAAAATTACCGATCATTTCTGGCCAGGCAGCCACGTCGTTCCCCAGAAGATCAAGGTGCAGAGCTGGCCGCTTTAAAAAAAATGGTCGATTGCCGTCCGGCTGAAGAATCGCTGTATGAAGAGATTATTGTGGCGGATAAAGATTTTATTGTGCCGACGGCCAACCAGGTTCGTTTTTGGCAGGAAAAGCAGGAAACGCTGGTAACGCCGGTCTCCGGGTTTCATTTTCTGTTTAATCTTTGGTCCAGCTGGGAGCAGCTTCTTGGGTGTACCGGGACAACTCCTGGTCCAAGAGGGTAAAATCATTCTCGGATATCATGCTTTGAAAACACCAGATACCTCACAATCGCTGCGTCTTGATAAACAGCTCATCGCTCAATCCTTTAGGGCAAGTGCCGCAACGTATGAAGAAAATGCTACTGTACAGAGGCAAATCAGTCGCCAACTTGTGACATTTATCCAGGATCTCAAGTCGTTAAATCCTGCAAGAATTCTCGAAATCGGCTGTTGCACAGGAATATTGACGGAACTGTTGGTCGGGCAATTGACTATTAACACCCTGTATCTCAACGATATCGTCGAGGAATTCTGCACCACAACCAGCGAGCGTGTCGCCATGCGTGTTGTACATGTTGAATCTCTACCGGGCGACATCGAAAAATGCGTCCTGCCGGGAGCGCTGGACATGGTTATTTCCTCGGCCACTTTTCAGTGGATGGTTGATCTGCCGGCTCTGCTCGCCACAATTCATCAAGCTCTTCGCGCTGACGGATATTTAGTATTTTCTATATTCGGTCCCGGCACAATGGCAGAAATAAGTGAGCTGACCGGTCGGGGGCTGTCGTATCATGCAAAAGAGGATCTCAGTCGGATGTTGCGCGACCGTTTTCGCATAATTTCCCTTACGAGCGAGACTCGGCAGGTATTTTTCCCAACGGTCAAGGAGGTGCTGCTGCACATTCGACAGACGGGGGTCGGCGGGCTTGATCGCACTCAATGGCTGCCAGGAAAGTTCAAGGAATTTAGTCGGCAATACCGCAGCCGTTTTGCATCGGATAGCGGTTTTCCGGTCAGCTATGCGTCGACGTTTGTTGTCGCAGAGAAAATATAATCAGCAGGAAGAATATGGATACACCGAGAGTATATTGTATCTCCGGTATTGATACCGATATAGGCAAAACGATTGCCACCGGGCTTCTTGCCAAATCCTTTCGTGACAAGGGATTCAGGACGATTACTCAGAAAATGGTCCAGACCGGCTGTACCGGTATCAGTGAAGATATTATCCGTCACCGGCAAATTATGGGCATCGAACTGCAGCCGGTTGATGTAAACGGTCTTACCTGTCCCTACGTCTTCCCGGTGCCATGTTCGCCGCATCTGGCTGCCAAACTGGATAATCAGACAATCGACTGCAATGTCATACGCCACGCCACCGCTTCGCTTCTGCAGCAGTTTGAGCTGGTCTTTCTTGAGGGCGCGGGCGGTCTCTTTGTGCCTTTAAACGAAGAGGAGACCTTTATCGATTATCTTGAGATGGAACGATATCCGCTTATTCTGGTGAGTAGTTCGCGGCTGGGCTCGATAAACCACACGCTGTCTGCCCTGGAACTGGCTCGATTAAGAAATATAGAAGTGGCTGCGATCCTGTATAATCGCTTTGCCGGCTCTGATCCGCGGATAGAGCAGGATTCAAGAGATGTGTTTGCCAGATATATGCAGAAAAATGGGTTTGTGGGTCCGGTAATCGATCTTTTTCATCTTGAAAAATATCAGGACGGTTTAGAAAAATTAGATTTCCGGGACATCTGAAACGAGAAGAACACCAAAGGTAAAAAGAATATGCACAGTGGACAGAAGATATGTTTGCGTTGTAAGTATTTCCGGCTGGAAAGCGTCGAGGCCGGTCTTTGCCGCGTGGACAAAGATACAGATAAAAACTATCCGGTGATGGACAAAAATGGTCATTGCCTCAGATGGCATGACTGCGGCCAGCAATATTTTATTCGACTGGGCTGGATAAAGGCCAAAACCAACGAATTAGCAGTTTGACAACTGCGTTCACCGGTTCAATAGTAACAGCTGGTACATTGACAGTGTATGCGATGATGACAAGGGAAGTGACTTGTCTCCGTGCAACTGTTCCGCTGTTTCTATTTTCCATGGTGATTATGTGTTTTTTTTACGTTCCAAATTTCTGTCCTTTCATAAAGTAACAGCCTTTCTTTCCCTGGTTTTTGCATTAGCCGGTTTTACCGGTATTGCTCTTTCTGCCCCTTCTGATTCGACCTCCGCCTGTCTGTCGACACGCTGGCCTTCCGAGGTGAGCCAGTTGGTTCCGGATCCGTCTTTAGTGCGTGGTAAACTGAAAAATGGTTTTCGATATGTCCTTAAGCAAAATCAGGAGCCGGCGCATCGGGTAGCAATGTATCTTGATGTGCAGGCAGGATCGCTTAACGAAACTGATGATCAGCGAGGGTTGGCTCATTTCCTTGAACATATGATGTTCAACGGTTCGACTCATTTTCCCCCAGGCAGTCTGGTGAATTATTTTCAATCGCTGGGAATGAGTTTTGGCGGCGATACCAATGCCCGGACCACTCACGATCAGACTGTCTACAATATTATTCTGCCGAGTGGTTCCGAGAAAGATCTGGCTTCAGGTCTACTCGTAATGGCTGATTATGCCCGAGGGGCTTTGCTGCTTGATAATGAAATAGACAGGGAGCGTGGAGTAATCCTGGCCGAAAAACGGGCCCGGGATTCTGCCGAGTACAGGACAAGCGTTGCCAGCAGCGATTTTGCCTTTCGCGGAACGCGCTATCCAGAGAGGATGCCGATCGGTACAACAAAGACTCTGGAAAAAGCCGATCATGATCTGCTTAAATCTTATTATGATGCCTGGTACCGGCCGGATAATATGATTTTGGTCGTGGTTGGCGATATAGATCCGCAACGTACTGCAAATCTTATAGACAAACAATTTTCGACACTTACTCCGGCAGGTCCAGAACCTGAATGTCCTGTTTTTGGCAAACTGCAGCAAACAGGAATTGAATCATTTTACCATTATGAGCCGGAACTTGGCAAAACCAACGTATCTATCCAGAGTGTCTGGGATCTGCCGCTGGAAAACGATTCCCTTGAATTAGAAAAAAAAGAGCTGCTCAGTTTAATGGGTTCGATGATTATAGAGTATCGACTCCAACGGATACAGGAAAAAGCGAAACCACCTTTTTCTCGTGCCGGTTATTATTCTGGTGATATCGTCAACCGTATCGGCTATGCAGCCCTGTCCGCACAGGTAGGCGGCAGTCACTGGCAGGAGACCGTGACTGCATTAGACCGGATTTTGCGACAGGCCCTGGTGTATGGATTTACCAAAAGTGAGGTTGAACGGGCCCAAAAAGAGATCCTAACTCAGCTGGACGCCAGGGTCCTGACAGCTGACTCGGAAGATTCGCGAACAATTGCCACCAGGATTATCGATCATCTGGGTAATAATCGAGTCTATCAGTCTGCTACACAGGAAAAAGAGTTGTATGGACCTCTTACTAAAGAAATTAAGCCTGCCGAAGTCAATGCGGCTTTTCAGGACAGATGGAGTCATAACAACAGGCTGATCTCGGTGACCGGCGATACTGCACTGGGCGATACGGGCACAGCAGAAATTGCATCCCTTTACCGAAAAGTGACGAAGGAGCCGGTAGCTGCTTCGATCAGCGAGCAAAAGGAGCTATTCCCTTATTTACAACCGGCGCCTCCCAGTGGTCCTCCACAAACAAGTCATCTCAAGGACATTCATGTTGAACGACTTGTTTTTCCCGACGGCCTGGTCGTTAACCTGAAAAAGACCCCCTTTGAAGAAAACAGAATACGGGTTCTGGCTGCATTTGGTTCTGGTAAAATGAATGAACCTGTACCTGGCATGGCCATGTTTTTGGAGGATGTGGTTAATGGCTCGGGGAGCGGGAAACTCAGTCAATCGGCGATTGATGAGGTGCTTTCCAGCAGCTCGATACAGATGTCATTTAAAGTTGAAGAGTCGAATTTTTCCTGGACCGGCACTGCACTTGCCAAGGATTTTGACCTTTTCAGTCAGGTCCTGTACCACCGTCTTGTCGATCCCGGGCTTCATGAAAATATTTTTACCAGAGCAAGAAAAAATTATGAGCAGATGTATCAAAGGATCAGTCAGGATATAGAGGGTGCGATGCCGCTTGCGGTTCAGCCGTTCTTAGCCGATTATAATAAACAATTCGGCCTGCCGCCCTGGTCGGATGTCGCCCAGGTGAGTTTTACATCCCTGGAGAAATGGGCCTCTCCGCTTATCCGACCGGGAGATCTGGAAATATCCGTGGTGGGTGATTTTGACCGGGACAAGATCGTTGCAACGCTGACAAAATATTTTTCGGGTCTAGCTCTGCGTCCCGCCACAGTTTCTGCCTTACCTGAGCTGCATTTTCCTGCCGGTAAAAAACTTGTCGTAAAAGTAAACACCTCGGTCGAAAAGTCTTTGGTCGTCATTGCCTGGCCGACGGACGATTTCTGGGATATACATAGAACCAGACGATTGCATCTGTTGGCCAGTGTCTTTGGTGATAGATTGCGGGAAGTTATCCGGGAGAAATTAGCTGCCAGTTATTCACCAAATGTTGCCAGTTTCAGCAGTCGTGATTTCCAGGGCTATGGTTATATCATTTCTCAGGTGCTGGTTAAACCGGGGAATGAAAATGCCATCGTAGAGGAGATATGCAGAATTAGCGAGCAATTGCAAAAAGAGGGGATTAACAACGATGAATTGACTCGTGCCAAAGGGCCGCTCCTGACGGCTCTGCAGGAAAATATCCGCACAAACCAGTACTGGCTGAATTCTGTACTGGCACTTTCCGTACGCTACCCGCAGCAATTAGTATGGCCGGATACAATTATCAGCGATTTTTCATCGATAAGTGTCGCCGAAGTCAATGAATTGGCCGCCAGATATCTGCATAATGCTCGTGCTGCGATAGCCAGGGTAACACCGGAAGATATGCTGAAAGGCAAGGTAGCCGTGGCTTTAGACAAAAAACAAAACCGGGTACCCTAAAAGGAACTGTATGCCCTGGGAGTTGCGGCATTAAGTTGTTATTGTGTCAACCCAGGAGAGGATTGACGGACTGGAAAGTTACAGGGATGACAGGCAATTGTGCGGCAATAAATGCTAGGGGGAGGGAGGTATGCATCTGACGAAGACTGACAATGACCGGAAAACGATCAACAAAACCTTGCAGTCCGGTCAACGTAGACGAAAATATCGTCGAACTCTTATTCCGGATTTTGTAGGAGACCTGGCCGATGGCGGGAAAGTAATTGGCGGTGTTGTAGATAACATCTCCCCCGGCGGGTTTGAGATCACCAACCTGCCAAAATCGTTTGCCGCGGAAAAACACCACTACACCACTGTTCTTTCCGGTGGCGGTAAACATTATAGAATGTTGGTGAAGCCGTGCTGGAGCAAAAAAAAAGGTGCTTACCATAGAGATATCGGGTTTAAAATACTCGATGCCCCATGGCAGTGGCTGGAGCTTACCATGCAAAAGAATAGTAAATGAATTCTAACTACCAGCTCAAATACTCAAGACATTGTGCATAAACGCCACGTGGATCATCAACGGGCAGGATCTGCTCCAGTCGCCGGGTGACTGTTTTTTGGAATTGGGCGACGGCGGGGACCTGTCTGAACTGTATGTTGGTTAAAAATGCTTGACCAGTGGTTAGAAACTGCAGAAACTGATCTTTGATTGACTCTGGCGGTCGAATATATTCCGTTGCATATTCCTGCAGGTTGGCCAGTTGGGCAGCGGCATCGATGGCTTCGTCAAGAGATCCCAGATAATCGACCAGGCCAAGGGTCAGCGCGGTCTGTCCGTCATAAACTCGACCTTCGGCGAGTTCTGCAACCTTGCGCTTATTAATACTTCTGCCGCTCGCGACTATTTGCAGAAATTGATCGTAATTGTAATCAATTGTTTGTTGAATCGCATTTTTGAGCGGTTCCGGTAGAGGCTGGGTGATATCGAGACCCGCTGCCAGTGGCGTAGTCCCCAGGCCATCGCGATACACCCCAAGGGCGGCTAAAGTTTTCTCGAAGGTAGGGATGGCCCCGAAAATACCGATAGAACCGGTAATAGTTGCCGGTGAGGCCCATATTTCATCGGCATCAGCGGCGATCCAATAACCACCTGAGGCCGCGACCGCGCCCATCGACACAACAATCGGTTTACCGCTCTTTTTAAGTTCGAGCAGTTCCTGGCGTATCACTTCAGATGCAAAGGCGGAGCCTCCCCCTGAATTGATGCGCAGGACCAGTGCCTTGACTTCTCTACTTTCACGGGCATTCTTGATAAGTTGTGCCAGTGAATCACCGCCAATCAAGCCCGGAGGCTGTTTTCCCGGCAGAATTGCTCCTTCGGCAATAATCAGTCCTACCTTTGATTGTGCTGCGTCGTTTCCCTGGTATGAGGGGGTAATAGCGTCGAGATAGTCAGCGGATGCGAGTATCTTGGCCGAACCGGCAGCTTTAGGATTGAGCGAATCCAGATACGCAGCGGCTTCCTGTCTGGTGGCAATTTGATCCACCAGGCCGGTTGCAAGTGCAAGTTGGGCGGTATTGCCACCAGTGGAATGGAGGGCTTCGGCTATATTGTCTGTGTAGTGCTCAATGGCCTTCGGAGAGATATGCCGTTGCCTGGCAATATCGTTGGTATACACCTGCCAGAGTGCCGTCAGCCACACTGTATTCTGCTGTTGGTCGGCCTGTGACATTGAGTTGCGGGTAAAAGGTTCAAGGGCGGATTTATACGTGCCCACCTTGAAAACATTGTAGTTGACCTTAAGCTTATCCAGAGCGTCCTTAAAATAGAGGTGATAGACACCGAATCCGTGAATATCGACGCCCCCCATCGGGTTGACCATGACTTTCGTCGCGTACGCCGCCAGATAGTACTGTGCCTGGGTATAGTAGTCTTCTGCGGCAATCACGCTCTTACCGGTTTCTTTAAAGCGTTCGAGGGCCTCGCCAATGGTCTGCAGCTGGTTCAAGCCTGCATGAGACATGTCCTTTAGATTGAGAAGTAAGACAGCGATGCGATCGTCTGATGCGCTGGTATCAATAATATCGAGAATGTCCTGCAGGGCCGTTTCAGGTTCTGGAACATCCATATTCAACGATTCGCCAAAGAGTCGTTCAAAAGAACTGAGCAGTTTTTTCTCCTCAACGATATCACCGGAAATATCTAATCTGAGCACCGCTCCAATGGGAATTTGTTTTGCTTCTCGGGGCAGGAATGCAAAAATTATTGCTGCAGTGGCGAGCAACAGCAGTCCGTTGAGCAGTAAGTTTCTGATAAATCTAAAAAATTTGCCGACATACTTAAATATGTTAACTATAAAAACGATGAGATTTTTCATGGTTTGTGGAGGCTCTTTTAGTGACATAGAAATAATTTTCTTGTGTTTTTTACATGAAAATTATTTCGTGAAGGAATTTACACCCCTCAAGGGGGTACCGAACAAAGTCCCGCGAAGCTTTTAGGCGGGGTTAGTGACATAGAAAAACAATAAATAAATTCGTATCAGCAGTACCTAGCTAAGGATAACAATATAACCGATTAAGTATAACCGGTTACAGGCTGCCCTGCTGCATAAAAGGAAGTACCAGCTGACGGGGTATTCTTTTATTGCCGGTAAGTTTTGAGATGGAGAGGCCAAGCAGGCGGACTTTTGCGGCACCTACTTTGGTCGTAGCGAGTAATCCTGGTATCAAAGAGAGGATACCACCACTGGAATAGATTGGGATCTGGACTGTTTGCGATCGGGTGATCGTGGTAAAGTCCTGGTACCTGACCTTGAGGGTGAGAGTGTAGCCACCGGTTTGTTTCTTCTTCAGCGAATATTCAATTTGCTCGGCGAGATGAGACAGGATAGTGTGTATTTCACTCTTGTCATTTGTATCGCAGCTGAGTGTTGTTTCACTGCCGATTGATTTCCGTTCCCGAAACGGCTCAACGGGCCTCTCGTCAATGCCGCGAACAATGTCATACAGAAATAATCCCGTTTTGCCAAAATGGCTGATGAGCGTATTTTTGTCCATCCGGCGAAGATCGTGCCCGGTTTTAATGCCCAGGTGCAGCATTTTTTTTTCGGTGACTTTGCCTACCCCGAAAAACCTTCGAATAGGCAGCAATGAAAGAAAATCGACAGCTTTATCCGGAGGTATTGTCGTGAGCCCGTTTGGTTTATTAAAGTCTGAGGCAACTTTTGCTAAAAATTTATTAAAGGAAACTCCAGCTGATGCAGTCAGTTGCAATTCCTCGAAGATCTGGGCCCGAATTTTTTGTGCCAGTATTGTGGCCGACGGATGATTCTGGTTGTTTGTTGTTACGTCAAGAAAGGCTTCGTCGAGCGAAAGAGGTTCGACGAGCGGGGTAAAACGACGGAAAATAGCCATCAGCTGTGTTGAAATCTCCCGATATCTGTCCATTCTTGGCTTGGTGAAAATGGCATGTGGACAGAGTCGTATCGCCTGAGAGCATGGCATTGCCGAGTGGACGCCAAATCGACGCGCTTCATATGAACAGGCGGCGACAACACCTCTGCTTTCTGGTCTGCCTCCGACAATCAAAGGTTTACCCCGGAAGGTCGGAGTATCTTTTTGTTCAATAGACGCAAAAAATGCATCCATGTCGATGTGCACGATTTTTCGCTTACTGTACATTTCTTATCAGGAGGACAACCAAAAAACAGGTTTTGGGAACGTATTGGTATTGATTTCCATATTGGCCTTTTCAAGAAAAATTTACGACAATTTTCCACCTTGTAAACATTATTTTAAGGTGTTCAAAGGATTGTGGAATAGTGCAGGCGTAGATTCAGCTTCATGAAAGGTGAAAAATATGTTATCTCAATAGATTAACGGCACATGACATACCAATTCCTCTACTCTTGGCGACAGCTGTGATGCTGTCGATGTTACTCTATGAATAAAAAAGAAATTATCGGATCGAGTCTGCTTTTCGAAGGTCTTCCTGCTCAGCAAGTAGATGCTCTTGCCAATATTGCTGTTGAAAAAACTTTCCAGCGGGGAGAGAATATTTTTTTTGAAGGTGATGAAGGAATCGGTTTTTATATGGTCGGTGAGGGCCGGGTAAAGATTTTTAAGGTCTCTTTTGCCGGGAAAGAACATATCCTGCATATTTTCGGTCAGGGAGAACCTTTTGGCGAGGTGCCGGTGTTTCATGGCCAGCCGTTTCCGGCCACGGCTGAAGCCTTGATGAAAACCGTTACTCTGTTTTTTCCCCGTGATAAATTTGTCCTGCTGGTCGAGGCCAATCCTTCTTTGGCTTTAAATATGCTCGCCGTCCTGTCGCATCGCTTACGCAAGTTTGCCAGTCAGATTGAGAGCCTCTCGTTAAAAGAAGTCCCGGCCCGACTCGCCGGTTATTTACTCTACCTCAGTCATGAACAGGGAGAAAACGACGAGGTCGAACTCGACATTTCGAAGGGTCAGCTCGCCAGCCTGCTGGGAACGATCCCCGAAACCTTGTCGCGCATTTTCGCGAAGATGAGTGAGGAAGGCCTTATCCGGGTAAACGGTAGAAAAATTAGTCTGCTCGACCGGCAGAGTTTAAGTGAAAAAGAATAATCTTTATCGTGTAATCGTTCACCAGCAGCGAATCTGTTTTGTCTTCGGCCTTTAAGCGTAAACTCGTACAGTTTAAAGACCGGACCCGCGCATCTCACTCACTGGTAAACCGCTTACAGTTCGGAGATTATTCAGGAGGCGGCGGTTTTCCGGTGAACGGATACTTTATCGTCTTATCGGCACAGCGAGAATCCGCTTGCCATTGGCATGCAGTTTGAATTGTCTCTTTGACACGGTCTTGTCAAGTTTCAAAGTTCGGTTGCCGATCTGAATAATGGTTCCGGAAAAGATGGTACCGAGTACATCAATTTTAATGTTTTCGATAGCGATGCCCCCGTCGCTGCTATAGTCCTCATTCTGCTTGATATTGTCGATTTCGATTTTATTTTCCTGATCCGGGCTGGCTATTCTCGAATATTTACCGGTTCCCGGAATCAAATTAACGCTCAGCAACAGGAGTTTGTCCTCAGCGAGTTGCTGTTCCATCCGGCGTATCTTTTTCGATGTTGAGCTTCCCCTGTACCGCTGTATCCATTGAATAATGGCGTCTTGCTGCTGCACAATGCTGATCTTGAGCTCCTGCCGATGAACAAGACGCTCAGCCACGGTGCCGGCGGCAATAAGTGCCGGGGTACTGTTTTCTGCGCCTACATTACCAAGGGTTATATTGCCTTCGGCAACGATTCGGCCACCCATGATAATGCTCAGATTATGGCAGCGGACATTCGAGCCTGCCGTAATTTCACTATAGTAGGATTGTTTTCGAATGACGGCAATACCGCCGCATTGCAAAGATCCCTGCTCAATGAAATTGATATCGGCATCGCCTCTTACCTGTAGTGTGCTGTTTTTTCCTGTCGTTCCGCCCCTGACTACCAGATTGCCGTCGCAGATGACCGAGGCGGACAGGACGCCACCTGATATTTTGAGATCACCACCCACGGTGACACGAAAACCCGGGTGCACGGAACCGAGGATGGTGATCGCATTCATGCTCTCAATATTACCGGTCTCAAAGTCTATATTGCTGGAAATGGTTTGATGGGAAAGAACTTTGATAACGTGATTATTGACGATGGAAAGAACACCGTTTTTGGTGGCGGTGACCTTCATCGTTTTTTCGCTGAAGCGCGCATCACCCTGGACTTGTATGGTAATGTCCTGTCCGGGAAGGGCCGCTGTCTCTTTCCCGTAGACATTGAGCCCTGGTTTACCCTGGACGGCGGGGATTTTTGTCGCAATACACTGGTTGGCAAGCACCCCGACCATTATCCGTCTTTCCCGAAAATCAATGTTGCCATTGTCGAGAATGATTCCGGCAATCGGCCCAATTTCTATATCATACCTGAGATACGCATCGATGCTTTTTCCTACGGTCTGTCCGCCTGCGATGACAAACTTTTTAAATTCATTCCTTTTTTCGTTGATAAAAGCTTTAACTTCCTCAATTATCTGGTCATTTATTCCGAAAATAATTCCTTGTTCAGCAAGCATTTCATTGATGTCTCCTTTTTGCAGGGAGTGACCGTTTTCGAGCGGCGGGTGGATAGCAACGCTGACCTGCATTGCGTCCGGTGCAATCACCAGGAGTGGTTCTACCGCAACAACTGTAATAGGATCAGGACTATCAGGGCGATAAATTTTTTGTATTTTAGGATATCCGGCAACTGTGGCAATAATTGATTCGCCGTTTTCCGAGAGGTAGGCACAGGCACCTGGCTCAATAGCGAGTTTTGTCCATCCCTTGTTGGCTAATCGTTGAAAGTTGGGAAAATCGGCAAGGAGCTGACCTGACCGTACCAGCTCTGAAACAGCAATTTTGTCCGTTGTATAATCTTCACCAATTTTGATGAGTTCCGATGAAAAATGGTAGGTGGGCTCTAGGATTTTTTTACGATCATGTTTTTTTTCTGATTGTACATCCATTAAGTTTTCCAGTTCTGAAGCTATAAATGATCAAATTTTGCACACGTTTTATGTTATCAATATATCTGTTGTTAAGATAATGGTATTAAATCAGAATGGCTATAAATGAACAGTAAAATTTTCCGGCCGGTCTTTTTTTCTGTATCGGGGAAAAGGCGAAATGCAGTAACGCTGGGCGAATGGTCCTGACGCTGTGGGCGGAGAGAACTGAAAGATACTGTACAGATCGTTGTTTATGCTACGTCTATTTTATCGGAATCACTCTGGTTCTTCAGGTTTTGCTGATGCAGAAGAGCAATCTCTTTGTCACGAAGGCAGATAGTACTTGCTTTGTGCGGGTATTTACCTTTCTTGTCCTGATAAAATGCCTTGATTGCGGTGAAATCTCCGAGAATATCCCCTGTCGGTACCAAGACAGGGCCAAGGCCAATGGTCTTGGTCGGATAGTCGATATATCCCAGACAGATGTTGACATGGGCCTGCACGGCTATCTGGTAGAAACCTGCTTTCCAGTGATCTTTTCTGGCACGGGTACCTTCCGGTGCAATGGCGAGTACGAGCCGATCTCTTGCCGCAAAGGTGCGTACCATTTCGTCAATGAATCCAACTCTTGCTTTTCTGTCAACGGGTATGCCGCCTATTTTCTTGAAAAAACTCCCGACAAGTCCCTTAAACATGGTATGTTTGCCTATCCAAGAATATCGTAGGCCCAGCGCAGATAAGGCCAGCAAAGTCATAGGGAAATCCCAGTTGCTGGTATGCGGTGCGCCTATGATGATGATTTTATCATCGGCAGGTACCTGTGGGGCAAGATGCCAGCCGAGCAGGGAAAGAAGGGATGCTGACAGGGACTGGATCATGAATTGAAACCGGTGCCCGAGGTTTGTTTTACCGGAGGAAACTGAGCCAGTACTGCTTCAACCATTTCGTTGACGCTGCGGGTTAATTCATCCGGGGTCGAGTGGATAAAAACTTCGCGGGTCCCTGTTCCTTTCCAGATAAGTTTTTTGGTCGCGGCCGAATGAATATTGATGATCAGGGTGCCCTGATCATACTGCCGGATTGTACTCCCTGTACTCATGCCTACTCCGCCATAACGGCCAAAGCGACCGACACCGAAACCAAAACCTGAATCGAAGCTATCACTCTCAAGTCTGCTCTTGACCGTATAGGTACAGGAGACCAGAAAATTTGGTTGCGTGGTCTGTATAAAACCTCGTTTGGTAAGCGTTGCATCTACCGCGGACTTAAAACGTTTTGCGAGCAGTTCATCACTCTCGAGGAGGTCGTCTTTTTCCAATGGTTTTGCTGTGTTCCAACCATAGGTATTTCCCTTGTCAAATAGATAGCCTGTGTCGTAATCCTGACTGACTTGCACCTGCGCGCAGGATGATATGAAAAGGGCCACCACCGCCAGGATGAGAAATAGAGGGGGAGGCACCCTGAAAAAACCACGTTGCCAGGGGAAGACGATGTGCTGTTCTTTCATTGAGCCTCCGAAAAATTTAAGGATTGAGCCCGTGCCGGTTATTGTTCGGATTTTAATACAGCCAGAAAAGCCGTCTGCGGGATATCGACGTTGCCTATGGTTTTCATTCGCTTCTTGCCAGCCTTTTGTTTCTCGAGCAGTTTTCTTTTCCGCGAAATATCCCCCCCGTAACACTTGGCGGTGACATCTTTTCTCAGCGCTGATATGGTTGTTCTGCCTATGATAGCCCCCCCAATCGCCGCCTGTATAGCTATTTTAAACATTTGTCGGGGAATTTCCAGTTTCAGCATCTCACAGGCATGAAGCCCTCTGGCTCTCGAGCTGCTGCGATGGACCAGTTGCGACAAGGCGTCGACCGGTTCACTGTTCACCAGGATATCGAGTTTGACCAGATCGCTTTTCCGGTAATCGAGCATTTCGTAGTCAAACGATCCATACCCTTGAGTGACGGATTTTAAACGGTCATAGAAGTCATAAATGACCTCGGCCAGCGGCAGTTCGCACTGCAGTTCAATTCGGCCGGGGATGGGATAGTTAAAGGTGGTGTTTTCACCGCGCCGCTCCATACACAGGGTCATAACCGTGCCCATATATTTTTCGGGCATCAAAATGGTTGCTTTGATATACGGCTCTTCTATTTTTTTAATATGCGAAGGGTTTGGAAAATGAGCCGGATTGTCGACATGAATGGTGGAGCCATCGGTGAGGTGAAAGATATACTGTACCGACGGCACCGTCAGGATCAGTGAAATATCAAACTCACGTTCAAGACGCTCCTGGATGACCTCAAGGTGCAAAAGGCCGAGAAAGCCGCATCTGAACCCGAAGCCGAGGGCCGCGGATGAGTCCTTTTCAAAGGTGAGGGCTGCGTCGTTGAGCTTGAGTTTTTCCAGGGCTGCGGCCAGGTCTTCGTATTCGTCTGTGTCGATCGGGTAGATTGATGAAAAAACGACCTGCTGCACTTCCCTGAAGCCGGGCAGCGGTTCATCTGCGGGTTGATCGCGTAAGGTAATGGTGTCGCCCGGTCGGGTATCTTCAACGGTCTTTATGCCGGCCAGAATATAGCCGACTTGTCCCGCGGAAAGTTGTTTTTGCGGCTGTCTTTTTAACTTGAACAGACCGACCTCATCCACTTTGTATTCGACACCATTGGCCATAAAAAACATGATATCGCCAGGTTTTATTGTCCCGTTCATAATCCTGACCGAGATAAGGGTACCGCGAAACGGATCGTAATTCGCATCAAAAATTAACGCCTGCAAGGGAGCCTTGGGGTCGCCTTTCGGCGGGGGAATGTGGGCCACTATGGTTTCAAAGATACCCTCTATGCCGATGCCGTTTTTGGCGGAGCAGAATTGGACCAGGTCAACATCAAGGCCGAGATCCTCATCAATTTGCAGGGCAATACGTTCCGGTTCGGCAGAGGGCAGGTCGATTTTGTTGATGACCGGGATAATTTCCAGGTCGTTTTCCATGGCCAGATAGAGATTGGCGAGAGTCTGGGCCTCGACCCCCTGAGCGGCGTCAATTAACAGCAGGGCACCTTCGCAGGAGCTGAGAGCCCTTGAAACCTCATAGCTGAAATCGACATGACCGGGGGTGTCGACCAGGTTGAGCTGATACTTTTGACCGTCTTTTGCGGTATAAGGCAGACAGATCGTCTGGCTTTTAATTGTGATACCCCGTTCTCTTTCGATATCCATGTTATCGAGGATCTGGTCCTTGAATTCCCTGGCGGTGACCAGACCGCAAAATTGGATCATACGGTCGGCAAGAGTTGATTTACCGTGATCGATATGGGCGATTATACTGAAGTTTCTAATGTTATTCATTTTTTTATTTTGAGGTGGGCCGTGTAGAGGTACAGGTTGATTCGATTTTCTACGAATAGATCATTTATCACATCCAGTGAACTAATAAAATAAAATATTCTCCTTACTGTCGGCGAATTCGAGTAAAGTAATCGTCAGGTGTCAAACTGATTCCCTCTTTCTGCGGCACAATATGATTGCACTTTCGCTCAGGTAGAGTAATATCATAATCTTTCTTAATTTTCTGGGTATATTTTTCCGGAGAGCAAAATATATGAGCAAAAACAACATAATCAATTCTGATAAAGACATAGATTCCTTGGAAGAGGAAGAGCTCGATTCAAGTAGAAGCATTGATGAGGCCTACGAGAATCCTCTGGTGGACGTTGCTGATGATGAGAACCTGCCTGCCCTCAGTAACCCGGCGCTTCATCGTTATCTCCAGGAAATCAGTCAATATGAACTGTTAACCAGAGAAGAGACTGATGAGCTGGCGGTGCGCTTTCGTGAAGATGGCGATCAGGATGCCGCATACCGACTGGTGAGTTCTAACCTGCGTCTGGTGGTCAAAGTGGCCATGGATTTTCAGAAGTACTGGATGCAGAATTTCATGGATCTCATTCAGGAAGGAAATGTCGGGCTGGTCCAGGCTACAAAAAAATTTGATCCCTACCGTGGGGTGAAATTTTCTTATTACGCCGCCTATTGGATCAGGGCATACGTCTTGAAATTCATCATGGATAACTGGCGCCTGGTGAAAATTGGCACAACCCAGGCCCAGCGAAAGCTCTTTTTCAGTCTCAATAAAGAACGTAAGCTTCTCGAAGGTCAGGGATTTGCCGCTGAACCGAAATTGCTGGCGGAACGTCTTAATGTCAAGGAACGGGAAGTCGTTGAAATGGGTCAGCGAATGGATAACTGGGATGTCTCTCTGGAGAGTCCGGTACGTTCTGATTCTGAAGACGAGCAGAAAAATTTCCTGCCAAGCGACGGACCGGGGATCGAATCAACGGTGGCTGGTAAGGAAGTCAAAGCGAAGCTGACGGAGCTGCTTGAAATTCTTAAGGTCAAGCTCAACGATAAAGAGAAGATGATCCTTGAGAAGCGATTGTTGACCGATGAACCACTGACCCTGCAGAATATTGCCGACCGTTTTGATATTTCCAGAGAACGTGTACGGCAGATTGAAGTAAATCTTCTGAAGAAAATGAAGAAATATCTTGAGGCAGAAATGCCTGATATCGTAGACTATTTTGACGGCGAGAAAATAGTTATCAACTCGTCTTCCTGATTTAGTATCATCCCCAAAACGATGATCTCGTAAACAGTCAAATTTCACGATGTTTACGACGTCATCAATTAAACTCCACCACAATTCAACACTATGAAAGTACCTTTATTAGATCTCCAGGCCCAACTGGAGTACCTCGAAGACGATATTATTGCTGCTGTTACCCGCGTTGTTAAATCCACTCGTTATATCCAGGGCCCTGAGGTTGAAGAGTTTGAAAAGGAAATAGCTGAGTACTGCGGTGCAGCTTACGGGGTTGGCGTTACCAGTGGTACCGATGCCTTGCTGATAGCCTTAATGAGCCTTGGCATTGGACCGGGAGATAAGGTGCTCACTACGCCTTATTCTTTTTTTGCAACGATGGGCGTTATCCTCAGGGTCGGTGCGATACCAGTTTTTGCCGATATTGATCCGGTAAGTTTTAATATCGATCCGGCCAAAATGGAAGAGTTGCTGGCAGCTGATATCAGCCGGGAAATAAAAGCCATCATTCCGGTGCATCTTTATGGTCAGTGTGCCGATATGTCGGCTATTATGGAGTTGGCTGCGCGCTACGATCTACCCGTCATTGAAGATGCTGCTCAGGCAATCGGCGCGGAGTATCCTCTGTCTGCAGCAGGTGCAGCCGCGGGGACTTACAAAAGAGCAGGATCGATGGGACTGGCCGGCTGTTTCTCATTTTTTCCCAGTAAAAATCTCGGTGGCATAGGGGATGCCGGGATGGTCGTCACCCAGGATAAAGATTTTGCCGAACGGCTCGTTTTAATGCGGAACCACGGTGCCCATCCGAAATATTATCATAAGCTTGTCGGGGGCAACTTTCGCCTGGACCCGATCCAGGCTGCCGCCCTGAGAGTGAAACTGCCATATCTGGAAGGATGGCATGCCAGCCGTTGTGCAAATGCCCGGCGTTACGATAGTCTCTTTCTGCAGTCAGGTCTTGTTGATGCGCAGCAGATTGTCGTGCCGAAAGTGGTGTATAGCCAGACGCCCGGAGCGGATGGAAGAATACCGAACGTGCACATCTATAATCAGTATATACTGCGTGTAGCGCGCCGCAACGAACTGCGGGAGTGCCTGAATAAAAACGATATTGGTTGTGAAGTGTATTACCCCGTACCCCTGCACAAGCAGGAATGCCTTGGTGGCATTGCCGCCGGTGTTCGGTGCCCAGAGGCTGAAAAGGCGGCTGACACCACCCTCGCTCTGCCCATCTATCCAGAGCTGACCGAGGCGATGCAGGAATATGTCGTTGAGAAAATAGTGCAGTTTTATAGCTAACAGGTTACCGTGAGGGGTGACAAGTACTGAAATAACAAGAGCTAGCCAATTGTATAAACCCTCCTTTGCCAATGATCCTATCCAGGCTGAAGCACTTTATTTACAGCCAATTAATTTTCTTGCTCATCACTTCTTTCGGGGCGACTGCGCCGGGCTGTTTTGCCGGCGACAGAATTGCCCCGGAGAAAAATATCTCCATGATCCAGGGCGAACTTGCGTCACCTCAATGGAAAGTCCTGTGGGATAAAGCCAGAAAATTTGTCCGTGATGAAAACTACCTGCTCGCGGTCAATGCCTATACCCAATTATATAGATCGAAGCCGAATATCGAAGAAGCCAACTGGGAATATTGCAAAGTTCTCCTCAAGGTTGACGATTATTCAACCGCGGCCAAGATCATCGGTGATCTGATAGATAAAGATCCCAATAATAGTCAATATCTCCTTGCCGGTGGAGCTGTCGCATTGCACTGGAAAAACTATGTGACGGCAATTGATTATTACGGCAGAGTGCTGGAAAAAGATCCCAACGGGGCAAACTCCGATCCAGCTCTTCTTGGTCTTGCGACCAGTCTCAGGGATCAGGGCAAAAAAGAGCTTGCCTTTGTGCTTTTCGAGCAGTACAGCCTGCGTCATCCGGAAAACCACGCAGTAATTCTCATCCTTGCTGATGATGCTCATGCCCTTGGCAAAGACGAGAAAGCCAGAAAACTCTATGACCAGCTACTGGAAAATCCGTCTGTAGGCGATCGGGTAATCTTCCAGGCGGTTCAGGTTTTCGATGGACCGGGCTACGAAAAAAAAAGAAGTGAACTCTGGCGGGAATATCTTAATCGACATCCCGACTATATACCGTTTCGACAAAAGCTCGCCAAATATTATATGGACGATGGTGCCTTTGACGCGGCGTTGTTGCAGTTAAAGTATCTCGTCGATAATAGTCAAAATAATGATAATTTTCTGCTGACGGCAGGAAAGATCAGTCAGGAAGATCTGCACAGGCCTGATCGAGCGCTGTTTTTTTATGAGAGGTACCTGCAAAAGCATCCTGAAGACGCGGGTGTTAAAGCGAAGATCTCTGAGATACAATCAATTCTTGCTGCTGATTTTCTGAGGATTGTCGAAAAAGAAGGCGCTGAACAGCTGTGGAATGATCTTGCTGAAATAACCCTTGATCGACCGGCAATGTATCTTGAAATGGCTGATCTGCTGGAAAAAAAAGGTAAACACGAACAGTTGATTGATGTTCTGACTACTCTTTTTAAACATTCGGCGCGGGAGGATGATATCGCCCTGCGTATTGCACAGCAATATTATCGTAAATCTCTGTATAAACAGACCCTCGACTATCTTTCTGCGGTAGCTGCCGAGAAAAACAAAACAAAGTTCTATTACCTCATGAAAGGCGATGCTGAGCAGCATCTTGGCTTGGAAATAAAAGCACTCGCCTCCTTTGAAAAGAGCCTGGCATTTGATTCGCAGGATTTCGCGCTTCGAGCAAAGTGTCTTGGACTTGCCGGAAAAATCGGTAACGGCGATAAACTGAAATCGCTTTTTGCCGGGGGGCTAAGTCAAACTGATGCAGGCGTATTGAGTAATTTCGTGTTGGCGTATCTCGATCTGCTATCATATAATTATTTATTTGAGGAATATGCGCAGACCTGTAAATGGGCAAAAGAGCGTTTCGCCAGTTCGTCAAAAATAACCACCCGGATAGATCTGCATATGGCGCGATCTCTGCGCAAAGAAGGAAAAACAAAACAGGCGGAACAACTGTTGCGTCAACTGCTGCTGGGCAAAGTTTTCGTTGAAGATATCCTTTTTCAACTGGCTGGAGATGCAGTTGCCGATAAAAACCTAGTGAGCGCAAAGAGCTGGTATCAGGAATTGCTGAAGATCACGGGACAGGTCGATTCAAAATTTTCTTATGACCCTCATGGTGCCAGATTGCTGCTTGTGCAAGTATCAATGCTGCAGGCGGAAGCAGAGTATGCAGAGGCCCAGCAGCTCATCGACCAATATCTGATGGCAGCCGGGAAAATATCGCGGAAAGGAGAATTATTGCCTTTTCTGGAGATCTTAGAAAAAAAACATTGCTGGCTGAGTTACTATAGAGGCGAAGTGCGGGAGGCATATCGGCAATGCGAATCGCTATTAGACAATGGCCCTTTCGATCCTGAATTAATCACCCTTAAGGGCATGCTCCTGCGAAAGTTGAAAAAGGCCGATGACGGAACAGGCCTCGATGATAAAATCATTGTTGAAGGCACTCCGGTGCTTACCAGGCATCTGGCGGTCGCTATAAAAGAAATGGAGTATCGCGAATATGCTGCTGCCAGAAAATATGTCGCCGCAGCGCTTGAAACATATCCCGACTCGCTTGTTGGCAAAGCTGTCTGGGCGGAATTAATGATCGCAACGGGGACGAGCCAAAATGCTGTTGTCGCTTTGTCGAAGCTGATCCGCCAATATCCGGAGGAACCATATTTTCAAAAAAAGCGAATCGAAGTTGAAGCACGCCGCGGAATGTACGGACAGGGACTGGTTCTATTTACAAAAGAAGAAGGAGGGGACAGCATAGATAACCTGTCCGCAAAACTGGTATATTCAAACAGCACTGAAGACCTCCTCACCCTTGCCAGGCTGTTATGGGGCGATAAACAACAGGCTAAAGCGCTAAAGATTTACCAACAACTCCTGACCCCACCTGTACAGGATTTACTCGGCGAAAAATTTAGACAAAATCAGATAAATTATCATTATCTCACCCGGGAGAATACCTTCTGGAACCAGATGATGCTGCTGTTGCGATCTGAACCCGACGTTATTGCTGAATTTATGGGACCGCAATTTTTACTCGATAATCGAGACAATGAAGCAGGAAAGATTGTCTCTGGATTATTTGAAAAATATAGTTGGCAAAAACTGATTGCCAATGAATATACGGCGCGAAAAGCTATTTTCGAACGTAACTATTATTACGCCGAACAAAGTTATAAACGACTTTCAAAGGAAGAGTCCTCCGAAGGAATGAATGATCTTGCAAATATTTATGGTAAAATTGGCAAGTATCGTAAAGAGGCGCAGGTGTATGAAGCAATGCAGAAGAGTGGAACTACTTCTCCAGATTTAGAAAAATCCATCGAACGTACCACCCTGCAGATCAGTCCACAGAGCGTCTTTAATACCGAATACGAGGAAAAAAAGGGGAGGGATGGCCATATAGATGTGGCGAGAACGACTGTCGGAACGTCTTTCTGGTTTACTCCCGGTCTTGATAAAGACGTTCGTATTCGTTACGCCAATAACCGCTTTGAGGCACTGGATACTGAAGGCTCGACCGGCAGCAATTTTCTTTATACCTTAGCAACATATGAATTTACCAAGGCCTACGAATTGATTTTGGGGGGCGGAGCGGAAAAAATCACTGGTAACAGTAATCCCGGTTTTCAGTACGAAGTCGAGTTGAAAGGGCAGCTGGATGATTACGTCAATGCATATGTGCTGCTTGAAAAAAAACAGGTATACGATACAATCGAGGCTATACAGCGACAAATAACATACCAGTCGTTTGAAACCGGCTTAAGTATTGAAACCCCTGTTGGCCTGTCTTTTGGCGGTGATTTGCGTCATCGTTATTACAATGACAGCAACGGCGAGAACAGATTCCATGGCTATTCATCGTACAGTATTTTTGGCGAATCTCTGCAGGTGGCAGTACGGTATGATTACCAGTATCTGATCAACGATGATGCAAATAAAGCCCCGGGGACTGTCGGGGAGTCGATGGATGAACTCTTTTACTGGAGTCCTTCCTTCTTTACCGAACATCGACTAAATTTACATTTCCAACACGATTTCCTGGGCTATCAGCAGGGGGAAAAGAAGAGCATGAGCTACTACTCAATCGACAATGCCATTGGCTTTGAAGACAATGAAAATCTTTCTTTTACCACCAATTTGAACATTTTCCTTGAAATGAGCCCTCATTTTCTATTAAAAGGCAACTTTACTTTATCAAGAAGCGATGATTTTGAGGATAAAGGATTGTTTTTATCGCTTCACTATCGCTGGTGATAGCTATTTTGTCGGTACTCCTGTACGGGTCTTCTTTGGTTTTGCGCCCTGCAGGATTTTTTTATGGAGATTTAAATGATACAACGAATACCAATGTCCAAAAATGGCAATCAAAAATTACGGGAAGAATTGCAGCATCTGCAAAGAGTGGAACGAGGCGTGGTTGTTAAGGCTATTGAAGTCGCGCGGGAACATGGTGATCTGAAGGAAAATGCTGAATATCATGCGGCCAAAGACCGGCAGGGCCATATCGAAGGGCGTATTATTGAGCTCAAAGACAAATTGTCGCGTGCAGAAGTAATAGACTGCTTACAGGTGAAAACCAACAGCATTGTATTCGGGACAGTCGTTCAATTACTCGATCTTGACACAGACGAGGAGATCACGTATCAGTTGTTGGGCCCGGAGGAGGCTGATGTTAAAAAAGGTTCCATCTCGGTTCTGTCGCCGCTCGGCAAAAGCATGCTTGGCAAAGAGGTCGGCGATGAAGTACTGACGGTAACCCCCGGTGGAAAACGAGAATTTGAGGTGATAGCAATTCGACCCTCTGAATTTTCGTAAGGTCTGCTGCATTATGGTTTTACGGGGTGAAGGTACGACTGTTCTGCTTGGGGTTACTCAGCGTTATTTGCGGGGTCCTGAAGAATTCCTGCCAGGAACATGGTGAGAACCTGATCAGCAACTTCTTCGACCGTGTAGTGGGTCTCAAGTGATGCATTCCAGACTCTTGAAACCTCATCCAGAGCGCCAAAAAATATTCGTTTGGCAAGATCAGGTTTAACGTCTGATTTGTAAACTCCTGTTTGTTGGCCTTCTTTGATTATGTTGGCAATTATGCCAATATATTCGTTGAATTTATTATTTCGGTATTCGTTTATGACCTTGTGGGTTTGTCTCAGTTCGATCTGAATCACTTCGGCAAGGTTCTTGTTTTTCTTCATGGCCGTAAGATGCTGGACTGTATAGATTTCCAGCATTTTTCGGGGATCTTCCTCGTTGCTGAGGAGCTTAGTGGTTTTTTCGACAATTTTACCCACCTCTTCCTCAAATACGGAGAGCAGAATATCGTATTTGTTGTTGAAGTAGAGATAAATTGTTCCGTCAGCAACCTTGGCTTCTTTGGCAATATCGGATATCCTAGCAGTGAAAAATCCTTTTTTGGCAAAGACTTTGGTTGCCGCCGAAATAATCTTTGAATGTTTATTTTCTGCTTTCATTCCCAACAGAGAAAGATCGAAAAAGTAAAACAACAAAAGCGCGTTAAATATGAATGACTATTCATTCATGTAATATTTCACATCCCGTTTGTCAACGATCAATCAAAACGACAGGGATGATTGGCTGATTTTCTCGTGGAAAAAATATTTCTCTTTAGATAAAAAAAAACGTACTGGAGTAGCCTATGAAGATTCTTGTTGTTGGTTCTGGTGGGCGTGAGCATGCGCTTGTGTGGAAAATCAAGCAGAGTAAAAAGGTCGAAAAGATATTCTGCGCCCCGGGCAATGCCGGCATAAGCCGCATGGCTGATTGTGTCGATATCTCGGT
This sequence comes from Desulfobulbales bacterium, assembly GCA_038204235.1. Classification (GTDB taxonomy): domain Bacteria; phylum Desulfobacterota; class Desulfobulbia; order Desulfobulbales; family Desulfocapsaceae; genus Desulforhopalus_A. Next base: position 39,157 of record JBBRDD010000008.1, read on the forward strand.
GACCGATGTTAAAAAACTGCTGAAATTCGCTCAGAAAGAACAAATAGATCTGACTGTGGTCGGGCCCGAATCCTCTCTGGTGGCTGGTATTGTCGACATCTTTGAAAAAAATGGTTTAAGGATATTCGGTCCCACCAAAAAGGCGGCAGAGCTTGAAGGCAGCAAGGTGTTCTCCAAGGAATTTTTGGAAAAATATAATATTCCGACCGCATCTTTCGCGGTATTCAATGATGGTGAAAAAGCGAAGAAATATATCGATTCGCATGGCGCCCCGCTTGTAGTCAAGGCGGATGGGCTTGCCGCCGGTAAGGGAGTTTTTGTTGCCAGGTCGGTGGAAGAAGCGAAACAAGCGGTAGATCTTATCATGGCCGACAAGGCTTTTGGCAGTGCCGGTGACAAGATTATAATTGAAACGTGCCTTACCGGAGAAGAGGCATCCTTTATTGCCTTTACCGATGGGAAGACGGTTCTCCCCCTGCCCACGTCTCAGGATCACAAAGCAGTATTTGAAAAAGATCAGGGACCCAACACCGGAGGAATGGGAGCATATTCGCCGGCCCCGGTGGTAACCGATGAAATTGCCGATTTTGTCATGAACAGGGTTATGCTGCCGACCATAAAAGGTTTGGAAGCTGAAGGGAGACCGTATAAAGGGATGCTCTATGCGGGGTTGATGATTGATGGCCAGACCATAAACGTGCTTGAGTTTAATTGTCGGTTTGGTGATCCGGAGGCTCAACCGCTGCTGATGCGACTGAAAAGCGACATAATCGATATCTTTGAGGCAGCGATTGATGGGAAATTGGACCGGGTTGAGATGAAAATTGATCCACGGCCGACTGTCTGTGTGGTTATGGCTTCCGGAGGATACCCCGGTACCTATGAGACAGGCAAGGTTATCAGTGGATTGACCAAGGCTTCTGAATGTCCGGGAGTGGAAGTCTTTCATGCCGGAACAACCAAAAAAAATGGCCGAATTATTTCCAGCGGGGGACGGGTTCTAGGCGTTACTGCGGTAGGCAACACCTTAAAAGAGGCAATTGCCAGAGCCTATACGGCGGTGGATGTGATTAAATGGACCAATTGTTATTGCCGGAGGGATATTGGTGAAAAAGCCTTGCGGCGAAATTTGAAGGGAGTGCAGTCGCCGCTGGTTGGCATTGTCATGGGCAGCGATTCTGATCTGGCGACGATGAAAGTTGCCGCCGATTTTTTGCGGGCAAACGATATTTGCTGTGAGATGACCGTCGCCTCGGCGCATCGTACTCCCGAGAAAGCCGTTGGGTATGCCAAAACCGCCCAGCAGAGAGGATTACAGGTGATTATTGCTGGTGCCGGCATGGCGGCACATCTGGCCGGTGTACTCGCTGCACACACCGATCTCCCGGTTATAGGTGTTCCACTGGACTCCTCTTCTCTGGGTGGCCTGGATGCGCTTTTATCGACAGTGCAAATGCCTCCGGGTGTTCCCGTGGCTACTATGGGAATTGGCAAGGCGGGAGCTAAAAATGGTGCGGTAATGGCCTTGAAAATTCTCGCTCTGGTCAATCCGGAACTGGGTAAGAAACTAGTTAAATTACGTCATGACATGGTGCTTGACGTCGAAGAAAAAGCTAAGAAAATTAATGATTAAAAAGTTTTCTGGTGACCGTATAGGGACATCGCTCACCCTTGCTGTAGAGCATTTACACCGGGGTGGGATTGTCGCCTTTCCAACTGAAACCTACTACGGTTTGGCGGTTGACCCCGATTACGCTCCCGCCGTAACAAAATTATTTGCTGCCAAAAAAAGACAGGAGCATAAACCGTTATTACTGCTTATTGAAAAGAAGGAACAGCTGGCAGCTCTAGTTCAGGAGGTGCCACAGTTGTACGTGTCATTGATGAACAGATTTTGGCCGGGGCCGTTGACTCTTGTCTTTAACGCCCAATCACATGTCAATCGGCAAATCACCGGACATACCGGAACCGTTGGGATCCGTATCTCGCCCCATCCGGTTGCAGAACAATTGGTGCGTCGGATGGGCAAACCAATTACCGCCACCTCCGCCAATATATCCGGCCTCTCCCCGGCTCGATCACCTCAGGAAGTGATCGCAATGTTAGGTAATCGAGTCGATTACATAGTTGATGGCGGTATAACTGGCGGCGGATTGTGTTCGACTGTGGTCGGCATAAAAAATAGCCGGCTTTGTCTGTTGCGTCGTGGACAGATAATTTTATCTGAAGAACTGGCCGAGACGGAAGAGGAGAAATAGAGTGGAGCCTTTTTGTATTACTGACAGGATTGCAAGATGAACGCACTGAAATGGAACAAAAAATATGCCCTGGAACAGGTAGCAGATGATGCGGATTTGTTAGAGGAGCTGCTGGAAATTTTCAAGGATTCCTTTCAGTCGGATTTGCGCCTCCTCGAGCAGGGATTGGCGGAAAAATCTGCTGGAAAAATCATGGCCGCCGCGCATTCGATAAAAGGTGCCGCCGCCAGTCTGGGAATACTCGGTATACATGAGCTTGCTATGCAGATCGAAAATGATAGCAGAGGCGGGGGATTAGACCTTGCCCGTGAAAACATTGGGGTGTTGCAGGCGTTGCTGCAGGAACTCAAGACCCTCTGATGAGATCTCTTTCGTCTGTCTCCTGCTTACCGGGCAAAAGCACAGTTCCACCAGTACAACCAAAATGGTACCGGTGAAACTGCCTTTTGCTGACTGTTGTCAGTCTCTGGTCAGACTTCTGTATTTCAGACGGTGAGGCTGGTCTGCGGCCGCACCGAGACGGCTTTTCCGATCTTTTTCATAATCGGAATAGTTGCCTTCAAACCAGACAACCTGTGAATTACCTTCAAATGCCAGGATATGGGTCGCGATTCTATCCAGAAACCAACGGTCATGGCTAATTACCACTGCACAACCGCCAAAGTTTTCCAGTGCCTCTTCCAGGGCCCGCAGGGTATTGACATCCAGATCGTTGGTCGGTTCGTCGAGAAGCAGTACGTTGCCGCCTTCTTTGAGCGTTTTGGCCAGATGAACACGATTTCTTTGACCGCCGGAGAGCAGGCCGACCTTTTTCTGTTGATCGGTCCCGGAAAAATTAAATTTTCCGACATAGGCACGACTGTTGACCTCTTTGGTTCCCAGCCAGACAGTGTCCTGTCCACCGGAAATTGCCTGCCAGATCGTCTGTTCCGGATCAAGTTGATCGCGGCTCTGATCGACATAAGCCAGTTTGACCGTGTCGCCCACCCGGATTGAACCTGAATCGGGTTCTTCCTGTCCAATTATCATTTTAAAGAGGGTGCTCTTGCCGGCACCGTTGGGACCTATGACACCGACGATACCGCCCGGCGGAAGGCTGAAATTCATATTTTCAACCAGCAGACGATCATCGAAGGATTTTCTGACGTTTTCTGCTTCGATGACAACCTTGCCCAGACGTGGTCCTGGCGGAATAAATATCTCCAGTTCTTTGGCTAGATCTTCTCTTTCTTTTGAGAGCAGTTGCTCATAGGAGCTTATACGCGCCTTGGATTTACTTCTCCTGCCCTTTGGACTCATCTTGATCCACTCCAGTTCCCGGCGCAGGGTCCGCTGTCGATCGCTTTCTTTCTTCTCTTCCATGGCCAGTCGTTTCTCTTTCTGTTCCAGCCAGGACGAGTAGTTGCCCTTCCATGGAATACCAAGTCCTCGGTCCAGTTCCAGGATCCAACCTGCGACATTATCGAGAAAATAACGATCATGGGTAACAGCTATGACCGTACCGGGATAGACCTGGAGATGCTGTTCCAGCCAGGCAACGGATTCGGCATCAAGATGGTTGGTCGGTTCGTCCAGCAGCAGAATATCCGGTTGCTTGAGGAGGATTCTGCAAAGAGCGACCCTCCGTTTTTCTCCGCCGGAAAGAATACCGCATTTGGTGTTCGAGGGTGGGCAGCGCAGGGCATCCATCGCCATTTCCAGACGACTGTCCAGATCCCACGCTGAGAGATGATCGAGTTTATCCTGCACGCTCCCTTGTCGGTCGATGAGTGCCTGCATCTCGTCGTCGGTCATCGGTTCGGCAAATTTTTCATTAATTTCGTTGAACTCGGCCAGGAGATCAACTGTCTCCTGGACTCCTTCTTCGACAATCTGTTTGACTGTTTTTTCCGGATCGAGTTCCGGTTCCTGTGGCAGATAGTCAACCCGGAGTCCCGGGGCAAGATGGGTTTCTCCGTTAAAATCTTTGTCGATCCCAGCGAGAATTTTTAAAAGAGTACTCTTGCCGGAACCGTTCAGGCCTAAAACGCCAATCTTGGCACCATAGAAATAGGATAAAGAGATGTCTTTTAAGATCGGTTTACTCTCATAATATTTGCTGACTTTTATCATCGAGTAGATGATTTTTTTATCGTCTGTGCTCATGGTAAAATCCTTTTTTATAAAATATACAGGATGCTGCTGGTAAAAATACATTGCTTGTGGGGGTTGATAGTACAAAAAAAAGCGCGATAATCAAACAGGAGATTATCGCGCTTTGCAGTATCTGCAGAATAAAGGAACTTACCCCGCAAAACTTTTTGGCGGGGTTAGCTCATCAACAAGATACAGGTAATGTTACGAAACGAAGCTTATTCCTCGTTCTTTGTCTGGTCTACTATCCCTTTGGCCATAAGGGCACCAACCACACCGAGCAGGCCGAGATTTCTTATTTTTTTCATTGCCGGCTTGACCATAGAGGCGAGCATAGCCCTCCTTCTTACCTGATCCAAATCGGCAAGTTCAGGCGTATGGGTGGTAAAGAGGAGATCTATATCCTTTTTCTTGCCATAATACCTGCTGTTGGGACCCAGCTCTCCACCATTTGGTTCGATGCCCTTGGCACCTTTTTTAACGTACAGGGAAACTGCGGAGTTCGGATCGTCCAGATCGCCGAATATTCTTGCCCCGGTAATGCAGGTCTGCACACAGGCTGGTGCCGACCCAGCTTCCACCCTCGGTTTGCAGTAGGTGCATTTGTCTGCTTTTCCGTCATCTGAAACGTCGTCAACCAGAGCTGGGTTGACATACCTGGCATTGTAAGGACAGGCATCGACGCAAGCGCCGCAACCGATACAGCGATTCTTGTCGATCTGAACCGTACCGTCAAAGGGGTCCTTCCAGGTGGCAGCGGTCTCCATCTTTTTGGTTTCCCCGGTTTTAAAATTGGTAAACGTTCTTTCCTCCATATCGACCGGACATTCGGCAACACACGGTGGCTCGGAGCAGTGGTTGCAAAGGCCAGGGTAATAGGTTGAGGCCAAATCTTTGCCGACCATGCTGGGACCCATTCTAAACACCCAGTTTCGATAAAATTCTACAGGGACCTCCCATTCTGCTCTGCAGGCAATGGTGCAGGCATGGCAGCCCACACATCGTTCAAGGTCGATAATCATTCCATATTGCATTGTATCCTCCTGAAATAATACCTTTAAAGCCGAATCTAGACGGTAGCCGGAATGTCAATTACCTTGCCATCTTTGGTCAATTTAACAAAGTTGGTACGCATTCCATGGGCGCCGGTCTCAGGGTCAACTGTAATTTTAGTGATAAGACTTGTATCATCAACACCGGCATTCACAGCTACACTCATAAGAGGGTTCGCAGTGCCATAACCATGGGCCATGAAAACCGAATCCGTGCGGATACCCGGAGTTGTTTTGACTGTCGTGGTGGTCCTGGATTTCATGCCATCCTGATTGATAAAACCGACCACATCGCCGTCCTTCAGGCCCATTATCGCAGCAACCTTATCGCTAATCCAGACCGGATTGTCGGGCATGGCGTGGTGCAGCCAGACGTTATTCTGGGTTCTGTTGAAGGTGTGCAGCGGTACTCGGCCATACAGGAGCCGCGCATACCCAGCCGGGACCTGCTCTACCGGGATATAGGACGGTACACCTGGAAAACCAGCATCGGCTATATCTTCATTGTAGAAATAAATTTCAAAATCTTCCGGCACCTCATAGGGGTTTTTGCCTTCCTGCAGATGAATGCCGCCTTCCTTTTTTAACTGGGCAAGCGATAATTTTGCGACACTGAGGTCTTTATCAACCAGTTCTGCAACGGTCTTAACGGGAATATCTTTTTCATAACCCATTCGCCGGGCGATTTCGTTGGTGATATAAACATGGTCTTTTCTTTCAAACATCGGAGCGACCAGCGGCATTCTGGCGGTGATATATTGTTGCTGCTTATCGGCTAAATCCCATTGGGTCCCGGTCTTAATAAGATCGTGTCGTTCAAGATAGCTTGCTTCCGGTAAAAGGATGTCCGCCCACATGGTTATGTCCGTCGGCATAACGTCGACACACATGACAAAATCCATCTGCTGGAGAACTTTTTTCATCTTTTCCTGGCCGGGGATCGTCTGGATCGGATTTTGACCCCAGATAACACATCCCTTAATAGGATAAGGTTTGCCGGTCAGGGCCGCATCTCTGATCAACTCCGTTGGCGTACCTGGAGGCGAGTAGGGGTACCGCAGTTCCTCGTCAGCATTCATGTTGAGATTGTGTTCGTCGCCATGATCCTTTTTGGCCCAGCTGGTTTTTCCTACCTTCGGCCCTTTTCCAGGCACCCAGCCGCCTTTGACAAAATAGGCGCCAAGGAGTCCGGTGAGGCAGGCAAGCGAGCGCTGTCGCTGAAAATCATTGCCATACCAGGAAACGTGCCGGCCAGGATGGATAGAAACATTCGGCGCGTTGGCTGCGAGCATTTCCGCAACTTCTTTAATTTGAGCGACTGGAACTTCACATTCCTTGGCTGCTTTCTCCAGGCTCCAGTCTTTGATACCATCTTTGAACTCATCAAAGCCTTCGCCGTACTCGTCAATAAACTCGGCATCATATTTTTTGTTCACGACAAGATAATTCATGATGGCAAGCAGGAAAGCGGTGTCGGTACCCGGCTTTATTTTCACCCAGATATCCGATTTGGCCGCAGATGCAGAGTAGCGTGGGTCAACGACAATGAGTTTGGCACCGTTCTGCAACCCTTGGATATATCGTTTGATATGGCTGACGTGTACGTTCTCGCCGAAATGACAACCAAGCAGGAAGATAACCTTGGCATTGGCCATATCGACATCTTCATTAGGCGCCTTGCCAATAGTGGCGATATAGGCTGTATCGCGAATTCCCCGGCACTGGAAGAAAGATGCCTCGCTCACATTATGGGTGCCGATGGTCCGCTCCATGAAGTGCATTGGATATTTGGCAGTTGCTCCATGGGGAAACATGCAGAGGCCCTGAGGACCATATTTGTCCTGGATGGCCTTCAATTTGGTACCGCACTCATCCAGGGCTTCTTTCCAGCTGATCCTTTTCCATTTGGGGTTACCGCGCTCACCAACGTTTTTAAGTGGGTATTTTAAGCGATCGGGATCGTACAGGAGCTGAATTCCAGCATTGCCACGGGCGCATATAGTCGTCCCGTTGTCAATCGATTTGGGATTCCCTTCGAGTTTCACCAGTCGGTCACCACGCTTTTTGCCGATGAGCTGACATCTCCAGAAACACATTTCACAAACGCCACCCACGACGGTTTCATCTTTCAATGAGCCTTTTGGCTCAAGGGGGGAACGCGTTATGCCACTCTCTGAAGCTATTGCTCCAGAAAGGGGTAATGCGACAGCTGCCAAGGAGGCAGATTGCAAAAATTTACGCCTCGTTATGTTGAACGCCATACTCCTTTTCCTCCTGTGTGAAAAAATCAATAAAGCTTACGATGATTTGGTAAAAAGGATGCTGAGCTTCCTCTTTTACTTGTGCTGCGAACATTGGATACCATGGTAGAAAAAAGCGGGCCAGAAACTCTTCTTCACCGTCTCTGTTTCCATCTTCTGCCAGAAGAGAGAGAAACTCAAGCTGATGTATCAGACTGTCGGGAAGGTCCGCATGTGCCGTGAGGTCGTAGCCCAGGGAGCGATAATACAGCAAGATGTCGTCGGAATATTTGCCTCTGAGCGTTTTGTCTAGATAGACTGATCCGTATGGCGGTGCTGCTACATGGGGTAAGCCATTGATAAACAGTCTGGTGAATTCTATCTGGAGGTCTTCAAGAACATCCTTACTCCTGCTGAATGCTGTCTGCAACTTTTCTTTTTCGGTGCTCCCGCCAAGGGCATCGAGCAGGCCATATAAACTTGACAGGTAATTTTCCGAAAACCATTCGGGGTCCGGGTATTGCATGCTCTGGGCACAAAAACGATAGAGTGTTGCAATGTGACCTGTCGCTGACTGTATTGGCATTTTCGGATTGGTGACCATAGGGAGATGAGTTGCAGAGATGGTATTAAAACCTCGGGAAGGTTATGACATTGAGCTGAAAGTACTACATTGTGATCTGGTAGCTATATTACCTATTTGATATGATTTTGTAAATACCACAATGTGCTTGTTGTCGTCTGTCAATTTTAGATAATATGATGTAGTTAAGCATGGAAATATAATAAATCCAATCAAATAAGGTACTGTTAATGCCGAAAGTTAATTTAACTAATAAATTAAAGACTAAAATTACTTGTCATTGGTTATAAAGAGAATCAGTGAAATATCCCGTATTTCCGAAAATAGATGTAATAGGCATTAATTTTCCCGATAAGATTTTCAGTTTCCTGATACGGAGCATGTCGCCCCTCACTCAGTGATTCGGTATTTTCTCCGGCGTTCCAGGCCGAGACGACCAGATCGAGTTTGCCGTCGAATTTGTAATTGTACTTAGCTATCAGATAACACGTTAAAAGGATATTAATGGCGGGGTCAAAGAGATCCATTGCGGCAAGATTGTCAAGATTTTCTCTGGAAACATAACGAAATTGCGTTTCCGATTGCGCAAGTTCCTTTGCTGCCTCCATGCCTGTTGTATATAGAATCTGGCTGAGGCCGAGGGCATTTTTATTAGAAACTGCCAGGTGGTCGGCGCCTGACTCGGCAAGGATGAGTGCACGGATGAAATCCGGACTGACTTTATGTTTGGGGAGGAAATAAGAAAAACCTGAAAAATAGCGAATCAGGTGATCATATTGGGCCAGCTTTTGTATTGCCTGCTGGCTGACCTGCTTATTTTTATATTTACGTAGCGCATCATACAGGCTGCTGTTGGCTTGCGTACAACTGGCCAGGATAAAAACAATCGTCAATAGAATGTGGGGAATATGATATCGCCTCTGTGTCATCTATAATTACAATAATTTATGGTGGGAATCAGAGCGGAGAAACTGGCTGATAGTCCGGTAAAGAAGGAATGGATCACTGCTGCCGGTCAGTTCACGGATAGAATGCATGGCCAGACTTGGTGCTCCTATATCTATGGTTTTTATTCCCAGGCGGGCAGCCGTGATGGGACCGATGGTACTGCCGCAGGGCAAATCACTGCGCATGACAAATTCCTGAGGGGTAATGTCGATCCCCCGGCAGATGTCCTTATAAATGGCTGCACTGAGGCTGGTTGTTGCATAGCGTTGGTTGGCATTTGTTTTTATGACCGGGCCCTTATTAAGATGAATTTCATGTTGCGGATCCAGCTTGTCCATAAAATTTGGGTGCGCCGCATGGGCATTATCCATGGAAACAAGAAATGAGTTACTGAGGGCTATTCGTCTGGATTCAGCATCGTCGGCCAACCGCTCCAATACCGAATCGATAAATGAACCATATGCACCTGTTGCAGAAGTGGAACCATTTTCTTCGTGGTTGGCGCAGAAAAGAAAAGTATTTTTTGTTCTGTCAGCAAGTCCAAGCGCCATTATGCCGACGTGGCAGCTGAGCAGATTATCCAGTCGTGCCGAGCTAATGAATTCATTGTGTATGCCGAGATATCCCGGTCCCTGGAAATCATAGCAAAAGAGATCAAATGCCAGAATTTGTTCTATCTTTACTTTAGGATGCTGGCGCTGCAGTTGATCGATGAGAAGTATTCGTAATTCGGGGAGTTGCTGGTCGATAGCCTGGGCAATGATCGGCGGCAGGTGTTTCTGCTTGTCGATGCTGGTGCCGGAATTTGCTTCTCTGTTGAAGTGGATGGCTATGCTGGGGATGGAGAGCAGGGCACGGTTAAAATCGACCAGTAGTACAGCAAGATTCTGGTCATCTAGGGTACAGACGACGCGACCAGCAAGGCACAGGTCTCGATCGAACCATGACCCGAGCAAAGGCCCCCCGTATACTTCAACTCCGAGCTGATGGTACGTGCCGGTCTTTACGTCAGGCCGCGGTTTAATCTGCAGACAGGGGCTGTCGGTATGAGCGGCGAGCATCCTGAATCCGTGCGCCACCTCCTCGTTACTGCCTAGAGTAAACGCAATAGTCGCACTGTTTTCCCTGGTTAAATAATAGGAATGGCCTTTCTTCAGCCGCCATCGGTTGTTTTCCTGCAACTGTACAAAACCGTATGAACGAAGAGAATCTTCAATGGTGGCAGTCGCATGATATGGCGTAGGGGAAGAAGCGAGAAAAGAAAACAGACTTTTGTTGTATTGCGCTTGGTCCATAATTTTTCTTAGTTAATTGTATTTTTCCTGAAGATCATATAATGCATCAAGATATTGCGCTTTGAACTGGAGGCGTTTGCCGCCGTTTTCCATTTCTTCAATCAGCGCAAATATTGACGGCCTCAGATCCACTCCGTGGCCGCTATTACCGGCGATGTTGGCCCGGTCAAGAGTCATGATCGCATAATAGGTGATGACTATTCTCGTAGTGGAATCGCGGCGAAACAAGTACAGTCGCCCTCCCATGGTATTCAGAAAAAAAGCGGCATAATCTGTCATTACCTGCGAAGGGATGGAGAGTCCGTATTCTTTTTTCAGATATTCCGGATGGGCGCTAAGTGCATAGAAGGCTCGTGCAAGCAGTTCAAAAGAACCGGACTCTGCCGCGAGTATTTTCTTGCTTACGGTAAGGTTCTTCTTCCCCAGGATGCGGTAAAAGTGCGCCGTGTTTTTTAACAGAGTGTACAGATTATCTGTTTCCCGGATCACCGTTGGAGGGTGGTCGGCGAGCTTTTGTAAAAGGCTGGAAAAATATACTTTACTCGGCTCTTTCAAGTCAAGATCCTGTATGTAAGGCTGCTGATCGAGCCGTGAGTAAAATGTGTTGATTATGTCGACCTGCTGCTGGTTTTGTTCAGGGGTGGCGGATTCGGTATCATTTCGGCCGACGTGAGAAATTTCTTCTTGCAGCCCGGTAGCAGTATCAGCGGACCCTGCTGTTTGATTGTCGATTTGACCTTCGTTTGCGGAGGAGGGTAAAGCCTGCGGTGGTTGTGCTGCATCCTGATCCTTTTGCATCCCTTCCTGGTTCTGCATGCGATCCTGCGCCGGCCAATCTTTCTGCGGTGACAGTTGTACATCTGCGACTCCGGTTGATTTCACCAGAGAAGTCTCGGGTCTTTTTTGCAGGTAATAATAAAGGCCAATGGATAAAATCGCGAGAACCGTAATAGTGATGAACAGAAGGGAATTGGATCTTTTCCTTGCTCGTGGTTGAAGTGAGTTCCGGTTATCTGGTTGAGCCATAGGTAATACACTCTTTTAAAAGGAGGGAAGCAGCAATCTAGTTTAAAATAAAGAAAAGATACCCCAAACCCTCAGCAAAGTCACGGACGAAGAGGCAAATGTACGCCAAAACGGGTTCCGTGACTATAGAACTGGAGTTGCCTGTCGGTATTGCCGTGTCATTCGAGGTCAGTCGTTTTTAATGCTTGACTGATATCGTCGAACACACTATTTTGGGATGTCAAATTTATACACCGAATCAAATTTAAGTAAATAATATAATAGATTAAGGCGACGAGATTTTGGTTACTACTATTAATTTAATTTGGAGGAACGTTAATGGCTATTTCTGTTGTTGGACATGCAAATCCTGATACCGATTCAGTAACTTCTGCGATTGCACTTGCTACTCTGCTCAACGCTCAAGGGATGGAAGCAAAAGCCTGTATGCAAATTGCGGCTGCTGATCTCAATCCTGA
>JBBRDD010000009.1:0-49223 GCA_038204235.1 Desulfobulbales bacterium
GTTCAGGCTGCGTGCGCCTGGCAGGTCGGACAGGATTGGCACGATGGCTTCGACGAAAGCTTCGTTGAGCTTCAGCTTGCCGACACGGTCAGGCAGCGGCGCGCCAGTGCCCAGCACTTCGCCCTGAATCTGCGAAGTAAAGAGGTTCGTTCCGTTATCCCTGGTTCTGTGATAGAGATTTTTGCCATTCCGGGACAGAAAATAAAAGAAGGAGAAGTGATATTGACGCTCGAATCAGGCTAAAACGGCTTTATCCGAAACTGTAAATTGTACACTGTACTAGGCCGATCCTGAAGTCAATGAGTTATCTGGAAAGCACTCTGACGGGAGCAGGTTCGTTTTTTCCTAAAAAATACTTTTGATGGTAACTCACTCCGATTTAAGTTGGACAGTTAATATTGCCAAATCGAAGATACTGTTTTCCTACCAGTTCTCAAATTAAAGGTGTCTACTGTTAAGGGAATCAATAATGTGCTCCAAAAACCTAACATCATGTGAGGGTCTTCTTAGCCCTTTGAGAAGCAAGATTTTCCTGACAGGAAAACATAATCTGAAATCCAAGATTCTTCCAGAGAATCAACCGAGGCAATTGCTCCATTTCTGACCATCGTCGGCGTTGATAGTACTTTCGAATTGCAATCAATTGTTTGAGGAACAGATCTATCCGTTTATGGGATGGTGTTGTCTGTTGTGCTATCAGTCCTTAGGTTCGCCTCCCATTTCAAGTTTGAGCGCTGAGAGTGAAACATTCACATCTGCAATGAAAAAAAGTAGGCTGACAATCAATGAGCCCATGCAGCAGATGAATATTACAATGATCAAGGATGTGACCTCTAGATTTGCAAGTTCAATTAAGAATAAGGAAATGACCAGGAAAGCAGCGAGAAGTATGCTTAGCGAGGCAAAGGCAATCGCCATACGGAGCAATCTAGCCCTACGCATCAAAATCATAAGTTGATTTTTAATGCTATGCGTTTTGTCAGTTGAAATGCTGTGTGTTGATTCGGCCAAGCTTCTGGATCGATCTATGACACGGCCAAAACGGTTGGTGATAGACAACAATACCAGACCAGCACCTGATATCACGATAACGGGGCCAATCGCTAACTGAAGAGTCGTAACTATATGGTCTAAATACATTTTAAATCTACCTTCAGGGGAAAATATTAAAAAAAAATTGTGTTATGAAGAGAAAATGCCAAAACTGTAATTTTTCCTGAACACCTCGTTTTGCTGAAGTTGCAGGATAAAACTGTGATGATCAGAATGCCAAGTATAATCCAGTTTCTGGATTTCTCTTACAATCTTTTGGGTAAGAGAAACGCCTGACTGTGAACCAATGGCCCATTATATACTCTGCAACAGTTTGGCCGGCACAATCGGCGGGCCTGTGTGCTGCTTTACCGAACCAAGGCGTACCAAGATGTTGTCACTGATTAGAAGGTATACCATTGGTTTCCTACATCCGGAAATCGTTCCCATAGTCATCCAATCCGAAGGGATTCCCCAGTGTGCCTGGACTTACAACCTGCATAACCGGAAAAACTGGTTGAAAAAAAATTTGAAAGGTGTATTCCTCTAAGGACATGTATCAAAAGAAAATGAGTATCTCTTTTCTTCTCTCTCTAAGCAGTTGCCTCTTTTCTGAGTTTTCTTTTCTCCTTTTACACATATTGGTATGTATTTATTATGGGTGCCTTCTTTTATGGGCAAGCTAAAGGAGTCCCATATGGCTTATTTCGTTGCTATACCAACACATCAGTATCGTCTGTTGCGACGAGACAGGCCAACGCGCAGTATATCCGTAAAGAGTTAGACACTTTCTTAACCTTCGATGCCTTTCCTTGGCACCCCCGGTTGAGGCTGTACACGATATCACAAACTCGAAGAAACGTGTTTTGTTAAAAATATCAAATAATTAACTACTCAAAATCTGCAAACAAACTGCTTTTTTTTCACTGTGTTCTTTTTTATCGCATGCAGTCCGTTAGAATTGCACTCTGCTTCTGATTTATTAATACTGCACAATGGATTCAAGCATGTCTTTAACTATTGCTCAATTAGCTGTTTTGTCAGCTTTACTTTCTTCAATTGTGCCATTGTTCTTGCAGCGATGGCCACTTATGTTAGTCAGGTTGTCGTTTATCCTCCTTGGCATTTCCGGTATTGCTGCAGCATGGACTGGAGCACTCGCCTTGCTAACTGACGCAACTGAGCAGGTTAGCCTCCCCTTCGGCCTCCCCTGGCTGCAAGTGCTTCTCCACATTGACCCTTTATCCGGTTTCTTTCTCTTTATTGTCGGAGGCATCACCTCCGTTGTCGCATGCTACGGACCTAACTACATTAAAGAGCATATAGGCGGGCCGCAACCAATCGGTACTTTGACATTTTTCACCGGCCTGTTTGTTGCCGGAATGTTCTTTGTTTTACTTGCAGCGGATGCATTTTCCTTTATGATCGCCTGGGAAATCATGTCTGTCTCAAGTTATTTTCTGGTTGTATTCGAGCATCACAAAGCAGAAAATCGCAGTGCTGCTTTTATCTATCTACTGATGGCTGTTATCGGTGGAGCAATTATTCTGCTTGCCTACGGCGTTCTTGCTGGTTTTGGCGGCAGTTTCAGCTTTTACGCAATGGCAACCGCCCAGTTAAGCCCGACCTGGGCGACCATCGCCTTTGTGCTGGCATTCGTCGGCTTTGGCATGAAGGCCGGAATCGTGCCACTGCACGTCTGGCTTCCGCAGGCCCATCCGGTGGCTCCTTCACATATCTCAGCCCTCATGTCCGGGGTTATGCTCAAGGTAGCAGTGTATGGATTTATTCGGTTCGTCTGGGACCTTTTAGGGGACATCCTGTGGCAATGGGGGGTTCTGGTGCTGTTGATTGGCGCGGCTTCAGCCGTGCTAGGTGTATTGTACGCTCTCATGCAGCATGACCTCAAACGGTTGCTGGCCTACCATAGCGTTGAAAATATCGGCATTATTTATATTGGCCTTGGCTTGTCGATGATTTTTTCGGCAACCGGTCACAGGGAAATTGCCGCTGTTGCCCTGATTGCCGCCCTCTATCATTGTTTGAACCATGCTCTTTTCAAGAGCTTGCTCTTTTTAGGGGCAGGCGCGGTACTGCAGCAGAGTCGCCAGCATGATATGGAAAATATGGGCGGACTGGTGCGGAGAATGCCGGTGACCGCAATCTGCTTTTTGATTGGCTGTATCAGCATTTGCGCGCTTCCTCCATTTAACGGATTTGTTTCCGAATGGTTGATCTTTCAAGCGGCACTGCAGGGTACGGTGCTTAAAAGTGGTATTTTGGGAGCAATGATTCCAGTCGCATCAGCCATGCTTGCCCTGACAAGTGCCCTGGCGATTGCCTGTTTCGTCAAAGTGTATGGGGTTATTTTCCTCGGACGTCCGCGAAGCAGGCAAGCTGCAGAGGCAAAGGAAGTTTCCTTTGGCATGAAGTTTGCTCAGGTTATATTGGCCATATGCTGCCTGGGTTTTGGCGTATTTCCAACCTGGACGGTGAGCGCAATCAGCACCATTCCGGAACAACTCCTTGGTACTGGTTTATCAAAAGCTGCCGATAATAGCTGGTTGTGGCTGACTCCGATAGACAAGCAGACTGCCTCATATGGCGCACCCTCTGTCCTGCTCGGACTTTTGGTGAGTTGGCTGATCGTGTTTTTCTTTCTTCATCCCTTAAAACGTGACAATCGCATCCGTATTGCTCCTGCCTGGGATTGCGGTTTTGGTCCGCTCACCCCCCGCATGCAATACACCGCCGCTTCCTTTGCCATGCCAATTCGCCGCATTTTTTCGTTTGTCTGGTGCATTTTTGAAAAGATTGAACCGGCGCAACAGGGTAGAGGGCCACGATATTTCATCAAGATCAACGACTGGAGCTGGCTGGTGTTCTATATTCCAATAGGCAAGCTCATCCTGCAAATTGCCCAAAGAGCGTCTCGCATCCAGGGAGGAAACCTTCGTGTCTATCTTGCCTATTCTTTCTTTACCTTACTCTTTTTGCTGTGGGTGATTGTATGACCGGCTGGATTTTTGCAATTATGCAAACGCTATGTGTCGTTTTGTTCGCCCCATTTATGGCGGGCTTGGTCAAGTGGATGAAATGCAAACTGCAAAACAGACAGGGTCCGCCGCCCTGGCAACCTTACCGGAATTTACTCAAACTCTCCAGAAAGCAGGTAGTACTCGCAGATACTGCATCTGTTATTTTCCGGATTGCCCCCTATGTGGTTTTTAGTGTCACAATTGTTGCGGTTTCCGTCGTCCCGGTAATCTCAGTGCAATTGCCGACCTCTGCCCTGGCTGACGTTATAGTCCTGGTTGGTTTTTTAGCCCTTGCCCGGTTTTTCCTTTCCCTGGCTGGCATGGACGTTGGCACCTCTTTTGGGGGAATGGGATCTTCTCGCGAAGTAACGATCTCTTCTCTTGCCGAACCTGCTCTGCTCATGGCTTTTTTTACCCTGGCAATGAACGTTTCCAGTACAAACTTATCAACTGTTATAGCTCATTTTTCCCAGGGTTCTCTTATACTTTATCCGTCGCTTATCTTTTCCTCGCTGGGCTTAATCCTCGTTGCAGTCGCTGAAACAGGGCGCATTCCAATTGACAACCCTGCCACCCATCTTGAATTGACGATGATCCATGAAGCCATGATTCTGGAATACAGTGGCCGTCATCTGGCCTTGATGGAATGGGCGGCCATGCTCAAACTCACCCTCTACTCTCTTTTGATTGTTAATTTGATAGTTCCCCTGGGCGTCGCCTTGACGCTGCGCCCGGGAGATCTTCTGATAGGTGCAGCGAGTGTGAGTTGCAAGTTGTTATTCCTGGCCCTTTTTCTGGCTGTTGCCGAGACCGTACAGGCCAAGATGCGACTTTTTCGTGCACCACAATTTCTTGGCCTGGCGTTTATCCTTTCGTTACTCGGAATGATGAGCCATATTATTCTCGAGGTACGTTAACATGTTAATTGCTACGTTGTCTCTTCCCGAGCAGGTGGTCTTGATCCTGGCTGCCTTGATTTTATTGTCTTCTTTTCTCATGCTGGCTCAGGTACGGCTGGACAGTATGATTAACACCTTTGCCCTGCAAGGCCTGTTGCTGTTTTTCGCGACACTCCTCATGGCATTTATTTCCGGGAAATATCATCTGCTTATCTCTGCCGCCCTGACGTTATTTCTCAAGGTCTTCTTTATTCCCTACAAATTACGTAGCCTGGTTGTTCGCCTCGATATCAATCGTGAGATAGAGAGTATCGCGAATCCCTCTTTAATTATGCTGTTTGCTGCAGGCCTCGTGCTCTTTAGTTACTATGTTGCTTTACCTATTCGTGCCTTGTCCCTCCTGGCCACTCGTAATACTATCGCAATTTCACTGGCGGTAGTGTTGATCGGAATGTTGATGGTAATCTCGCGGCGTAAAGCAGTGAGCCAGGTGGTGGGCTTTATGTCCATGGAAAA
The DNA here is from genome assembly GCA_038204235.1 of Desulfobulbales bacterium. GTDB lineage: Bacteria > Desulfobacterota > Desulfobulbia > Desulfobulbales > Desulfocapsaceae > Desulforhopalus_A. The sequence goes on from JBBRDD010000009.1 coordinate 5,486, forward strand.
CGGTCTGTTCTTTGCGGCGGTAGTAGCCACCTATGGCATGCCGATGGTCGTGGAACTGGGGATTGCCTTTGACGTACTGGTCGCGGCAATTCTCTTTGGTGTTTTCTTCTTCCATATCAGGACAGAAATCGGCAGTCTCGATACAGATCGTCTCAATCATTTGACAGAGGTCGAAAAATGATTGCTCTCGGTTTGACCTTATTTTTCCCTCTCGCGGGTATCTTCCTGTTTGGGTTTATCGGCCATTGGCGGTCCGCCGGAAGTATTAATCTTGCTATCAGCATATGTACCTTTGTAACCGCCTTGGTTACTGCCCTTGAGGTGTTCCGGTATGGTCCGATCCTGTCACCCGGCAAGTTTTTTTACATCGACGCCTTCAATGTGTACCTCATTTTGCTCAATGCCTTTGTTGGTATGACAACAGCGGTATTTTCAGGCCGTTATATGGCCCATGAGGTTGCGATCGGGCGAGTTGATGACAAGAGAATGCGACTCTACTATGCAATGTATCAGGGCTTTCTTTTCACCATGCTCGTTGCTTTATCCACCAATAACCTCGGCGTACTCTGGGTGTCTATCGAAGGGGCGACCCTGGCAACCGTTTTACTGGTCAGTCTCTACCGGACTCCTGAATCGATTGAGGCCGGATGGAAATATTTCATTATTTGCGGAGTTGGTATTTCCCAGGCCCTGTTTGGCACCATACTCGTTTATTTTGCAGCTGAAAAAGTAGTCCCGGGGCATGATGACGGATTACTCTGGACTGTCTTGCAGGACCATGCGGCCAATATGGATCCGGGGGTAATGGCTTTGGCTTTTGTTTTTCTACTTGTCGGCTATGGCACCAAAGTTGGTCTGGTCCCCCTGCACAACTGGCTGCCAGACGCCCATTCAGAAGGGCCAACACCCATGTCGGCCATTCTTTCGGGCCTGTTGCTCAATATCGCCCTCTATGCGATCGTCCGCTTTAAAATGCTGGTTGACCCATCTCTTGGCACTCATCTTGCCGGGAATTTGATGATGGGTTTCGGCATGCTCTCCTTTTCAGTGGCCGGGCTCTTACTCCACCGGCAGTACGATGTGAAACGGATGTTCAGTTATTCTTCCATCGAGCATATGGGATTGATGACATTTGCCTTTGGAATTGGTGGACCACTGGCCACATTTGGGGCGCTGCTGCACATGATCGTCCATTCCTTGACAAAATCTGCAATTTTTATCACGGTAGGTCATGCGGCCCATATTGCCGGCTCTCAGGCCATAAACCAAATCCGAGGACTCATCCGCACCCAGCCGTTTGTTGGCTGGGGATTTCTGATTGGGACCTGTGCCATTGCCGGTTTGCCGCCTTTTGGGGTCTTCACCAGTGAATTTTTGTTATTTACCGCCACAATCAAGAGCTATCCCTGGCTTGTGCCACCCTTGCTCATAGGCCTGACAGTCGCTTTTGCCGGACTGTTTCGCAATCTGCAACCAATGGTGTTTGGCGAGCCTCCGGAAAACCAAACGCAGGTAGCGGCCAATATGTGGCCGGTCGTTATACATCTGGGCCTGGTGTTATGGCTTGGTCTGGCAATCCCTACGGTTCTGGCGCAATGGCTCAATCAGGCAACTGTCATGATTGTTGGACGGGGGGTGTTATGAACAAGAACGAGAATCTCGGACAACTCGCCGCACCAGATGTTGATTCTATCCCGGTTTTACTGGAGCAAGCAGGTATCTCTACCCTGGAAGTGCCTGATCTGAAGGGGCCCACCCGGTGTTTTCTCATAGATGCCGGTTTATGGGGTAAAGTTGCGGCGATGATGGCGGAAAACAGCATACGCTGGTGCGCGGTATGGGGCGAGCACTGTCTCCCGGAGATCTGGGTCACAGCAGCCTTTGCCGCGAGGAACGGCCATCTGCTCATCCGTGCAATCGTGGCCGATGACCACGGTGAACTCCCCTCACAAACACCCTTTTTCCCTGCGGCCAACCGACCTGAGCGATACCTTCAGGATATGTTTGGCATCCGTTTCGTCAACCACCCCGACCCACGTCGCTGGATGCGTCATCAGGCGTGGAACGATGATCAATATCCATTGCGCAAAGATTTTCCACGTGCCGGAACACCGCTGGATGATACCCCGCCTGATTCTGACTATCCTTTTATTCCGGCTGAAGGCCAGGGTATATACGAAATAGCGGTTGGTCCGGTTCATGCTGGCATTATCGAACCCGGCCATTTTCGTTTTCAGGCGATGGGTGAGGATATTCTCAGCCTGGAAGAACATCTTGGATATGTTCATAAAGGTATAGAAAAATGTGCAGAGGGACGTGATGTCGAAGGGCTTGCGCGCCTTGCCGCGCGGGTCTCGGGAGACAGCACGGTGGGACATACCTGGGCGGCCTGCCAGGCTTGCGAATATGCAGTTGGAATAACCATTCCTCGGCGGGCTCTGGTGATACGGGCAATCCTTGCGGAAAGCGAAAGGATTGCCAACCACCTTGGTGATATCGGTGCCTGTTGCAACGACGTGGGTTTTGCCTTTGCGCAGGTGCAATTCAGCCGTTTACGGGAGCTCTGGCAACGGCAAAATGCTGCCGTCTTTGGTCATCGCCTGTTGATGGATGTCGTGGTGCCCGGTGGCGTCAGCAGAAACATCCTGTCGGCACAGGAAAGCCTGCTGAGAAAAGGTATTGAGCAGTTGCATCGCGAACTCGAGACATTACTGCCCCTGCTCTATGAAAACCCATCCCTGCAGGATCGTCTGCGGACTACCGGAGTGCTGTCCCTTGCCAAAGCGAGAGAGCTTGGTGTTCTTGGCTACATCGCCAGGGCCAGTGGTGAAAGTTGGGATCTGCGGCGAGACGCCCCCTATACTCCGTATCAACGTAAAGCTATTACGGTTCCCTGTTATACTGAGGGGGATTGTCGCAGTCGTGTGCGAGTGCGGGGCGATGAGATTCTCGTCTCTCTCAACTTACTGGAGAATCTGTTCAGTGATCTGCCGAACGGTGAAATTGTCAAGAAGTTCTCCCCCGTTACCCAGGATTGCAGTGGCGTTGGATTTATCGAGGGATGGCGCGGTGAGATTATCGTTTATGTTCATCTGGAGGCTGGAGGACATATTACGAGGTATTTCCCTCGCGATCCCAGTTGGCTCAACTGGCCGGCACTTGAGGAGATGATCGGAGGAGTTATTGTTCCCGATTTTCCCGTCTGCAATAAATCTGTAAACGGATCGTATTCCGGGCATGATCTCTAATTTGACGACAGGTAACGAGAATGTTCAGTATTCTAAATAAAATTTTCAAAACAGGTCGTCTGACAGAGGAATTGCCGCCTCATGACAAAACGATGGTGCAACTCGGCGCGACCTGCCAAACCGAGATTATGCGCATTTTCGGTAAAAGCCTGAGTATTAGAATGGTTGATGCCGGATCATGTAACGGCTGTGAACTGGAAATGAATGCGCTGAACAACAGCTTCTACGATATAGAACGGTTTGGTATTCATTTTGTCGCTTCACCACGCCATGCGGATCTTCTTCTGGTAACCGGCCCAGTCTCCCGACACATGCAGGCTGCACTCAAACGGACCTATGACGCCATACCTGCACCGAAACTGGTGGTTGCCATGGGTGACTGTGGTGCGGATGGGGGAGAGTTCGGGGTATCATATGCCTGTTGCGGGGCTGTTGCCAATGTCATCCCAGTAGATGCCGTCATACGTGGGTGTCCTCCAACCCCTGTCCAGTTGCTTCAGGGTATTTTAGAACTGCTCCAGCAATACTAAAATTCTCTCTTTCAGACCAATCACCCAAATTGAGTCAGATAAGATGACTTAAGTCAATTACCTTACAAAGTATATGGTTTTAACTATTGAGAGAGCGTCAGCATCTCAGGGGTGACAGAAGAAAAATTGGCAGCATGCATCAGCCAATTTCCTTTTTTTGCTGCTGACCACGTTTCAGGCATACGCGTCATGTTCCGTGTGAATTCTTTTCAAGACTAACGAACATCTTCCAACAAGGATATAAAACATGAAAGAAGCCGACAAAACCATCGGTACGATGGTCGCCGAAGATTTCCGGACCGCGAAAGTCTTTGAAGATTACGGGATTGACTTCTGCTGTGGAGGAAAGGGTACGATCAAAGCCGCCTGTCTCGAAAAAGGGATCAACCCTGCGGCAATACTTGGCGACCTTGCGGCGGTGAGAAACCAACCGGTCGAGCGAGCCCAGAATTATTCTGCTTGGGAACTGCCGTTTCTGGCCGATTATATCGTCAATGTTCACCATAGCTATCTCAAGGAAAACACCGCGCCGCTTGCGGCATATCTGGACAAGATTTCCAACGTCCACGGCGTCAAGCATCCTGAACTCATCGAGATCAGAACCATTTTCAAGCGGATTGCAGCTGATTTATCGGCCCATCTCAGCGAAGAAGAGGAAGATTTTTTTCCAGCCATCAAGCGGGCCGATGAGCTGCACAAGACAGGTGCAAGGCCAGCCGCAAAGGACCTTGAGATAATCAAGCTTTCCCTGGCAAAACTTGTGCAGGAGCATGAAGAAATCGGCGACGCACTGCACAAAATCCATCATCTTGCCAAGGGATATATTATACCGGACGATGTCTGTAATACCTTTACCGTTACTTACCGAAAACTTAAAGAATTCGAGGACGATCTCCACAAGCACGTACATCTTGAGAACAATATCCTCTTTCCGAAAGCAATGCAGTTTTAGAAACAATCCGGACACCAGACCTGCAAGCTGTTCAGGAACATGGTGAAGGAAGTGCGTATCAAAAAGCTATTTCTGGTCAGGCAGTGACAAAACCTTACCCGGAAAGGCAAAAATGTTGGGTCCTATCACACGGAGATGGCTACTGACGCCGATTTACGGAAATATGGTAGGGAAAACAAGCTGTTGTCGTCGATTACTCAAGGAGAAATTCAAATGGCACAGATCTCGCAGAAAAGTACTTTATCTCACTGGTGGCCGCATGCGACTATCATTGTCATGATTTTCGGTTTCGCCACCCTCAGTATCCTGACCGTACTGACCTATACCAACGCGCCGCCCATTCCCCAGCAAGTGGTAGCTGAAAACGGCGAAGTCCTGTTTACCAAACAGAACATTGAAGCCGGACAGGATGTGTTTTTAAAATACGCCCTCATGGAGCACGGCAGCCTTTGGGGACACGGAGCCTATCTGGGACCGGATTACACCGCCGACTATCTGCACCGGGAAGCTGAGATTGTTCAAGGTGTCATCGCGCAAAATAAATTCGACAATTCTTATAACAATCTGACTCCGGAACAAAAGGCGTTCGTCACCCAGGAAGTGAAAACGGAACTCAAGACAAACCGCTACGATGCGGCCACCGGCCAACTGACTTTCTTTCCCGGGGAAGTTACCGCCTATCAAGAACTGCTCTCTTACTGGAAGGATTTCTTCACCAAGGCGAACAGTGCGCCGGGGCTTCCGGCTGACTACATAAAAAATCCGCAGGAATTAAGGGGCTTAACCGCCTACTTTGCCTGGGCAACCTGGGCTACCGTAACCAACCGACCCGGCAAGGACTACACCTACACCAATAACTGGCCATACGAGCCGCTCGTCGGTAATCATCCTTCCAGCGAGGCCTATATCTGGAGCGCCCTCAGTCTTGTCACGCTGCTGAGCGGGCTCGGACTGGTATTGCTCTTTTTTGGCAAATTTCACTTTCTGGGCTGGGAAGGTGAAAAGGACGACTTCAAACTGTTGCCGTCACCGCCTCGTTCGTGGACACTCACCCCCAGCCAGTGGGGGACGGGCAAGTACTTTCTTATCGTGGCTCTTTTATTTCTGCTGCAGACCCTGGTCGGCGGCGGTCTGGCGCATTACCGGGTGGAACCGTACGGCTTCTATGGTCTGCATTTTATCCTCAATTTATTCCCTTACAATCTGCTGCGAACCTTTCATCTGCAACTGGTAATATTCTGGATAGCCACTGCGTGGGTTGCAGGCGGGCTGTTCCTCGCCCCATGGGTTGGCGGACAGGAGCCCAAAGGGCAGAGACTTGGTGTCAATGTGCTCTTTGTCGGCCTCCTCGTAGTGGTACTCGGCAGCCTGGGTGGTGAGTTCCTTGGTATCAATGACAAACTTGGCCCGCTGTGGTTCTGGCTGGGCAGCCAAGGTTCCGAGTATCTTGATCTGGGCCGCTTCTGGCAAATTCTCCTTGCAGCTGCACTGATCTTCTGGCTCTTTCTCATGTTCAGAGCTCTTCGCCCGGCCATTGCCAAGGAAGGCAAATCAGACCTTTCTGCACTCTTTCTCTATGCGGCCGCGGCCATCCCTCTGTTCTACGTTCCCGCCCTTTTCTATGGGCCACACAGTAACTTTGCCGTCATCGATAACTGGCGCTTCTGGATCATCCATCTCTGGGTCGAAGGGTTCTTTGAACTTTTTGCCACGGTACTTGTGGCTATCATGTTCCGTTATATGGGTATCGTAAGTGCCCGCTCCGCCACCCGACTTGTCTACCTGGACGCCATTCTCTTTCTCATTGGCGGAATTGTCGGCACGGGGCACCATTGGTATTTCACCGGTCAGGGGGTCTTGAACATGGGGCTCGCTTCCTGTTTCTCTGCTCTTGAGGTCGTGCCTCTCACCCTGCTCACGCTGGACGCTTCAGGTTTCATAAAGCTTCGCAAGCGAAATAAACTGGCTGACGGCACGGACATGGCTTCCAAACAGAAATGGGCCATTTACTTCTTCATCGCCGTAGGTGTCTGGAACTTCGTCGGAGCCGGCATTTTCGGATTCCTGATCAATACCCCCATAGTTTCCTATTTTGAAATGGGAACAACGCTTACGGCCAATCATGGCCATGCGGCCATGTTCGGGGTCTTCGGTATGCTGGCCCTCGGGGTGCTGGTCTTCTGCATGCGATCAATGCAAAGCGATAAGGTGTGGGCCAAGACCGAGAAATTCGTCAAGCTTGGCTACTGGGGACTCAACATCGGTCTTGCCTTGATGGTGGTGCTTGATCTGTTTCCTGCCGGTGTTCTCCAGCTTTGGGACGTGCTCACCAACGGTTACTGGCATGCCCGGAGTTTATCTTTCATCATGACCGGTACGTTCCATACCGTGGAATGGATTCGGATAGTGGGCGATCTCGTTTTTCTGCTCTGCGGGGTCTTCCCCATAGTACTGGCTGCGGTATTGTCTTTTCTGAAGCGTGACCTCAGGCCCGCCAGGGCGTAGTTTTTCGCGGACAAGAACCGTCTGTCTCAGGCAATGAGGCGGACGGTTCTTACTGCATGCTTTAATGGGCGGACGCGCAAACCACCTCTTTGATCCATATCTCGATGGGCCAAACTAAATATTCCAGAATACCACCAACCGGTCTTGCTAAACTCTTGTTAAGATACATAGTTGCCAGACCACAACCTGGTTCTTTTGCTGCTATGGGAAGCGATCGCACCGTAATGGCCCAGAGCCTCTCATCAGAGAGGCGTCACTCTGGCCATGTAATTCTCTGGTAGAAAGTTACCGGGCGCAGATTTTTCTTTTTCTTAAGGTCCGCCGACAAAACCCATATCAAATGGAGGGATTTCATGCGTAAGCTTTTTTCATCTCTTGACCTGCGATCCATTACTTTTCGCAATCGGATATTCGTCTCGCCCATGTGCCAATATTCCAGCCAGGATGGATTGGCTAATTCCTGGCACCTTGTCCACCTTGGAAGCCGCGCCGTCGGTGGTGCCGGGCTGGTCATGGTTGAGGCGACCGCGGTCAGCCCTGAGGGCCGAATCAGCCCGTACGACAGCGGCATATGGAGTGAAGCACATGTTGCAGCCTTCGCCCCGATTGCTCGTTTCATAAGTGAGCAGGGGGCGGTGCCGGCAATTCAACTGGCCCATGCCGGCCGAAAAGCATCCTGCCAGGTTCCATGGCTGGGCGGTGCTTCCCTGGGCGCGGAAGATGGGGGTTGGCAAACGCTCGCGCCAAGTGCCCTGCCCTTTGACACAGACCACTCGCTTCCATCCGCCTTAACAACAGACCAGATGGACATAATTGAGACAGAATTCCGTGCGGCGACACGCAGGGCATATGCTGCCGGATTCAAGGTGGTGGAAGTGCATATGGCCCATGGCTACCTCCTCCATGAATATCTCTCTCCACTGGTAAATCAGCGCAAGGACGAGTATGGCGGCAGTCTGGAGAACAGGCTTCGCTTCCCCCTGAGGGTGACTCGAGCCGTACGCGAGGAATGGCCGGAAGACTTACCTCTATTTGTTCGAATTCCCTCCATAGACTGGATTTCCGGGGGATGGGACATGGACCAGTCAGTCGTTTTGACCAAACAACTCAAAGAATGCGGAGTAGATCTTATTGATTGTTCATCAGGGTTTGCCGTACCCGGAGAGCCCATCCCTTTTAGTTCCGGTTTCCAGGTCCCTTTTGCGGCAAGAATACGTGCCGAGACTGAAATTGCCACAGGAGCAGTAGGCTTCATTACCGATCCGGCTCAGGCTGAGCAGATAGTGGCCAATGGCCAGGCCGATGTCGTGTTTCTTGCACGGCAAATGCTTCGTGATCCTTACTGGCCGCTTCATGCAGCGCATGCGTTAAACGTTGATGTATCCTGGCCTAATCAGTACTTACGCGCAAAATAATCGTCATTGGTCATAGATGGAAGTTTTCTAAAAAGAGCCCCATTGACAATGGTGAAAACCGCAGTACAGTAAAGATAGTAATCAATTACTATCTTTACTGGAGACAACATGAACAGCATTGTAAAATATCTTCCGGCCGAGGAACGCCGGGCGGTGATTGTCGAGGCCGTGATTGCGTTAGCGGCAGAACAAAACCCGAATGGCATCACAACGGCGGCCATCGCAAAGCGGATGGGGCTGACCCAGGGTGCCCTGTTTCGCCACTTTCCCAATAAGGCTGCGGTTCTGCTCGCCGTAATGGACTGGGTGACCGAACGTCTGCTGGCAGAGCTGGATGAGGCTATACAGGACGCAGCATCCCCGCTCGCCGCACTGAGAGCCATGTTCATGACGCACGTGGCTTTTGTGGCCAAGCATCCCGGTGTTCCCCGGCTGCTGTTTGTCGAACTGCAATCAACTGAGATGACACCATCCAAGGAGGCGGTGCAGTCCTTTATCAGAGGCTACAGAGAGCGACTGCATCGGCTGATCGAAAAAGGCAAAGCTGGCAAGGAGCTTGAGACCAACCTCGACACGGAAGCAGCGACCATTTTGTTCATCGGCACGATCCAGGGACTGGTTATGCAATCACTTCTGGCCGGAGATGTCAGCCATATCCTGCATGATGCACCAAGGGTTTTTGCTCTCTACCATCGTGGCATACGGAGGGTACAATGAAAAGATTACCTGTACAAAAAAGAACCATCGTTATGCTGGCAGTACTTTTGCCCCTGCTTGCCCTCTTTATCTATGTGGCCCTGCGTTCCGGACCGCTGGCACCCGTGTCTGTCACAGTGGCCAAAATTAAGAATCAGTCCATCTCCCCTGCGCTCTTTGGCATCGGTAGCGTCGAGGCCAGGTACACCTATAAGATTGGCCCCACCTTTGCGGGCCGGCTGAAAATCCTGGATATACAGGTGGGAGACCAGGTCAGGGCCGGACAGGTGCTTGGCGAGATGGACCCGATTGATCTCGACAAGCGAATCCTCAGCCAGGCTGCTGCGGTAAGGCGTGTCGAGGCGCAATTAAGTGAAGCGCAGGCAAGTAAGGGCTATGCCCAAACCCAGGCGCGGCGCTATCAGGAGTTACTGGCGGCGCGGGTCACAAGTGAGGAGATCCTCGCCACCAAAAGACATGAACAACAGGTAGCCGAGGCGAACCTGCGTGCTGCCCGTGAAGATTCCTCCCGCATCCGCGCCGACTGGGAAGCATTGCAAGAACAACGCAAAAGCCTCATTCTGGTAGCCCCGGCCGATGGACTGGTCACAGCACGCAATGCCGATCCCGGCACGACGATTGTCGCCGGCCAGGCGGTGGTCGAGCTGATAGATTCAAAGAGCCTGTGGGTCAACGTGCGTTTTGATCAACTTCACGCCCATGGGCTCGCCGCCGATTTGCCGGCCAAAATCGTCCTGCGCTCCCAGGAAGTCAATGCCCAGGCGGGTAAGGTCTTGCGGGTGGAGCCGGTGGCCGATGCAGTGACTGAGGAGACGCTTGCCAAGGTGGTATTCGACCATCCCCCTGAACCGCTCCCTGCCGTCGGCGAACTCGCCGAAGTAACCATCGCACTGCCATCACTTTCGGCAGGCCCGATCATCCCTAATGCAGCTATACAGCGCATCCATGACCAATTAGGGGTCTGGCAGATCATCAATGACGGTATCCACTTTACCCCGGTGACCCTTGGTGCCCGCGATTTAGATGGCCATGTGCAGATACGTGACGGTCTCAAGGTCGATGACCTGATAGTGGTCTACAGTGCCAGAATCTTAAATCCACGGAGCCGTATTCAGGTGGTCGATCATCTGAAGGGAGTAAAGCTATGATCAGTCTGGCTGGCCGCGACATTATGCATTCTCTGGGCAAGTTTGTCTTTACCGGAATGGGCCTTGGGCTGCTGATCGGGGTGACATTGTCCATGGCCGGAATTTACCGTGGCCTGGTGGATGACGGCAAGGCATTGCTCGATAACAGTGGCGCCGACCTCTGGGTGGTGCAGCAGGACACCCTCGGACCTTATGCCGAATCCTCAAGTATTTACGATGATGCCTGGCGAGGCATCCGCAGCATGCCGGGGGTCGCGAGGGCCGCCAGTGTCACCTATTTCACCATGCAGGTGCACAAGGGAGATCAGGACGTCCGGGCAATGGTCACCGGCATCACCGCTGGCGAACCCGGCACACCCGGCTGGCCACCGTATCTCGTCGCCGGCCGGCAGATCACCCGCGACCATTATGAGGCCGTGGCCGACATCGCCACCGGCTTCAAACTCAACGACCGCATCCAAATTCGCCGCAACCTTTACACCGTGGTCGGGTTGACCCGGCGCATGGTCTCATCCGGCGGCGATCCGATGGTGTTTATTCCGCTCAAGGACGCCCAGCAGGAGCAGTTTCTAAAAGACAACGACGCCATCCGCCAGCAACGCCACCGCACCGCGGAAAACCCCGCCTTCAACCAGCCGCAGATGCCGGGTCTCCTCGATGCCATCATCGCCTCGCAAACCACCAATCAATACGTCAATGCCGTCCTGGTGCAGGTTGAAACAGGCCAGGATGCGGATAAGGTGGCCGAAACTATCCGTCGCTGGAAACGCCTGACCGTCTTCACCCGCGCACAGATGGAGACGATTCTGATCGGCAAACTTATCGCCACCTCGGCAAAACAGATTGGCATGTTCCTGGTGATCCTGTCGATTGTGAGCGCAGCCATTGTCGCCTTCATCATCTATACCCTGACGCTGGGAAAGATCCGGGAGATCGCGGTCCTGAAGCTGATCGGAACCAAAAATCGCACGATAGTCGGTTTGATCATGCAGCAGGCCATTGCTCTCGGGGTGATCGGTTTTGTGGTGGGCAAGATCACTGCTACCCTGGTGATGGCGCCGATCTTTCCCAAATATGTGCTGCTTGAGCCGCTGGACTCGGTTATCGGATTCGGAGTGGTGGTGATAATCTGCATTCTCTCGAGCATTATTGCCATCCGTGCCGCCATGAAGGTTGATCCGGCCGAGGCCATTGGAGGCTGACATGACAGGCAAAGGTATTCGTATCGAAGGTTTAAAAAAACGCTACGCCAGTGGAGATACCGCCGTCGATGCCCTGACGAACGTGAACATGCAGGTATCCCCGGGTGAGGTGGTCGGCCTGATCGGGCCTTCAGGGTCCGGTAAGACGACCTTGCTCAAATGCCTGGGGGCGGTGATCGAGCCGACCGCCGGGCGGATGATTCTTGGCGATGAGATAATTTATGATGACGGCTGGCAGGTAAGAGACCTCCGTGCACTCCGTCGCGACAAAATCGGCTTTATATTTCAGGCGCCCTACCTCATCCCCTTTCTCGACGTGACGGATAACGTCGCCCTGCTGCCGATGCTCGCCGGCAAGCCCAACGCCGAGGCGCGCAGCCGCGCAATCGAGTTGTTCAAGGCACTCGACGTGGAGCATCGCGCGCGAGCTATGCCCTCCCAGCTCTCCGGCGGAGAGCAGCAGCGGGTGGCTATTGCCAGAGGCCTGGTCAATCATCCGCCGGTTATCCTCGCCGATGAGCCGACTGCCCCTCTCGACAGTGAACGCGCTCTGGCTGTAATCCGGATACTGAACAACATGGCCCGCAAATTCGAAACCGCCATCATCGTTGTGACGCACGATGAAAAGATTATCCCGACCTTCAAACGAATTTATAACATCCGCGATGGAGTGACGTATGAGGAAGTTGGCGAAGGCCGGGCCTTTGAGTAAAAATCTATCGACTATAACAAAGAGACGCCGATGAAATACCAGATCATGCATACCCTCATTGTCTCAGTTGCTCTTACCGGCCTGCTGGCTGGATGCGCTGTTGGCCCCGATTTCAATCGTCCATCCGCACCCGATGTGACTGGCTACACGGCAACTCCCCTGCCCGCCGACACTGCCGCTGCTCCCACAGACCTGGGAAAATCACAGCATTTTGTTGCAGAAATGTGGATCAACCCCCAATGGTGGCACGAACTTGGTTCGCGCGAGCTCGATGCCCTGATCGACCAGGCGCTGCAGGCCAGTCCAACTCTGGCTGCGGCCCAGGCCACCCTGCGCCAGGCGCAGGAGGTGTATGGTGCACGGGCCGGGTCAACCCTGTATCCCCAGATTGATGCCAATATCGGCAGCGGGCGTCAGCGATTCAGTCCGAGTACATCAGGACAGACCGGCGATGCCCGAGAATTCAGCCTGTACAACGCCAGCGTCGGCGTACATTACACGTTCGATCTCGCAGGCGGCACCAGGCGCGCCCTTGAGTCCCTGGCCGCCAGGATCGACTATCAACGCTATCAGCTGGAAGGGGCGCGGCTCACCGTGGCGGCAAATATCGTCACCACCGCCGTCACCCGGGCAAGGCTGGCAGCGCAAATTGAGACCACGGAGGCTATCCTCAACTCCCAGGAACATCAGCTGGAGCTGACCCGTGAGCGGGTTCGTCTGGGTCAGGCCAATCCTGACGACGTGCTGGCCCTGCAGACCCAGGTGGAACAGACGCGGGCCGGCATTCCACAGCTGCGCAATCAGCTCCAACAAAATGAGCATCTGCTGGCCGTCCTTGCCGGTCGGCCACCTGGCGCGGCAGGCCTGCCCTTCATCTCCCTGCAGGAGTTTACGCTTCCCGTTAATCTGCCGCTTATCGTACCCTCGGACCTGGTGCGGACGCGTCCGGACATTCAGGCAGCCGAAGCCATGCTGCACTCGGCAAACGCAGAATACGGCGTGGCCATCGCCAGGCTCTATCCACAACTCAACCTCAGCGCAAACCTTGGTACCCAGGCCTTGACGACCGGCGCTTTATTCGGGAGCGGTTCCGCAGTCTGGAGCCTGGTTGGCCAACTGACCCAGCCTTTGTTCAATCCGGGATTGCCGGCGGAAAAACGCGCAGCACTGGCGGCATTCGATGCAGCGGCGGCTAATTATCGCTATGTGGTACTTGAATCCCTGCGTAATGTGGCTGATGTCCTGCGGGCGCTGGAAAACGACGCCCAGAGGCTGTCTGCGCTGTCTGCAGCCACTGCTGCAGCAGAGGGTTCTCTGGAGGCCATGCAGCGTCGGTATGCCCTGGGCACAGTCAGTTATGTGCAACTCGTCATAGCCGAACAGCAGGTTCAACAAACAAGAACCGGCCTGCTCGAAGCCCAGGCGCAACGCATAGTTGACAGCGCATCTTTTTATCAGGCCATGGGGGGCGGAAGATTATCTAACGGCAAAAATGTTACCGGGTTATATCAGGACGTCGCACCTTAGAGTGTCCAACTGGAAAAATGAATCCAAGGTTTGATGAAAATCAAGGATTCATCGGTATTGCCCACAGTAAAATATTTCTTTAAAGCACGCCCCACTTGCGGGTATATTCAACTTCCAGGATATACTCCTTCTTGATAAACCCCTGGTCACCAAGTAAACGGACTGCGTCATTAAAATCAAACGACAGCGTTTCCATCTGAAAACAATCCTTTCTTTCCGTGATGGCCCAGTCATCGTGCGCTTTCAGTAAAATCTCCATCATCTGCGCAATTCGTTCCAGCCTCGTCTCCAAAAAGCGTTTCAAGGAGCGTACTTTCCCTGGGTCGGTCTTCGGGCCGGTACTGTGGAGGGTAAAAAGCTTTCCCCCTTTTCTTTTACAATCGACTGATTTTAAATAATAAAAACGAAATATTGTTCTCTGGACACACGTTTCGTTGTTGCTCTTCATGTTATCCCTGCTCCGTAATCAATAAATTTTTCCACCCGGGAGAACAACCCTTGTGCCGAGGAGCATAGCGCAAGGGTTGTTCCACAACCGAGCGTGCATCACATCCGGGTTTATTTCACCATTGTCCAGAATTGATTCAGGATAATCGTCGAAAAGATAAATCCCAGGGGAACGTTGATGACAACTCCCGCGGTGAAGGCCAGAAAGGGCTTCCAGCCAACTGAGGCCAGGTCCCTGAATCGAGTGGTCAGCCCGATGCACAGGAAGGTAAAGATAAAGGACCAGCTCCGCAAAACTGTTATAGGACTGAGGACATTGCCGGTCAACGATGTGGCCGTTTCGGCATCAGAAGACGCTAGAATGAAGGTGGTAAAAATCGAAGCAACAAAAAAGCCCATGACAAATTTCGGGAAACGGTACCAGATTTCGCCGGCATGGGGTTTTGTCCCACCTTCGCCTTTTTCCCATTGGGTGACAGAAATGAGGGCCATAATGAAACACCAGATCCCGATAAACATATCACGGCCGATAACCTTCATCAGTGTAAAGGTATGGATGGCCTGCTCGCTGATTGAAGCGGCAGCAGCCATACCTGCGGCGTCGGCAAACTCGGAGGTGCCGATCCAGGCGCCTCCCGGTCCATCCCCGATACCGAGGGCCTTGATGGCAAAGGGCAGGAAGATGACCATGACCATTGCCCACACGACAACCAGGGATATCGCCACGGAAACGTGTTTTTTATCCGCTTTCACCGCACTGCCGATGGCGATCGAACCGGACACGCCGCAGATCGAACCGCCGGCAGCCAGGGTTGTCGCAAAACGCTTATCAAGTTTCAGAACTTTTGTTCCAACGAAATAGATGGTGACAAAAGTAGTGACGGCAATGACCGTTGCCAGGGTAAAGGCCACAGGACCTGCCTGGATAATTTTGGTGAATGGCAGCGTGGCGCCTAAAAGAACGATACCGGTCTTCACGTAGAATTCTGTCCGCAACGAGGTGTCAAACCATTTGGGCAGCTTGAACGTATTGGCAACCAGCATGCCGAGTATCAAGGCCCAGAGCGGGGATTCCAGGTTATAATGATTGGAAATTTTGTTGGAACCGAGAATGTAAATAGCAATGCTGGCTAAGAAGATGAGAGTGAAACCCGGAACAAATTCACTGAGCTTGTATCCCAAGGCTTTGATGGCAACAGAGAATAAAACCGTAAATACCAGCCAGAGAAGAACAAGGTTTCCTGCATTCGCGCTGAGATGGGCGGAAATCTGACTGAAATCAGTCTAGTTCCCCGCAAAGCTTACAGCAATAGTTTTCATAAAATTGCTACCTGCCAACCAAAACAAAAGAGCTGTCAAAACAAGACCTAAGCCAATCCAGACGGCCCAGTAATCTTCTTTTTTCCACAGCGCAGACAAACCACCGGACGGTTTTGTTGGTGTAGAAGAATCAGTGTTTGAGTTCATACCTTAATTGCCTCCTAACTTTTTTGATTGCGGGTTCATTCCTGAAAAATACTCTTCTCAAAGACTTTCTCACAGAAACAGCAATCCGTATGCCAGGAACCATCAAAAGAAAAAACTCATATATTCAGGTAATTACAGAGCTAAAGAATAAAGAGGG
This sequence comes from Desulfobulbales bacterium, assembly GCA_038204235.1. GTDB lineage: Bacteria > Desulfobacterota > Desulfobulbia > Desulfobulbales > Desulfocapsaceae > Desulforhopalus_A. The sequence continues at coordinate 21,513 of JBBRDD010000009.1, forward strand.
GTATTTCTGCTGCAAAATTTCACCTGCACTGCAGGGATTATTTGGCACCTACCCGAAATTATTGGGAATCTATCTCATATTTTCGCATCAGGTATTGAAAAGACTGACGTTCCATCCCGGCAGCTCTGGCAGCGTTTGTGACATTGCCTTTCCAGATGTCAAGGAGGTTGGTGATATAGTGGATATCAAAAGATTCGAGCATTTTCCTTTTAGCTTCCCTGTATTCAGATGTAGCACACTCGGCAGTGTTTTCGTCGTTGCAAGGGTGTATTGTCTGATCGAAATCAAAATCAGAAGGCTGGACAGGATCATTCTGGGAAAAAATCAGAGCCCGTTTTACCGTGTTCTGCAACTCCCTCACATTACCGCTCCATCTTTTCGAGGCCAGCACTCGAAGCGCGTTCTCGGAGAACTGCCGAGGGGCCAGTCGCAATTCCCGGCAACCTGCTGCGAGAAAATAGTTGGCGATGAAGGGTATGTCTTCAAGGATATCACGAAGTGCCGGGGTTCGGATAGAAACGACATTCAGCCGATAAAACAGATCGTCACGAAACTGACCTTCGGCAATCTTCTTGTCGAGATTCCGGTTGGTGGCAGCAATGATCCGGACGTTGACTTTCCGATTCTTGTTATCCCCCAGAGGCTTTATCTCTTTCTCCTGCAGGACCCGAAGCAGCTTTGCCTGCAGCGTGGGCGAGAGATCACCGATTTCGTCAAGAAAAAGTGTCCCCCCCTCAGCCGTTGCCAAAAGGCCTTCCTTATCATGCGTGGCCCCGGTGAAAGCACCTTTCCGATAACCGAACAACTCGCTCTCCAGGATATTTTCCGGAATTGCCGGACAGTTCACGGCAACAAAAGGCTTTTCTGCACGCAGGCTCAGGGAGTGGATCATGTTCGCAGCAAGGTCTTTCCCGGTTCCGGTTTCACCGGTGATAAGGACAGTTTCCTCGGTTCTGGCCACCACCCCTATGGTGTTACAGAGCATCTCAACAGTTCGAGACTCACCAATAAAGCCTTTGAGAATCTTCGCATTACGGATTTGCTGTTCAAGATCAATATTACGTACCAGGAGTTCGTTATGCGCCAGACCATTGGTCACCATATGCACGAGCTTTTCTTCATCGAAGGGCTTGGTAATATAATCGTAGGCGCCACATTTGAGCGATTCGACAGCTGTCTCAATGCTGCCATGCGCGGTCATCATGATAACCGCGATATGGGCATCTTTCTTTTTGATTTTTTTCAGGAATTCGAGGCCGTTCATTTTCGGCATCCGGATATCAGCTAAAACGACATTGATCTTTTTTTCTGTCATAATAACCAGGGCAGATTCAGCATTCTGAGCTGTACAGATATCGATATCCATGGCAATCGAACCGCCGATAAGCCTGGCGAGAAAGACCAGCATATCCTTCATGTCGTCAACAATGAGCAATGTCTGTTTCATTTTTAAACCGTATCCCTTATTCAGCAGCCAGAGGCAGCCATATTGAGAAGACAGATCCCACACCCTCTTCTGCTGCGACAGAAATGCTTCCTCCGTGCTCGTTAATAATGCCGTAACTTACGGTGAGCCCAAGTCCGGTTCCATGCCCCGGTTCCTTGGTCGTAAAAACGGGTCGAAAATCTTACCCCGGATGTCCGCAGCAATACCGCTGCCCGTATCGGCAACAGACACATAAAAACCGCGACTGGTCGGGTCATAACGGGTGGAAAGCGTAAGACATCCCCCACCCTCCATAGCCTGACAGGCGTTCAGAATCAGGTTCATGAAAACCTGCCGCATCTTGCCAACATCCAGAATCACCGGCGGTAAATTTTGATCATACTTTTTTAGAATAGATATTTTGCCTTCGGTAAAATTTGCCTCGACCACACTGACAGCCGAATCAATGGTATCGTGAATATTTGTTTCGGATGGCCGCGTTTTGGTCTGTCTGGCAAAATTAAGCAGGTCCTCGATGATTTTTTTGCATGTTTCAGCATTGTTATAAATGATATCGAGGTCCGCTTGCAGGGCTGTATCGTTCCTTTCCTTTTTCAAAAATTTGGTATATCCCAAAACGATGCTCAGAGGATTGTTGATCTCATGGGCCACACCGGCAGCAAGTTGTCCGACAGAGGCAAGTTTGTCAGCCTGGCGAAGCTGCAGCTCCATCTTCTTTCGTTCGGTGATATCTTTAATAATGCATTCATACCCATCACATCCCGAACCATCAGGCTGCTTGCAGACGGCACTCACCAGAACATGCACACTGGTCCCGGATGCCGTCCCAAAAACGGTTTCATAGTCTTTCACAAAACCGCTTGCTCTTAGAATCTGGAAAAATTGGTCGCGCGAACCAGCCGAGACAAAGAGATCATGAAGACAGGGTTTTTCACTTTCTGCAGGAACAGACCCAATATCGAGAAGTTCCAAGCCGGCGTTATTTATATCCTGAATAATCCCGAATGAATCGGCGATGATAATGGCATCCATGGGAATGGCCATGGAGACAAGCCCGACAATCTCTCCGACCGGCCAGTGATGGCCATTCACACTGCCGTAGCTATTGATAAGTGATTGAGGTGAAATGGACGGGTCACCGTGACAGACGCCACATTTCTTTTCCATCCTGACTCCCTTGAGATGAATAAAAAAGTCTCTGTTTTCAATACTGACAAGACCTTTCCAGTTGAGTTCTCCATTGGGATGTTCAGAGAACTTCTTGATATAGCCTGTTTCAAAGGCATTGGCTCTGCCGTTTGCGCCCATGGGATTGAGCGCGACTCGTCGATAGACATACTCAGGAAATAACTTGGTAAACCTGTCCATTACCCCTTTATTCACAAAGGATGTAGACATCGCCTCCAGAACGAATTCATCTTTCGGCAGGATATGGAACATCTTGGGGCGTAATTCTTCATCGATGTATTTGATTGTGGCATCGACATGGCCGAAAACGAGGTCAGTCTGCTGAAAAGTTTGCTGCACATAGACCGTTTTGACATATTCATAAAACAAAATAGACAGACTGCCTACGGCCAGCGAAACGATCAAGCCCATTCCGATCATAAATTTTGTCGAAAGTCGTATATTCATTAACTCGATCCTGGATTTTCGTCTCTTTTGGGTCTGTCGTCAGTGAGGTACTGCAACTGTTGAGGAGTTTTACTGCAGCAACCGGGACAAGGTCAATTGATATGTTTTGCATCAAAATATGTGATTGACAGTTGATTTCACACTCAGTGTATGCAGAGCCTCATGGCAAAAAAAAGGGTTCGCACAAGCCATCAACCCAGTGAAAACAATTGTTGAACCCTAAACAACTGCTTGCCTGAATATGGGAAAACAGTGCAACAAGGTACAGGCATGACACAAAGGTCCCGATGAACCGGATTCCATGTGCCAGTTATTGACTCTGTCGTAAAAAAAATTGCGAAAGCTGTCCTGAATGGATAGGTTTGATACATCAACCCAGTTGGTCCTTTATCGGAAAAGAGAAAATTATCAGGAGAGTTATTCAATGACCCCGGAAATACTTCTGGTCCTCGGAATTCTTCTTGCTGTGATAGGCGTACTCGTTACTGAGGTCATGCCGCTTGAGGTCCTGGCGATGCTGGTTCTCGGGATACTGGCCGTTACCGGGCTGGTGAGTCCGACTGAAGCCCTGGCAGGATTCAGTAATCCGGCGGTGGTAACCATTTGGGCAGTATTTATTCTGAGTGGAGGACTTACCCGCACTGGTATTGCCAATATTCTTGGACGCAATCTGTTAAAGGTGGCGGGAACCGGTGATGCCAGGATGATCCTGCTTATCATGGTGATTGCCGGTGGTCTGTCTGCCTTCATGAATAATGTGGCAGTGGCGGCGTTGATGCTACCGGTGGTTATGGATATTGCCAGAAAGACCGGTAAATCCCCTTCGATTTTGTTGATGCCCCTGGCCTATGGTTCCCTGCTCGGCGGACTCACCACCATGATCGGCACACCGCCCAATATCCTGGTCAGTGAAGCACTGCGTACCAATGGTCTTACCCCATTCGGCCTCTTTGATTTTACGCCGGTAGGGATGATCGTGATGGTTGTCGGCATGCTGTTTATGACCTTTATTGGCATTCGGTTCCTGCCCCAACGCTCTCCATTTGCCTCTGAAGAGAAAGACGAAAAGCAGATCATAACCCAGTACCGCATCCAGGAGCGGCTGTTCAGAATACGAATTCCGAAAAAATCCGCTCTGGTCGGCCACACCCTCGCCTCCAGTCATCTCGGTTCCAGATTTGGCCTCAACGTCATTGGTATCAACCGGGGGCGACTGACCTCACTTGCCCCGAATGCCTCAGAAAAAATTCAGCCGGATGACGAGCTTATTGTCGAAGGACGTCTTGATCGGATTCAGGAAATGAACAACTGGGGGCAGCTGTTGTCGGAAAACATTGGCCAGGGCAAGCACGCGCTGCTGGGTTGTGGTATGCAGGTGGCAGAGGTTCAGCTATCAGGCAACAGTCCATGGCTTGGGAAAACACTTTCCCAACTGGGTTTTCGTAACCGGTATGGTTTAAATGTGCTGAGGATTTTGCGCATTGATCGGGAAATCAGCATAAATATCAAATCCCAGCAGCTGAACGCCGGGGATGTGCTGGTCGTGCACGGACCTGTCATCAATATTGATAAACTGGCCGAAGAAGACGGTATTATGCCGCCGGTTGTTCTTGATGCTGCCGAGGTGAAAGAAAAGTACGAAAGAGAAAAAAAGGTCCGTCTTTTCAGCATTCCCAATACTTCGCAATTGCTCGGCATGACCGTTTCTGAAAGCTGCCTTGGTGATGCCCTTGATGTGCAGATTCTGGCAATCATTCGGGAAGATAACAGCGCCGTGGTCCCGGCTTCAGAGGTGATGTTTGAGCCGGGTGACAGGCTTGTGGTGTCCGGCATGTCCGATCTGGTGGGAGTCTTGCTCATGCAGGGTCTTGAAGCGGTATTCGATAAAGACCAGGCGGGACTGGAAGATGTGTCAATCCTGCAAAGCGATACGGTGGGCCTTGTAGAGGTAATCCTCTCTCCTCATTCAGTTCTCGGTGGTCAGACGCTGCAGGAGATCAGTTTTCGTGAAAAATTCGGGCTTACCGTACTCGCGGTCTGGCGAAAAGGTGCGGTAATACGCACAGGGCTGCGTGATTTGCAACTGCAGCTGGGGGATGCCCTGCTGCTGTTCGGGGACTGGAAAAAGCTGGCTATACTGGGACGAGAGCCGGATTTTGTAGTACTTACCGAGAAAATGCAGGAAGCAGCTCGGGAGGAAAAAGCGAAAACAGCGCTTGCCATAATGGCAGCTGTGCTGCTGCCGGTTATTTTCGATTGGGTGCCCATATATATTTCCGTAGTCATAGGGGCTGCCGTTATGGTCTTAACTAAATGCCTGACAATGGAAGAAGCCTATCGCTATATAGAGTGGAAAGCTGTATTTCTGATTGCAGGCATGTTACCGCTTGGCGTGGCGCTGGATAAAACCGGTGCTGCGTCAATGGTTGCCGAAAGTGTCATTGCCGTTCTGGGACCTTTCGGCCCCTATGGGGTTCTGTTTGGGCTGCTCAGCATTACTTTCATGGCCACCAGTATTATCCCGACAGCAGCCCTGGTGGTCCTGATGGTACCTATCGCTCTCAAGACCTCCGCTGGGCTTGGTATATCGCCATACCCGTTGATGATGGGGATTGCCATGGCAGCTTCGTCAAGTTTTACCTCGCCTATCTCCCATCCAGCCAACGTGCTGGTCATGGGCCCGGGTGGCTATAAGTTCATGGACTATGTTAAAGTCGGGCTGCCCCTCACCTTAGTGATACTGGCCGTGCTGATGGTCATTATTCCGATCTTCTGGCCACTGGTGGTGTAAGTCTTATTTGATCGTGAGCCCTGTCGATTGGTTATATGCGAAAAAAATGTTTATATAATTACAGAATATACTATGAATAGTATTCACCTATCACCGAGAGATAGCACCAAAGGCTATTCTAAGATGGGAGAAAGGAGGTTAGACGACCATATGATGACCATGTTACCGAAAAATGAGTCTCTCGCGCCAGCCGTGGAAACCATCAAAAACATCATAAGTCTCTTAGCCACTTGCATTGGCCTTGTCGTTATCGTCATAGGTCTCAAATATGCAACGGATATCTTGCAACTCATTTTCACCATTCTCACATCTCCAACATATCTGACGGACCCCATTCGGCAGATGGCCGATGTCATCGGTGGAAGTGCCTTCGACCAGAGATGGGAAGGCCGATCCGTCTTTGTGGCCAACATGTTGTCCCTGACTGTTTATTTCTGCGGAATTCTCTTGTGCGCGTGGCTGACCCTGGCAATAATGCATACCGGCGCGAAGATCGTATCATTGACCGCAGGCGACCGAAACGCCGTAAAAAATCTCCTCCAGACTGCATTCGGTAAAAGACTGCAGCCAAAAGCTGCGGCAGTAAAAAACGAGAGCAAGACCCACGACATCCCACGCCCCCAATCCTAAAGAGAGACGCCTGCTTTTCATTGAACCGTCTCTCCTCTGGCCTTCATTGTATCTGGTTTGCCGGCAGGTTGTAGACGGTCAATCAGGATAATTGTGCTTGAGCAATGTCCAGAACAGAACTTTTTAATTCCCGTCTTTTCATCAAAAGGATAACTCTATGAAAAGTCTCAGCGAATCAGAATCAAAACAGCTTCTTGCTGGTTATGGCGTTCCGGTTGTAAAAGAAATAATTGCCGGAGACATAGAAGATGCAGTTCGGGCTGCAGGCGATTTAATTTTTCCTGTTGTCTTGAAGGGACATGGCGCAAAACTAACCCATAAAAGTGATCGGGGATTAGTGCGCCTCGGGTTATCCACTGCTGAACAGGTCCGGGAAGCGGCAAGGGAGATCCAGGAAGCAGCAGGTAAAGATCTGGAAGGGTATGTAATCCAGCCCATGCTGACCGGCAAACGTGAATTCGTCGCAGGGTTACTGCGTGATCCCATGTTTGGCCCAATTGTGATGTTCGGACTTGGGGGAGTATTTACCGAGGCGTTGGAGGATGTAGTCTTCAGAGCGGCGCCCATCGACGAAATTGAAGCCGAAACTATGCTTGATGAGATCAAATCTGCTCAACTTTTAGGCGAATTTCGCGGGGAGAAGATGGCCGACAAAAAGACCCTTATCACTTGTCTTTTAGGGCTTTCGAGACTTGCAATTGAGCGACCGGACGTTGCAGAGGTTGATATTAATCCGCTGCTTGTTGGCCAGGACGGTCAGGTATGTGCTGTTGATGCGCTGGTCGTATTGGCAGAGCAGACGCCAGAGATACATCGTCCCGTTATATCCCCTGCGCTGATTGGCGCTATCTTTCATCCCGGATCGATTGCCTTTATCGGTGCCTCGAGCGTATTTGGCAAATGGGGACAGTCATTACCGGCAAACCTTTTGGCCCATGGATACAAGGGAGATGTCTATCTGATTAATTCCAAAGGGGGAACGCAGTGGGGAAGACCTGTCTATAAAAGCATATCCGAGGTTCCAGGCCCTGTTGATCTGGCCGTTGTCACTATTCCCGCGGCATTAGTGCGCGGTTTGATAAAAGATTTACAACACAAGGGCGTAAAGTCCGTTCTGCTTATATCTTCCGGCTTTTCCGAGACGGGAGAAGATGGCAAAATTTTGGAGAATCAACTTCTTCAGGATGCACGTGATGCCGGAATTGTCTTTCTTGGCCCCAATACAATGGGCATCCAGAATCCCCACGCGAACATCATCTTAACCGGAGTCCATGTGGGACCGAAGCCGGGGAGTACTGCACTGATATCGCAATCCGGGAATATGGGAGTACAGCTGCTGAGTTTTGCCGATTCTCAGGGCTTGGGAATCAGGGCGTTCGGCGGAAGTGGCAATGAGGCGATGGTTGCCATAGAGGATTTTATGGAAGCCTTTGAGGTGGATGAACTGACCAGGACGGTTCTTCTCTATCTTGAGAGTGTCAAAGACGGGAAAAGATTTTTTGAATCAGCGCGCCGAGTTGGCCGGAAAAAACCGGTAATCGTCCTTAAAGGAGGGAGAACCGAAGCTGGAGATCGTGCAGCGGCAAGCCACACCGGGGCAATGGCCGCAGACTTCAGGTTATTTGAAGCGCTTTGTCATCAAAATGGCGTGGTAACTGTCCATCAACCGGCAGATATGCTGGATGCCTCAATGGTGTTTTCTTCATTACCATTGCCTCAAGGTCGCAGGGTTGCAATCATGACCCTTGGCGGAGGCTGGGGAGTCGTCACGAGTGATTTATGCAGCGAACAGAACCTGCTTGTGGAGCCGCTCAGTGACGAAATAGTTGCGGTGCTCGATGGAATGCTCCCTCCTTACTGGAGCCGCACGAACCCGGTTGATCTGGTTGGTGAAAATGACCTGGAACTCCCGATGAAAGCCATTGAAGTGTTAGCGGCCTGGGACGGTTGTGACGCTATTATACATCTGGGTATTTCGGGACGGGAATATCTTTTAGAGACCTTGCTGGAATCCCTCTGTGCAGTCGACTCTCTGGCTGATCCGAAAGTCGCTCAACATATTTTGCAGGGACTGCAGAAATGGGAGCATCAGTATATCGAGCATACGGTTGCATTGATGGAGAGATTTAGAAAACCAATTCTTGGTGTAACGTTAACTGCCGATCCTAAAAAACGGGCGATTTATGAAGTTGAAAACAGAAAATATAATGGGGTTTTCTTCACCAGTCCCGAACGTGCAGTGAAGGCATTGGGACATATGTGTGAATATCGTGATTTCCTGGCCAGGGAGTCCGCACGAGAGCGGAACAAAGCTGGCCACAACACCCGTTCCTGAAGTTCTGTTCTATATATTCGAATCTTTATTTATCACCAGACCTTATTTAATTAATTTCCCTGGCGTAAAGCCTTGCACCTCTGAAATCCGACCTCTCCACCAAATTCCTGAGCTATCAGAAGCGAGGTTGCCCTGTCTATCAGAAAAAACAGCATTTTTGAGGTGAATGTAGGAAGGCGTCTCGGTCTTTTCTGAAGGTGAGACACAAATACATTGATCACCAATTTTCTTGAATGTTTCTCGTACCTCGTCAGAATTTTTTCCAGAATCGAAGGGACTGGCAAAATATGCACTGAGTTCATCAAAATATTGTCGCACTCCTACCAGTGTTCCCGATATCAAAATTCCCCCAACCGTGAGTGTTATATCCAAGTCAAATCGATTTTTGTTAGCCAGGTTCACCAGGAATTGAAGGAACCAGTCTTTCGAGGGTGCGCCGTCTGTTGTGGATATGTTTTGTCCATTTACCATGCTAGCCTCCCAGGAGTTGTATTTCTAACTGCGGTACCTCTATAAGGTGGTTGATGTCCATCTGTCATAAGGTAAGTATGACGCTTCTGAATTCCAGACCTGCCCCTCATTCGCAGTAAATCAGGTAGCAGACGAAGATGAGTTCCAACGAAACCTGAGCTCGAAATGTTGTCAGAGATTTCAGACATTCAAAATGATACTATTCACACCATCAGAGTCCAGGTTTCCGAAAGTTATGGTAACTTTGTTAGAGGAACGACCAATGCGGAGCAGGTCTAAGGCATCATCAAATTCAACGGTTCGATATATTCTGGATCTTCCTCATCAATGATCCGGATGATTGCTTTATGCTTCCGTTTTTTCAATTCACCGAATATGGGCCGTTGTTTTTTAAAGGTACCGGCATAGGCCATTGCCTGTTCAAGCAGTTCTTCCCGATTCTCGCTGGCACTGACAATAACATTCCTGAGTTCAAGTTCTGTTGCAGTCAGGCGCCTTCCGGATAAGAGCATGTCATTAAAAAGACTTTCAGGAACTGCCTTTCTGACAAATGCAAACATCCCGGGCAGAAACGGGATATTGACATCCACTTCCGGAAAGCAAAAGAAGCCTTTATCTTTTCTCATGAATCTGAAGTCACAGGCGCAGGACAAAATAGCACCATTGCCGAATGCATGACCATTGATAGCCGCAATTACGGGTAGAGGCATAAGAAGCAGACGCTTAAAAACAGTATTCATCCCATACATAAAGGTCTTGATAGAATCAAAATCATGTTCGGTAAGTTTTTGTTTTAACCATTCCACATCAATTCCCTGGGAAAAGTTCTTTTCATCGGAAGACGTCAGCACCATGGAAAAAATAGTATTATCCTCCAGTATCTGGTCCAAACACTGGTTCATCTGCTCGGCGAATACCAAATTTTGGCGATTGGCCTCGTTACACATAGTAATTACCGCGATATCATTTTGTTTTTCCCATTGAACGATTTTCATATATAGCCCCTTGTTCGATTTGTATTTTCAGGTTCAAGATTAACCTCAAAGAACACCTATATCTTTACCCACTTTAAATAGTAACCTTTTCGTAATCACATCGATAAATGAGCGACTGCAAACAATACTACTTAAGTTGTTAAAATAAAAGCAAATGTTAACTTACTCCGTTGACATTGATAATCAGGATGCATCTCAACCGGACGTGCCGTGAGCTCTTTTTCTCCTGCAGGTGATAAGCTTTACTACGAAAACCAATTAAAACTTCCACGGGTCTTAAACGGTATTGGGTCTTTTTCCTTGTTCAACGCATTAGTCATGGCAATGCGTTGATTTTTTCTGACAAAAAGGCGAAGTTGCGTCAGCCTTTCCCATAAAAGAGCCATTCGTGTGTCCTTCTTCCATGTTTTCTTGAAAAGAAATTTTGTCGCAGCAATTGCATCAGGACTTTTTTCGCAGATTACCCGGGCCAACTTTTCCGCTTCGATAAGGGGGGTCTCACTCACCTTACTGATTAAGCCATATTCAGCGCCCTCCTGACCGGAAAAAAAACGGCCGGTCATGGTTAACTCCTGGGCAATATCTACCCTGGTGAGCCGTGATAGCGTTACCATACCGCTCATATCCGGTATAAGCCCCCATTTCATTTCAAGGATGGAGAGGTTTGCGCTCGGCTCGGCAATTCGATAGTCACAGGCCAGAATGATCTGCATTCCTCCGCCAAAACAATTGCCGTGTACAAGTGCAATTACCGGGATAGGCAGTTCTCGCCAAATGTGCGCAGCCCGCTGGAATGTGTTTGCCTTTGACCAGGGGATTTTAATAAAAAATTTTGGGACCATGAATGGGTGTTTGGCCACATACCCAAAATCCAGACCTGCACAAAATGAAGGTCCATTTCCCTGGAGAATCACACATCGGATCGATTTGTCTTTTTTGATAAATCGAGCTGTCCGGATAAGAGAGATCAACATTTCTTCATCTAAGCCGTTGTGTTTATCAGGTCGATTCAATGACACATAGGCGACATTATCGCGTACTTCAAGCTGCACATTTTCTGTCGTTTTCATGGGCTGCAGAATAAAACGGGTTTATGATCTTCTTACGTTAACGTTTACGTACGCATATTACCATAATCGGCACCGGGCAACTATGTTTTTTTGGGGCTGCTTATGTAATGCGAGAAGGAGGTCCTGAATAATGAAAGTTTAATAAGAGGAAAAGCTATTCGAAGAGACACAACTACGTGTATATTATGCATGAGAAGGTCTTTAAAAGTGTGACCTCAAAGATCAATCATCTGTTTTATCATAAGGATGGCAGGCCATGGCAAAAACTAATCATCCCTCTCATATTACCCTTCTTGATGGAGGAATGGGGCGAGAACTCTTGCGAATGGGAGCACCGTTTCGACAGCCCGAATGGTCAGCTCTCTCACTTATGGAGGCTCCTGATCTCGTAAGAAAAGCACATGAAGCTTTCGCTGCGGCGGGGAGTGACATCCTGACAACAAACAATTACGCCGTTGTTCCTTTTCATATAGGTGAAGAACTTTTTGCTACTGAAGGAGCCAACTTGACGGCCCTCGCGGGTCAACTTGCGCGCCAGGCAGCATCGGCCTTTGGATGTAAAGTCGCAGGTTCAATACCTCCACTCTTCGGTTCATACAGGCCTGATCTCTTTATCCCTGAACGGGCGCCGGCCTTGCTGAAAATAATCATTGATGCGCTTAGCCCTCATGTCGATCTCTGGCTAGCCGAAACCACGAGTTCTATCAGCGAAGCTCAAGCGGTTACAGACGCTCTTTCCGGTGACGATCGTCCATTATGGATTTCATTCACGCTTCTGGATGGCGGGGAATCACAAGAGAAGACACCACGACTTCGCTCTAACCAGAAAGTTATTAGCGCTGTAAATTCTGTAATCGAGTTCGGGACAGCAGCCATTCTTTTTAATTGCAGTCAACCGGAAGTCATGTCGCTGGCAATTGACACAGCAATACACGAGCTAAAGCGCCTTAAGGTCGATCTGCCGGTTGGAGTTTACGCTAATGCCTTTCCGGCCATGCAAAAAGATGCCCTGGCCAATTCCGCCATGGAAGAAATTCGTCAAGACCTCGATCCGGCAGGATATCTAGATTTCGTTGACACATGGTGCCGACTTGGGGCGACAATCATTGGCGGATGTTGCGGTATTGGACCAGAGCATATTGCAGCTCTGCATGAGAGGTTGAAGGCATAATGCAGAGAAAAGTCCAATACCCAATTCTCTCTTTCTTCTTGATCTTTCCATCACACATCTATATCTAAAGACGATTAAATACAGAGGGTATACTGTTGCATGCAACTCTATGAGCTGAGACTATGCAATTAACAAGGAGTCCCGAACCGATCAGTGAGGATCTCTCAATAACGCCCTATTGAAGGAAGAGACATATGTACGATTATCTCAATCATGACAACAAATGCATGGATGTGATCCTGAATTCGACGGTTAAGATCGCATTGGAGTTCTTGTCTGGCATCAATCACCGTGCAGCCGGGATCGCTCAGCCTTCAAAGTTTTCACCTCTTCCACTAAACCATGATGGAATGGGAATTGAGGATGTAATAGCTCTTTTTAAAAAACGATACGAACCTTGGATTAGCGGCAGTGCAGGTCCCAGGTTTTTTGGTTTTATCATTGGCGGAGTGACGCCTGCAGCCTTAGTTGGTGACTGGCTAACAAGTGTTTACGATCAAAATGCGTTAGGCTCTGACGAGTCTGTTGCGGCACAGATAGAACTGGACACCATAGCGCTGCTCCGTGATCTTTTTGGTCTTTCATCAGCCTTCTCGGGATCGTTCGTATCTGGAGCGACAATGTCTAACTTTGTTGTCTTGGCCCTGGGACGCCAATGGCTGGGGCATCAGCTGCAAATTGATGTGGCTCAGCAAGGTTTAAGAGACCTGCAGCCTATAAATATCTTAAGCGCCACGCCGCACTCCAGTGTTTATAAAGCACTGTCTATGCTGGGATTAGGCAGGAATGCATTAAAACGTATCTCCTGTCTGCCCAATAGAGAAGCAATTGATGTGGCTGCGTTAGAGAACATGTTAAAAGGGCAAAATGGTCACCCCTGTATCGTCGTAGCGAATGCAGGCACTCTCAACACAGTCGATTTTGATGATCTTACCCAAATTGCGGCCCTTAAAGAAAAGTACTCTTTCTGGCTCCATGTCGATGCTGCATTTGGTGGATTTGCAGCTTGTTCCCCCGCCTACAGCCATTTAGTAGATGGGATAAACCTTGCCGACTCCATAACTATAGATGCACATAAGTGGCTTAATGTACCATATGACGCGGCCATTCAGTTCACTCGGCACCAAAATTTTCAGGCAGAGGTTTTTCAAAATAATGCATCTTACCTGGGAGACGAGATAGGCCCTGGTAATTTTGTTCATTTAACTCCAGAAAATTCAAGGCGACTGAGAGCTTTGCCAAGTCTCTTTACTGTGCTGGCATATGGCAAAAAAAGATACGCTAAAATTATTGAAGAGAATTGCAGACTTGCTGGATGGCTAGGAAAAAAGATATTACATTCTGAACACTTTGAACTCTTATCTCCAGTACGGATGAATGGGGTCTGTTTTTCCTTAAAATCAAAACAAGCACCCGTTGGGACCGAAGAAATCAAGCGGTTTCTCTCAAAACTAAAAGACAATGGCAGTGTCTTTTTATCTCCTACTGCATATCAATCCCTTCCTGCTATACGGGCTTCAGTTAGCAATTGGCGTACAACTGAAGAAGATATGGTTACCGCATGGGAGGCTATGCAGCAATGCATTACCACATAGCTTGGAATTGGTCCTACCAAGCTCCAACCATACATTGAGCAACAAAAGCGTTTTATCAATGGAAAGCATTTAAGCAGGCTCCTGAATATAACGACTGATTCAACATCGAACGAGAGATCAGTTCAACAAGTCCTATCATGCAAGGCAAGGACAGTATCAATCAAGCCTCATTGCAACCTAAGACAATGCATCTGGTAGATCTGTTGGGTGATCCTTTATGCACATAAGAATTCCTTAATACGCACTCCTTTTCAATTTTCGTTGGGCCAGTGCGATCTTCGTCTCAAAAAAAGAGGGCCAGTCCGACAAGACCAATACTTTGCACCTATTCCTCCCTGGTGAATTTTTCAGGTGTTGTATTTGCAAGATTATGAGCCCTATGATAGACCTATAGGTACGAGTAATCAAATACTAAATTTTGTATACGGAAATCTTCTTTTTTCACAACATGACAATATCGTGCCCCAGAGATTATTCCGCTCTGACGAGGTATTTTCCTCTGGGTCAACTCAAGAGTCGAAATGAAATCTAAACGACATGATTTGCGATTTCTCGCAGGCCATCATCCTGTGAGCTATAAGACTGCTTATGATGCCGGTGAAGCATTATTAATAGACATCTCAGCTGGAGGTTGTGCTTTCAAACAGCCTAGCTTTCCATTGGCGATGCACGAAAAGGTTCTTGTTTCCATCGCGTTGCCCAGTGAAAGCTATGTTTTTCAGGCCCGGGGGATGGTGATGAGAATTGACGATGATGGGCTTACAGCCATAAAATTTACTCTTGTTGAGCCAGAGGATCAAGCGAAGGTGAGAATACATTTTGCGAGACTGCGGTCAAAAACCTCATAGTACGCAGCAATGAGCTCTTTGCCTGTAAAATTGCTTTTATCGGATTCAAATAGATTACTCAAAAGAAAGATCGGCTTTCAGGCCCAAGGATCATGGAACAGTTTATAGCCCGACAGCCGATACTGAATCTCAACAAGAAGCTTTACGGTTACGAGTTACTCTACCGCGGAGGACCTGGCAGAATGCTTGGGCAGGTGAGTGGTGAGCAAGCAACTGCGGGTCTTTTGACAAGCGCGTTTCTCACCGGCGATATAAATGTTATCTCAAATAATCGATTGTGTTTTGTTAACTTCACCAGTGATTTGCTGGAAAAAAACCTGCCTTTCAGCTTTCCTAAGACGAAGATCGTCGTGGAAATTCTCGAAGACGTCAAGCCGACTCCAAATATAATTTCTGTCTGCCGTAATCTGAAAGAAAACGGCTATACCCTCGCTCTTGATGACTTTGTCTATCGCCGAGAACTCGAGCCTCTACTCGAATTGGTAAACATAGTCAAAATCGATATTCGTCTCACACCGCTCAACACTCTTGTTCGAACCCTCAATCTCCTCAAACATCATCAGGTAAAACTTCTCGCCGAAAAAGTTGAAACAGAGGAAGAGTTTATCCTCGCCAATCGCATGGGCTTTTCTTATTTCCAGGGGTATTTTTTCTGTAAACCTCAAAATATCAAAATCAAGGAGATATCATCTGTTAAGGTCAATTTACTCAGACTGCTGGCGGAGGTGACAAAAAAGAAAATTGAACTGGAGCGGTTGCGCGAGATCATCTCCTCGGATGTTGCCATCACCTTCAAACTCTTGAGGTTTTTAAATTCAGCCTATTATTACCTTCTCCAGAAAGTCAGGTCGGTGAAACACGGGGTCGCTTTACTTGGCGAAAGGGAACTGCGACGTTTTTGTCTTCTGGTCATTATTTCGGAACTGGCCACAGAAAAACCCGATGAACTGGTTCGAGTGGCCCTCGTGCGGGCCAAATTTTGTGAATTGCTGGGAAATTCAGCGAATCTTCCAGAAGTCGAATGCACTGATCTCTACATGATAGGATTATTCTCCCTGCTCGATGCAATGCTGAACTTACAGATGTCAGAGATTCTGGAGAAGCTGCCAATCAACGCAGCAGTGAAGGATACCTTGATGGGAAAAGAAAATATCTACATGGCCTTTTTACGTTTATCCCAGGCTTTTGAAAAAAATGCGCAGCCTGTCCGCGAGAAACTCCTCAACAACTTGTCGCTCACAGAAGAGCAAATCCAATCCTGTTACCTCGAAGCTGTCAAATACGCCAATTACCTGTCCTGAAAAAGGGTGAAAATCGCAAATACCTATCATCAAAATCACGCCATCAAACCTTTAGCAAAACAGGATTACCCTGGCAGGCACAAATCATTTTGCATATCCAGTGGTAATCACCGATTCTTACTGGCAAGAGGGTTCCGGCTTTCACAAGGGACCTTGGTCTGGCATAAACCACAGCTGCTAACCCTGATTCCTAATTGCTCTTTTTCCACATGTACCGCCGTCACATTGCGGATATATTGTTTGCACTTCACCTTATCATGCCCTCTCTTGGAAATGGCTCCAGCAGGACATCGACGCATACAGGCAAGGCACTTGCCGGTTGCATGAAACAGGCACCACTCGTTATGATTTTCGTATAGTCTTGGGGTGGGCGTAAACCTCCTGCGCACAATAACTGAACCAACCCGGATGGCTTTCCCCACTGGAGTAATCAAGCCATCGGATACCCCAAATGTACCAAGTCCACAGGCATGGGCGGCATGACGTTCTGACCATGATGACGCGAATCCGTATTGGTCGGAGAGAGCTCTCGACCATTGTGGAAGCAAAACTGGAGCACAGGCCCGATATCCATCTGCTTCGAACAGATCTACCACGTAACGGCGTAAATTTTCATTTACCTTCTCACCGTAGTGTCGTGCTTTGCTCCATTCAACGCTCGGCAAATCAAGAGACTTGCTTTGTGCCAGGCGGGTATGCTCAGTCTGCGGCAGAACCCAGGCAATAACACTCAACTCATCTGCCCTGGTTTTCTCTTCTGGAAATGCTGATAAAAATGCTTCCTCAGGCGTCCAGTAAAAATCAGGGCCAATGTCATTTTTCAGGAATGTAAAGAGTGCATCCTCTCCTTCTGCAAACCCCACCAAAGGTTTGCCAAAAGCCGGTAATTTTGAGCCAGGTCCCAGAACGTTATTGGCTCTAATGCCCATCCAGGACTCAATCTTCTGTGCAATCTGTGTCACGGTAATTTATTGATATTTATTGTTTCTTATTTATAAAGACTGTCCGCCTTCATCGTATTGAAATGGCGTTGCATTTCGCTTAGGGAGAACTCAGCCTCAGAAATATCATAACGCAACGACTCACGATCCCTTTCAGCGGCTCGAATGTCATCCAATAAATCCCTGCGGCGCCGTGGTTCTACCTGGTCACTGACTAACTCTGATTCCATATAAGATATTTGTTTTCCTATGGCTCCATATTCTCTATGTAAACGCCCTACCAACATCTCATAGTCATGAATCTTTTGCAGGTAATCATAAACGGCCCTGCCTTCACTCATTGCGAACTCAAAATCAGACTCTAGTGCTTCTGGACAAACCCCATTATAGACGGCACCGCGGGTTCCCTGATAATACCCATTGCTTGGCGTACACCACTGCGCCAGACCTTGGAGGCGGCCTTGCATATATGCGCCAACGTTAGGCGAGACATTAAATTCGGCACAGGATTTACGATATTCACCGATCCGCGAGGCCTCATTCCCTTTAGCACCATCCTCATAACCTACGCTCTGCCATTGGGCGTTGAGGCATTCCTTTTTACTCATAGCGGCACAGCCGGAAACAAGCAGACTAAGGAGCATGGCGACAAAGAGTCTGCTTACTATCGAATTTAAATAGAATTTCACCCCATCCATTGCATATTTTCCCCTACATTCAGATCTCATATTTTTTTAATTTCAGTTATTTTTCAGCGGACTGCGAGCAATATTAAAGAGAATTTCTCTGCGCTTCCTTGAGCCAGTCGACAAATCTTCCTCTGGTTTTCTTAAACAAAATCCGTTCGAAGACCTCCCGGTCGTAGAGGTAGAGACAGTGCCTCATTAAGGTGAACGGGCTGAAGACTTTGTCGGGGTTCTCCGTAAGAAAATGTTCGTGATACTCTTTGACGATGTTGAGATTATCATTCAAACATTGATGAAAATCCGATTTTTCAAACCCACTGTGCAGTTTCAGGATATCGTTGACAAAGTTATCGACTTTGGTGTCATCGAATTCAAAATCCCTGAAAAAATGACCTGCTATCCGCAAGAAATTAAAGGCATTTAATTTCTTGCTATTGGTCGATGCGCCTCCATGAATTACAGCTTCAGAGGTATCATCGGGCTGCTCTACAATCGGCGCCACCGTTTCCTGTTGCATCAGTTCTCTTGTGGCGTTGCGGATTTCCTTAAATTCCCGGTCAGCAAGTTCAAAGAGCGCGGAGAGAATATTGATTCTGCGCTTCAGATCAATAGGTATCGATTTCTTATACTTTATCTTGTGATCCAGCACACTCCAGGCATCCTGAATCAGGGAGCGGATCTGCACCTCAAAGAAATTATCCGCATAAGGAAGGTACTTCGGCAAAGACGCCATTTCATCATTCAAGGCCAGATCCATATGCAGACCTTTATAACCGAACAACTCTTCAGTCCTCTCTACGGAAGATATCTTGTCGGTAATGTCGAGAATTCTGAAGTGTTGCTGCAACATTTCCGCCAACAGGGCGATCTGATCTTCATAGAGGCATACGATTCGGATGCCGATCAGGTCTGAGATAAAAAATCTGATTTCATATGGTTGTTCATCAACTTCGAGCCGGTTCTGGTATTTGCGGGTAAACTTTTTGAGGCACTCCTCTTTATCCTTGATTCGGCCTTCTATCTTCGTCACCTCATCGATACCTAAGCGTTTGATTAATGAGGTGATAAGGCGGATATAGACGTTCTTGGCGGCAAAGAGATGCTTCCAGTTTTTTTCATAAAAATCTCTGAAAGTTTGTTTTTCCTGTTCGAAATCAAAAGAGGCCATTTGGGGCTCTCCATGTCATTGATATTTCATGGCCGATTACGTCGCCATTTCCGTTATGGTACTGTCTAATGCCTCTTAATTGAGACTACTTAACCAGAGACATTAAACGGTGACAATATTATTGTCGCACTTTTTACGGATTACTGCAGTGGTTAACCATTTTATTTCAATCCTTGTCACCGCCAGGCCTTGGTCTTAATATTTAGAGAACTTGAAACCTGAACCAACTGGAACAACCCAGGCAATGAAAATAAACAATGGGTGAATTATGACCGAAAAAATACAGACTACTCAAGCAAAGAACCTGGATCCTTTCTGGAAATGTCTGGAATGCGGGACGACCATTCAAGTCGCCACCCCGCCAGAAATATGTCCGAGCTGCAACCAACGCTGTGCCTTCAAAGATGTCAGCTGTTACACCCCTGACTGCGGCGGGCCAGGACATATCGACCCGCAGCTTTGATTGGCGCGGGAGCCATGATTTACCTGCCACGAATCCGTCATTTGGACGCATCAACCAAACAATAACAATTAGCTCTGTTCCGGCCTTGATGGGCAATAACAAAGAGGCCGGAAGACCTGTATGGCGTAAGAAGCGAGGAAGCTGATCCGCCTTATTTGGGATTTTTCAAGCTGCGATAATAGCTGTCGCTGGTATAGATTGCCGCCAGCGGATTATGACCGAGGAGCCGGTCTTTCACGGCCAGGACAGTAACCGGCGCCAGGGCATGGCGAATAAACAGCGAGTCATGGCCGACGCAAAGGCCTAGCAGGACATTCAGTTCCGCCCCGCTGTCATTGGCTACCAGAGCCTGCATCACCGGGTTGCACATGGTCTCAACCTCCGCCCCCGGATCGACATAATCTTCCGGAGTAAGCCCCAGCCCGCTTTTAGGCATCCGCCCTACCTTGCAAACCACGGAGACGGTATCAAAACCATGATTTTCAAACATCTCGTGAACAATAGCGGCCTCCCGTCGCAGACCGACGCAAAAGATCAGCGCTAAGCGTTTATAATCCATTCGCCCGGCAAATTCGATTATTTCCTGAATGCGGGTTTTGATCGGATGAACATGTTCGTAGCCCAGCTCACGGTCGCCGTAAGCCTTAGATTCCTGGATCGAACAGTTTCGCGAAAATTCAAGAAGCGCCGGTTCACTGACCAGAGCCTGAGCCTCTTTCGCCAGATCCCTGCGCAAAGAAGGGCAATTTTCCGGCCCCTTGCCGCCGCGACCACGACAATATCTCTCGGACCAATCGTAAGGACATAGAGCACAACTGGGCATGTCTTTTGTCTGCATAACTCCTCCTTTTGAGTTCTTCGAAAATAATATCTGCATATTTTTACTCCTCGGCAGATGGCAATGACAAGAGTTTTAATTTTTTTTGGTTTCCAATCACAGGGGAAATTTCCGGATATGGCAGAAAAAGATGGAAAAGAATATAGTTTCTCCATTCTGGCCAAAAGAGTAAATCAGTCGGGGCCAAACAATCTCACATCCACCTTCATTGTAAAATATGATTACGACTAAACCTCAGCTGTATGGGGATATGAGGTGACCTTTTCACGAAACGCCATGAACCCATCCCTGGGGGCTTGACCGGAGCCATCCAGGCTGAGGAACACCCGTGTAAAGGTCACCTCATATCCCTCTCAACCATCTGAGCGGAACTTTAGTGGTAATCAAATTGTAAAATAGAGCGACTATTGCAGAGGCATCGAGTTTTCTCCAGAACATTTACCTGGCATGAGGAATATTATGAAAAGTACGAGAAGGAAAGACCGGGAAATCAGCGCCCTGGAAGCAATTGCGTTGCTCGACTCCGCCGAATACGGGGTATTGTCCACAGTCGGCAATGACAACCAGCCGTATGGTGTGCCGTTAAACTATGTGTATAAAAACAACTGTATCTATTTCCATTGCGCTCTCAGTGGACAAAAACTCGACAACATCACAGACAATCCAAAGGTGTCTTTTTGCGTTGTCGGCAAAACCAAAATTTTGCCGGATCAATTTGCCACCGAATATGAAAGTACCGTGGCGTTTGGCATCGCATCAGAAGTTAAAGACGAGGAGCGGTATACTGCTTTGCGGTTGATCGTAGAGAAATACAGCCCGGCATTTCTCGAAGAAGGCAAACACTATATTGAACAAAAAGAAAACGCCGTAAAAGTCTTCAAGATCGAAATTATTCATATCAGAGGGAAAGCCCGAAGATAAAGAGGGAGAAACGGACGCCATTTCTCCTTGAATTATTCAAACGACTGTTTTACATACTTGTTTAAATCATACGTTTTTTTTCGGGAGATCTCATGTCTGATCAAGTACCCCCAACCAAGGAACGGATTCTCAGATCGGCCAGTTTGATCTTTGGCGAAAAGGGCTTCAAGGATGCCACCATCCGCATGATCGCCCAGTCGGCGAAGGTCAACGTCGCCGCGATCAATTATCATTTTCAGGGAAAAACAGGACTGTATGAAGCCGTTCTTGAAGATGTCTTCTGCACAGGTTTCAGCCGTTTTCCGGCAACTCTCGAAGGAGATGCGGACGCCGCCCCCGAGCAGCAACTCAAGGCATTTATCAGGGCTATGTTCTATCGATTGCAGAGCCGCGAAGGATGGGGTGGCATATCAGGTCAGGGGCGGCTGATAGCACGGGAACTGCTCGACCCGAGTGATGCTTTTGCGCCAATTCTTGAGAGGTACGTCAAACCTCACAAAGACCTGCTGCTCACCATCATTGTCGACATTATGCAGATCAACCCCGGAGCAGAGAGACTTAAATCCTGTGCTGTGAGTATTATCGGCCAGTGTATCTATTACGCCCTGGGAACAACGGTCATCCGCAACGTCTTCGCCGACTCTTCTACAGCAGAAGATAATCTCGACCAACTGGCGGACGCCGTCTGGCTCTTTTCTCTCGGAGGAATTGCCAGGATCAAAGAGGAATCTCTTTCACCATCGAAGGCAGAATTATGAAAAAAAGGTTGCGCATTATTCTCCCCGTTATTGCACTCGTCATTGCCGGTTTTTGGGTATTCAATGTCTTCAGCCACCGAAAAGATAGTTCGACATTGCAGTTTTCCGGCAATATCGAGGTTACCGAGACCCAGATGAGCTTCAGGATTCCAGGTCGCATGCAAGAACGGCTGGTGGAAGAAGGCGATACGGTGAAAGACCGTCAGCCATTGGCCAGGCTCGAGAAAAGTGATCAGATCATCGCTTTGGCGCAGGCTGAAGCCAATCTGGCTTACTCCAGATCTGTCCTGGCGGAACTTGAAGCAGGCAGCCGCCAGGAGGATATTGCCCGGTCCGAAGCCGCAGTCATGCAGGCCCGGCAGAGTCTGACGGAATTGCAGAACGGCAGCCGCAGCCAGGACATTGAGAGTGCAAAGGCAGATCTCGACAGCGCGAAGGCAGCCGAACAATCAGCTATCGTCCAGTTGAAACAGGCCAGAATTGATCAAAACCGGTATATCAGTCTCTATAAAGAAAAAGGTGTCAGCAAAAATACCCTTGAAACCTACCAGATTGGCTTTGAGACCGCCGAGAACCGGGTCAAGGAGGCCGCCGCGCAAACGAAAGCGGCAAACATGCGCCTTGAACTGCTCAAGATCGGGCCACGCATCGAACAGCTGCATAAGGCAGAGGCCGCTCTGCAGCAGGCGGAGGCAGAATATGCTCTTATCAAGGCCGGCCCGCGACAGGAGACTATCGAGCAGGCACGAGCCAAAGCCACGGTCGCCCTGGAAACCGTCAGCCAGGCCAAACAGCAGCTGGTCTATACCGAGTTAGTTGCCCCCATGAATGGTGTGGTACTCAGCACTTCGGCCGAGGCGGGGGAATATCTCAATACCGCCTCTCCGGTGCTCACCCTCGGGCAGATGGATAAACCGTGGCTGCGCGCCTATATCCATGAAAGCGATCTTGGCCGAATAAAGCTGGGCCAGCAGGTCGAGGTGACAACCGATGCCTTCCCGGACAAGAGCTATTCAGGGCGGGTGAGTTACATCAGCAGTCAGGCCGAATTTACCCCCAAGACGGTGCAGACTTTTGAAGAACGGGTCAAACTTATGTACCGGATCAAGGTTCTACTCGAAAATCCCGAACATGAACTCAAACCCGGTATGCCCGCCGACGGGCATATAGACTTCGGCAGCCGGTAGAATGACCATTCCCGCCGACGATACGGCCACACGTCAACAGAAGGCAACAGACAACGCATCCCCTGCCATTGTGGCGGAAGGACTTACCAAAAAATTTGGTGCGCTCACTGCTGTCGATCAGTTGCGTCTCACGGTCTTTCCCGGGGAGATCTTCGGCCTGGTCGGCCCGGACGGGGCGGGCAAATCGACCAGCCTCCGTATGCTCGCCACCATTATGGACGGTGATTCGGGAACAGCCCGGATCGCCGGTTTTGATACCAGGAAAGAGGCGGCAGAAGTTAAAGACCATCTGGCCTATATGAGCCAGCGATTCGGCTTGTATCAGGATCTCACCGTCGGTGAAAATATCGATTTTTATGCCGATCTCTACGGTATGAGCCGCAAGGGGAGGAAGGAGCGCATTGCAGAGCTGCTCGATTTCAGCCATATGCGCCCCTTTATCCGGCGCCGGGCAGGTAATCTCTCCGGCGGCATGAAACAAAAACTCCAGCTCGTTTGCGCCCTTATCCACACCCCGGAGGTCCTCCTGCTTGACGAACCAACCAATGGCGTTGACCCGGTGAGTCGCCGGGATTTCTGGCGAATCCTCAATCAGTTGCGCGAGCAGAAGGTGGCGGTGATGATCACCACCGCCTACCTTGATGAAGCGGAACGCTGCGACCGGGTCGGCCTGATCGACCAGGGTAAGCTCATGGCCGTCGGTACTCCAGGTGAAATAAAACAACTGATGGATGGCCGGATACTGGCGATCAGATCCCGGCAGGCGAGAAAAATAGTCGGTCTGCTCCGCGAGAAACCTTTTACCAAAAGCGTCAATCTCTTTGGCGACACGGTCCACCTGGTCTGCGAGGACAGTAAAGATACTCACGACCAGGTCGTCGATCTGCTTGAGCGGGAAAAAATCGACTTTGCCCAGGTTCGCGAAACCCAGCCCTCCCTTGAAGATGTTTTTGTCAGCCTGCTCGGCAAGAGCGACCAGCGGACTCCAGAGGCTGAAAAGAGTGCCCAGATAGTAATGAAATCGGCGGCAGACATCGACACCGTGGCCGTGCAGGTGGAGCACCTGACCCGGCGATTCGGCACCTTCACCGCCGTTGACGATGTCGCTTTTCAGGTAAAAAAGGGGGAGATCTTTGGTTTTCTCGGGCCGAACGGCGCCGGCAAAAGCACCACCATCCGCATGCTCTGCGGGCTGCTCAGCCCCAGTTCCGGCACCGGGACGGTGGCCGGCTTTGATATCATCAGCCAAACCGAGCAGATAAAATTGCATATCGGCTATATGAGTCAGAAGTTTTCTCTCTATGAAGACCTCACCGTCACGGAAAACATCGGTTTTTACGGCGGCATCTACGGCCTGAGCGGCAAGCGACTGGAACAGCGTCTTAACTGGGCGGTGGAGATGGCCGGCCTGCACGACCATCGAACCAGCCTTACCGCCATTCTCAGCGGCGGCTGGAAACAGCGTCTCGCCCTCGCCTGCGCCATACTGCATGAACCGCCGATCATCTTTCTTGACGAACCGACCAGCGGCGTCGACCCTCTCAGCCGTCGCCAATTCTGGGACCTCATTTACTCAATGGCCGACCAGGGCATTACCGTCTTCGTCACTACCCATTACATGGAGGAAGCCGAATACTGCGACCGCATCGCCCTTATCTACGATGGAAAAATGATCGCATCCGGGTCACCGATGGAACTGAAGACCATGTTCATGCAGGATAAGATTATTGATTTGCGCTGTGTCGATCCCCAGAGCCTGATTGCTCCACTGAAGGCTTTGCCGGAGGTTCGCGATGCGGCGCTTTTCGGTTCCGGCCTGCATATTGTTGCCCCTAATGATAAGACTGCCACAGCTGCAATCAGGCAACTGCTTGCCAACCGGGGTCTGGACGAAGACACCTTTGCCATGGAAACCATCCTGCCGAGCATGGAGGATGTCTTTATCTCGCTCATTGAAGAGGTGGACCGAAAAAAAGACAGCGAGAAAGACAGTGAGGTTGATAAACAATGAACTTCAGACGTCTCACCGCTGTGGCCCGCAAAGAATCCCTGCACCTGGTGCGCGACTGGCGGAGCCTGACTTTAGCCCTGGCCATTCCGCTGATCCTCATCCTGCTCTACGGTTACGCCCTCACCCTGGATCTGCGGCTGGTGCCGACAGTGGTCTGGGATCAGTCGCGTACTCCCGAGAGCCGTGAGCTGCTCAGTCTCTTTCGGAGTTCGCCTTATTTTGCCATCAAAGGTTTTCATGACGATTATCGTGGCCTGCAAAAAGAACTCGACCAGGGCAGCGCCATGATCGCCCTGGTCATCCCCGGAGATTTTGCCGGAAAGGTGCAGGCGGCCAAGCCGGTAAAAATCCAGATTATCGGTGACGGCAGCGATGCCAACACCTCCAGACTGGCCATGGGGTATGCGGCAAACATCGGGACCATCTATGCCCTGGAAGTCGCTTCAGAACAGATGCAGAACAAAGGCCGGGGGAAGCTGAAGCAGCCAATGGAATTAATCCAGCGATCCTGGTACAACCCCGACCTGCGCAGCCAGAACGTGCTCATCCCCGGGATCATTGCCCTGGTCATGATCGTCGTCGCGGCGCTGCTGACCAGTACCACTATCGCAAAAGAGTGGGAGACAGGGACCATGGAACAGCTGATCAGTACCCCGCTTCGCGGCCCCGAGCTTATCTTTGGCAAAGTCATCCCTTATTTCTGTATCGGCATGGCGGATGTGGCCATGGCCGTGCTGATAGGCAAATGGATCTTCAATGTGCCGATAGTCGGCAACGCCGCGCTGCTCTTTGTCCTTTCCGCCTTTTTCCTGACCGGTGCCCTCTTTTTCGGAATGACGCTGAGTATTAAACTTAAATCCCAGGTTCTGGCCAATCAGCTGGCGATTATTGCCGGCTTTCTCCCGACACTCATCCTGAGCGGTTTCGTCTTCGCCATCGAAAACATGCCGGTCCCCCTGCAGTTCCTCACCTATATTGTCCCTGCCCGGTATTTCATTGCTATCCTGCGCGGTATCTACTTAAAAGGCATCGGCCTGGAAATACTCTGGCTCGATGCCTTATTTTTAGTACTCTATGCGCTGCTCATGATAGTTGTTGCCAATCGTAATTTTTCCTTCAAACTGGAGTAAAAGATGCTGCAACGCCTTTACCGCATGCTCATCAAGGAATTTTTACAGATGCTTCGCGATCCACGGATGCGGGTGGTTATTTTCGGTATGCCGGTTATCCAGCTGACCATCATGGCCTTTGCACTCACCACCGATGTGACCGACATCCGCCTGGCAGTGTTGGACATGGATAAAACCCCGGCCTCAAGAGAGCTGATCAGCGCCTTTACCGCCGGCAATTATTTCCGTATTACCAACAATCTGGTGTCTCAAAAGGAGATCACCGCCCTGCTCGACCGCAGTGATGTCCGGGCGGTACTGCAGATCCCGGCCGGCTTCAGCAAAGATATCCTCACTGAGCAGACGGCAGGAGTGCAGCTCATCACCGACGGCACCGACAGTAACAGCACCTCCATCGTCCTCGGCTATGCCGGATTTATTGTCAGTGACTATAATGACAAGCGATTAAAAGAACGACTGGGCAGAAAAGGCACCACCATCTCACCGGTACAGATCTCGACCGAAAGCCGCGCCTGGTACAATACCAACCAGGAGAGCAAGTATTATTACGTGCCTTCGCTGATCGCCACCATGCTCTATATCTTCAGCCTGCTGCTGACCAGTATCGGCATCGTCCGGGAAAAAGAAATCGGCACGATCGAGCAGGTAATGGTCACCCCTATCCGCGGCATCGAATTTATCCTCGGTAAAACCATTCCATACATGATCACTGGCTATATCACCATGTCAATAATGCTTATTGTCGCTTTCTTCATATTTGGCGTCCATGTACGGGGCAGCCTGCTGCTGCTCTATGGCCTGACCGGGATCTACCTTGCCGGCAACATGGGAATTGCCCTTATCATCAGCGGCAGTGCCGCGACCCAGCAGCAGGCGCTGCTTACCAGTTTTTTAATCCTGATGCCCTCGGTTATGCTCAGTGGCTTTATGTTCCCGATAAGCAATATGCCCGACCCGATCCGGTACGCCACCGTCATCAATCCGATGCGGTGGTATCTTGATATCCTGCGGGGTATTGTCATGAAAGATGTCGGAATTTCAGCCCTCTGGCCGGCAATTGTTGCCCAAACCATCCTGTCTGTCGCTTTTCTGACCCTTGCTATAAGCAGGTTTAAAAAGACGTTATCTTGAAAGCCATTTCGATATCAGGCTTTCCACTTCAACCTTCCCACTTTTTGTTGTCGTAATGAGAAAATATACCGGATTGATCATATTGGGTACGCTCGTCTTTTACCTTATGAGCGTTGTACTACCGCCAGTGCTGCCCGTGCCGACCTTTTTGGCATGGCTGGTCTGCCTGCTTACCTGGCAGACCCTTG
>JBBRDD010000010.1:0-44086 GCA_038204235.1 Desulfobulbales bacterium
GCAAAGGTATCTTTGCACCTGATGTTTGGAGTTATCACCCTGTTTTCAGATCAACTTCTGCGACTCATTAGTTAGATTGTCAAAGATCAATTTATTGCCGCGGTGATCAGTTTCACCGCTGGTCATTTTGCAAAAGGCTCAAATGTTACGATTAAATATTTCCTTTAACCCAGATTTTACGGCTATAAAAAGCTTCTAAAGAGCTGTTGCGGAGAGGAGCGCAAAAAGAAATGACAAGACAACATCCTTATATTAAAGAACTTCTCCCCTGCCCAACGCCGGACCTCAATCATATTATCAATCGTTTACTCGCTATTCGAAAAGATATAGTGGAGAAAGAAGCATTCTATAAAAACCTGAACAAAATACATCCCAACTATCAGAAAAGTGCCGGTAATCTCTTGCAGTATTTAGCTTTTCGACTCTATGACGTGAGGGATCTCCAGGTAAAGCTTTCCGATCTGGGTTTGTCTTCCATGGGCCGTGCAGAGCGAAAAGTGCATGCCACAATTGATACCGTATTAGCCCACCTGCACAATCTGGCAGGCAAAGAATGGAAGCCCGAGGAAAAACCCATCTTCTGTTTTCAAGAGGGCCGCCAGATGCTGGAAGATAATGTTTTTACTCTTCTCGGTGAGCCGACACCGGGCCGCCGGGTCCGGATAATGGTCACTATGCCGAGTGAGGCCGCCGATAATTATGATCTGGTAAAAAACCTCTTGCAGAGCGGCATGAACTGTGCCCGCATCAACTGCGCCCATGACGATCCTGAGGTCTGGTTGCACATGGTGGCCAATATTCGCCGTGCTGAAGAGGAAATCGCCGGGAAATGCCGCATCCTCATGGATTTATGCGGTCCGAAACTCCGCACAGGCCCCCTCCCCGTTGGCGCCCCCGTGCTGAAAGTGCGGCCTAAACGCACCGATCTCGGTGTGGTGTTGCGGCCAAGTCATATCTGGTTTTATCCGGAACAGTCGCCACCCGATACAATTCCGGGAGCCGATGTCTGTCTGCCCGTTCCGGTGGAATGGCTGCTCTGTTGTGAGGAAAGTGACCGTGTTGCCATTACAGATGCCAGAGGATCTAAACGGGAAATGACGATAGTGCGTGTCAGTGCCGAGGGTTGTATGGCAACTTCCACGAAAACAATCTATTTCGTCCCAGGCATCGAATTGCAACTCCGCAATAAAATGGGGAAAAAGAACAAGCAAACGGCGCTGCTGGTGGGTGAGTTTCCCGGAAAAAGCGGCACTATTACCCTGCAGGCCGATGATATGCTGATATTACGAAAAAGTGGTGTGCCCGGACACGCTGCCTACTTTGATGAAGCTGGAAAATTCCATCCTGCCGCCATTGGCTGCTCTATCCCCCAAGTCCTCGACGATGTACAGGTGGGTGAATCTGTTTGTTTTGACGATGGTAGTATCTGCGGCATTATTGTGCAAAAAGAACCGGAACAGTTGCAGGTACGGATCACCCATACCCGCACTGGCGGGAAAGCACTGCGGGGTGAAAAAGGTATCAATCTGCCGGAGAGCCATTTGCACCTGCGCGCCATTTCCGATGAAGATCTGGAGAGCTTGAAATTTGTAGTGGAACATGCCGACATGGTCGGCTTGTCATTTGCCAATTCTCCAAAAGACGTGGATGACCTCATCGTGCACATGAAAAAAATGGGGCAAACCATGCCCGGCATTATTCTGAAAATCGAAACCCCCAGAGGCTTCGATAATCTTCCGGCGATGATCCTGAAAGCAATGGAAACACCCCTTTGCGGGGTTATGATCGCCCGCGGTGATCTGGCAATTGAGTGTGGTTTCGGTCGGCTTGCCGAGGTACAGGAAGAGATCCTATGGATTTGCGAGGCGGCCCATGTTCCGGTCATCTGGGCCACGCAGGTGTTGGAGGGAATGGCCAAACAGGGGATTCCCACCCGTGCAGAGGTGACCGATGCTGCCATGGGCGAGCGGGCCGAATGTATCATGCTGAACAAGGGCGAGCATATCGTGGAGGCGACTAAAGCCCTCTCCGATATTCTTCATCGAATGCAGGATCACCAGACAAAGAAGCGGTCACTGCTCAGAAAGCTGCATCTTGCCGAGAAGTTTTTTGCCGCGGAAGAATTCGGCCGTCCATCTGAACCGCTAAAAAGCAATTGAGCGTATCGGCTGCAGTCAATCTTTTCTCGAAAAATTATCCTTTGTTGTACCGCATACCGGACAGGTCCAGTCATCGGGAAGTTCTTCAAAAGGCGTTCCCGGAACAATGCCAGCATCCGGGTCACCCTTGGCAGGATCGTAGATATAACCACAAAGAGCACAGACGTATTTTTTCATGACTCTTCCTCCTGGTAATATTTTATTGATATTCACATTGATAAATGTGTAAAAAATCCAATTTCAAGATGGCTAGGTAAAAAGCGCCATAGGCGAGGCGTAAGATTTTTCTATCATTACGGCGTACTCGGGTACGTCGTAATGATAGAAAAATTGCAACAACGACGCAGATGGAGATTTCTATGCCCTTTGGGTAATTTTTACTTAGCCATCAAAGATGATTGATCTGACTGGCGGCGAATGCAGCCCCAAAACCATTGTCGATATTGACAACGGTCACCCCGTTGGCGCACGAGGTAAGCATGGCCAGCAGCGCCGACAGGCCGCCGAAGCTGGCGCCATAGCCGACACTGGTGGGAACGGCAATCACCGGAATCTCGACCAGTCCGGCAATGACTGAAGCCAGTGCTCCTTCCATGCCGGCGATCACAACCACCACCCTTGCCTGGCGAATGGTGTCAATACAGGCAAATAACCGGTGAATTCCGGCTACGCCCACATCAGAAATAAGACTGACCTTATTACCCAGGGCCAGGGCGGTGACTTTCGCCTCTTCGGCTACCGGCAGATCGGCTGTGCCGGCGGTGACAATGACTATACTCGATTCGGTTTCCGGCAGCGGTTCATGCTCATAGAAGAGGGTTCGGGCAATGGTGTTATGTCTTACCGTGGGGCAGATTGCCGTGATCCCGGCGGCCATCTCGTCGTTGATCCGGGTTGCGAGAATGTTACTTTGTTTTTTCAGCATGGCCTGGAAGATATCCAATATCTGTTGGACGCTTTTATATTCACCATAGATCACTTCGGGATACCCGTTGCGCAGCGATCGATGGTTGTCGATCTTAGTATGCCCGATGTCGGTGAACGGCAGATCCTGCAGGCTCATCAAAGCATCATCCGCTTTCATTTCTCCTTTTTCGATTGCCTCTAAAATGCGTTGGATGGCAGATTTATTCATGGTTTCCTGGCAGCAATTTGTTGAGGCTCCCCGTCGTATACCCTTCCAGATCGAGAGTAATGTATAGGTAGCCGCAATTTTTTATCTTTTCGATTAATGTTGTTCGCAATTCCGTTTGCAGAAAGGCGGGAAAGAGGGCGGCAGGCACTTCAATACGGGCGATATCGCCATGGCTTCGCACCCTGGCGCCCGAGATACGCAAATCGCGCAGGACCATCTCCGCTTGGGTAATCCGGTCCAGTTCCGCTGCAGTAATTTCGGTATGGTAGGGGATACGCGATAGCAGGCATGCATAAGCCGGTTTATCCCAGGTCGCAAGACCCGCCTGGCGGGAGATCGCCCTGATGGTTTCTTTACTCATACCTTCTTCCAGCATCGGACTGGCGATGCCGAGTTCCTTGAGCGCCCGCATGCCCGGTCGGTAATCGCTCAGGTCGTCCTTGTTTGATCCCTCGATGATAGTATTGAAGCCGATTTCTGCTGCCCGGTGTTGTATTGCTTTAAAGAGCTCTTTTTTACAAAGATAACATCTGTCCGGCGGGTTGAGAGTAATTTCGGCCGGGATTGCCAGTTCGATTACTTCATGGGCAATATGGTATTTATCGGTAAAGAGTCGTGCCTCGTCAACCTCCCAATCCGGAATATATGGCGTGTGCACAGTAATTGCTGCCATGTTGTTGCCTAATGCTTCATGCGCCGCATACACTAACAGAGAGCTGTCAACACCGCCCGAAAATGCCACTGTAACCCGGCTTAATGCCGTGATGCGCCGGACTAATTGCTGATAGGGGGAGCTTTTCATATCCGGATTTCCATTGTGGGCAAGGGACTGTGCTGATTCTGTCAATTGGCCCTTATCAGAAAGCGAGTACCTTTGAAGTCGATGATGACCCCTTCCCAGGTAATTTCCGATAGGTGGGTGGAAGGTGCAATGGTGTCGCCTTCTCTCAGTATCTGGCCATTGACAATGATCATTCGCTGGGCCGGATCTTCCGAGTAGGTGTGCCCGGCAAATTTCAGCTCAGGGACTTCTGCCCGAATATCGGCGGAAAGATCCTGAAATAGCGGAAGAGATCGGGGTGCAGTCTCTGATACCGTTGCCCTTGGTGTCGGCTGGGCGTTATCCCTGACGGCGACAGATCGCAGGACGATATTATTTTCTTTGATAATCACCTGAGGAATAGTTCGACCATTATTCCCGGCAGCCTGGTCTGGTGCCTGTTTTGCACCCTGATTGGCTGTCTGTCCGGCAGGTTGTTCCAGGGGGGCAGTCCGGTTTGAATCAAGAGCGGTCGCATGGGGAGGAACACTTTGCCGGTTCAGGAACAAAAGTATTCCAAGGCAGGCAATAAACAGCAGGATCCCGCCCATAAGCAGCCAGAGGCCAAGGCGCAGGTGTAACGGTGAAGTTTTTCTACCGGGCAGTGCAGAGCTATGAATAGAATACAGGTGTGGAGAGGTCCCCTGCTGCCGTTCCTTGTCCGATTTTTTTAATGCATCGAGTATATACGACATAAGATCAATCCTTATCGGCTGGACTGTTGGGTATGCTTGTCGCAGTTTGTCCCTGGACCTTGCCCAATGTACCACCTGGAGAAGCTGGTACGGTCTTGGGCTGGACGATTTCCTTCAACAGCAGAACGTTGTGTTTGAATAAGGCTATGTTGTCCCGGTGGTCAACAAAATAGAGACCGGCCGGTATCCCGACTGCGAGTAATACAAGGACCAGCATTACGACCATTGTTTTCTTTGAGGAGCTGTTGGGGTTGGTTATACTAGCCAGCTCGCGAGCTGCCTTGCGCATGATATCGAAATTGACGTGGTCCTGATTATCGGCGTATGCGCCGAGCAGGGAGTGGTCGCAGAGGAGGTTTATCACCCGCGGGATCCCTCTGGAAATTATTGTCACATATCGGATGGCTCTTTTGGAGAAAAGAGCGTTTCTACTGTTGCCGCCGGCTATGGCAATGCGATGCTGAATATAGGTTTCGATATCGGCGGGCTGGAGCGGTCCCAAGTGGTATCTGGTGGTGACGCGCTGGTTTATCTGCGATAATTTGGGATCAGCGAGAATATGTTGCAGTTCAGGTTGACCGATCAGGACTATCTGGAGCAGCTTGTCGGTATTGGTTTCCAGGTTGGTAAGAAGACGTAGCTGTTCCAGTATTTCAACATCGAGGTTCTGCGCTTCATCGATAATGAGGGCGGTGTTTCTCCCCTTGGCGTGGGCATCAAGCAGATAGGTGTTCAACAGATCGACATAGGTTTTTACCGTGGGGGATGCATCCGGGACGGGAATCTTCAATTCTTCGCAGATGGTTTTGAAGAGATCCATGATGGTCAGTTTTGGATTCAAAATCATGGCAATGTCGGTCGTTGCCGGCAACTGGTCGACCAGGCAACGACATACAGTGGTTTTTCCCGTCCCCACATCACCCGTCAGCAGTATAATACAACCCGCACTACTGATTCCGTAAAGCAAATGGGCCATGGCCTCCCGATGTAACTCGCTCATATAGAGATATCGCGGATTGGGCGCTATGGCAAAGGGCTTCTCAGTCAGGCCGAAATAGCGTGTATACATGGGTTCGTATCAATCATTAAAATCTGCACCAGACATATAAATTAGGGACTCGCCGGGGCGGCGCATTCCCGAATTCTCTTTTCTCAATTGACCTGATACTATACGGTGGATTATAATTAATTACCATTTTTCTTTGATTGCTGTTGCTTTTCTCACGAACAACTCTAACGTATACAAATACTTGTTTAGTGACTTAGAAATAATGCTCTTGCGCTGTCTGCAAGGACATTATTTCGTGAAGGAACTTATACCCCTCTAGGGGGCACTGTAAAGAGCACCCCTCAAGGGGATACTGAAAAGAGTCCCGCAACGCTTCTGGGCGGGGTTAGATCCGTTGTCATAACTTTCAAACAATAAATCTCTATGCCAGTATTCGAATACCACGCGCTTGATGCAAAGGGGAGAAATATTAAAGGCATTGTCGATGCGGACAGTGAATCTCTGGCCCGGACAAAACTTCGCTCACAGGGGAGATATCCTATTTCCATTGCGGTGAGCAGAAGTAAAAAGGGGAAGGCCGGAGGGCATGGCATCGGCATGTTCGAGCGGGTCAAGTCGGAGGAAATCAGCATCATGACTCGGCAGCTGGCAACTTTGCTGGGGGCCGGGATACCGCTGGTGCAGTGTCTTGACTCACTGGTCGCTCAAACCCGTAACTCGATACTGAAAAAAGTTATTGCCCAGATCAAAGGTTCGATCAACGAGGGAAATACGTTGACCAATGCCTTTAGCGAGCATCCCAAAATGTTTTCCTCCATTTTTATCAATATGGTGCGGGCAGGTGAGGCATCTGGCGCACTCGACATAGTTTTGGAACGGCTTGCCGATTTTGCTGAAAAACAGGAGGTGTTGAAAGGGAGATTGCGGGCGGCGCTTGTCTATCCTATCTTCATGGCTGTTATAGGCTCAGCGATCCTGTTTATCCTCATTACCTATATAGTCCCCAATATTACCCAGGTCTTCAACGAGATGGACCAGGTGTTGCCTTTACCGACTCTTTTTCTCATTGGGATGAGTGATTTTTTGAAGATGTACTGGTGGGCCTTTTTTATTTTTCTGGCCCTGGTATTCTTTGCTCTCCGTGCCCTTATTGTGCGACCGTCTGGTCGCGCATTCTGGGATCTGTTCAAGTTGAAGGTATTTATCATCGGACCCGTCATGCAGAAGGTTATTCTGGCCAGATTTTCTTCTACCCTGGGAAGTTTGCTGGAAAGTGGGGTCGGGTTGATGACCTCGATGCAGATTGTCCGCACTCTGGTCAATAATGTGCATGTTGCAAGGGTTATCGATAAAGCGATGGATCAAATACAAAAAGGACAGAGTATGACCGACTCGCTGTCGGATTCAGAATGGTTTCCACCGATGTTTGTCCAGATGATTGCCGTGGGGGAACAGAGCGGCAATCTCGAAGTTATGCTGGACAAGGTTGCCAAAGCCTACGAGAGAGAGGTCGAGACGGCGATCATGGGGATGACATCGCTGATTGAACCTTTGATGATCGCCATTATGGGCATGGCTGTCGGCTTTATCGTGCTCTCTATTTTGCTGCCGATTTTTGAAATGAATCAGATGATACATTGATGGCATCGTAAAAAATCTTACGCTTCGCATGTGAATCCTGTTATTTGCCATCAAAATTGTGATCTTTTTGCGAATTTAACATACTGAAGTGTATCGCTTGTCTGCTTGTCGATTCAATGATGGATCTTTTTGAGGAGTTTGTGTATATTTTGGCAGTCGGTTCGGCGAAAACGCTGGAAAAATTATAGTATAATACAGGATATTCTCGGATGAAGATTGAACATAAACAAGATGTAAAATGGCGGAAGAAGGCCTGTGAAGCAGGTTTTACCCTTATTGAACTTCTGGTTGTGCTGGTCATAATCGGTATTCTTGCTGGATATATCGGCCCGAAGATCATGGGCCATCCCGAGGAGGCAAAACGGACTAAAGCTGCTCTGCAAATCCAGGGAATAGAAACCGCATTGAAAATGTATAAACTAGATAGCGGTGTGTATCCGTCAACGGAGCAGGGGCTGCAGGCTCTGGTAGAACCTCCGACTCTCGGACAGTTGCCGGCTAAATGGCGAGAGGGTGGCTATCTGGACAAAAGCAAAGTTCCTCTTGATCCATGGGGGAATAATTTCATCTATCTCAGTCCCGGGCTCAATGGCGATTTTGATCTCAGTTCCTATGGCAAGGATGGCGAAGCTGGAGGTGAAGGGGACGGAAAAGATATAAATAATTGGGAAATCGAATAGCAGTAGATTATGTCACGGCCATTGCAGTGGAAGGCATGGAGCAGAGCCGGAGGAGAAAGGGAACAGGGCTTTACCTTGATAGAGATGATTGTGGTTGTCTTTTTGATAGGTATCATGCTGTCGGTGAGTATCCCGTCGATGCGCAACACTTTTTTCACTGATCCTCTGAAGGCAACGACCAGAAAAATAATTGGCATGGTCGCTGGAGTGCGGGAGCTGGCAGCTCGTTCGCAGCAGCCATATCTCCTGCATTTCAGCCGGCTTGAAAATCGTATCTGGTTTGAAAAGGATGCTGCTGAAAAAGATACAAAAGACCTTGAAAGTCAGCCGTCCGAACAGCTGCTGCTTCCTGAATCCGTGAAAATCACCGGGGTTTGGATGGCGGGTGACGAAGGTGCCGCAGAGGATAATAAATTGGTATGGATCAGCAAGCAGGGATATCTGACTGATACGATTATCCGCATCGAAGATGATCACGGGAATCATCTGAATGTGTATTTCTATCCGTTTTTAGATACCGCTCTGGTGGCTGATGATCTTGTTCCTTTTTAGTGACGTAGAAATACTATTCTTGCGCTATTTGCAAGAACAGTATTTCGTGAAGGAACTTATACCCGTCAAGCGAGTACTGAACTGAGTCCCGCAACGCTTTTGGGCGGGATTAGTGGCTTGCTAGCCAATATCTTTCGCTCTTTAAAACAAAATTATTTCGTGAAGGAACTTATACCCGTCAGGCGAGTACTGAACTGAGCACCCGACAAGCGAGTATTGAAAAAAATCCCGCAAAGCACCTTGGCGGGATTACACATAAGACCTTACCGAGAGTTACAACGCCCCATCGTGGATTGTCTATGGTTACACTGAGGAATCGTTGTTTTTTGCCTTACATAGGCAATAATCGGGCTTTTACACTGCTTGAAGTGATGATTGCCGTGTCTATTATTGCTATTGCCCTGGTTGCTCTTTTCGGTTCGCAATCAAAAAGTCTTTCCCATGCGACAGAAGCGAACTTTGACATTGTCGCGCCGATGCTGGCGTCCGGAAAAATGGCTGAATTGGAAGGAGCGAGTGTTGCTCCGGGCAACGATGAAGGAGATTTTGGTGAGGATTTTCAGGGGTATACCTGGAAAATAGAGACCGAAAATGCAGCTTTTGATGGCATCGATGCACTGTCAAACCTGGCAAAAATGGAAAATCCGCTGAAAAAGGTTGAACTGACGGTGTTGTGGACTGGGACGAAGTTCAGCTATACCCTTACCTATTACGGTCGTTGGCAGGGATAACGTGCAGAAAAATTTGCCGAAAACACCTGAGAGTGGCTTTACCCTAATTGAGCTGCTCGTTGCCATTTCTATTTTCGGCATAGTAATCTCTTCCGTATATGGTGCTTACCGGGCAACATTCAATATTGTCCATGGTTCGGAATACCAGCTGGAGATCGCCAATAAAGCCCGAGTTGTTGTCGAAAGGCTGAATGAAGATTTGCGTTCTATTGTTACCGGTCCCGCAAGCATATTTCTCGGAGAACAGCATGCATACGCCGATTTTGTCGGTGACAATCTCTCCTTTGTCAGTTCAGCGCATCTTGTTTTGCGTAAAGCCGACGCCTTTTCCGGATATACCCTGATCCAATACCAGTCGGAACTCGACATGGCAACGGGGCTGCTCAATCTTTACCGGACCGAAGTCGTACTTTTGCCCGGGGTCAAACTGGAAGTTCAAGCGGACGCTAAAGAAGGACAAAAACATCTCATCTGTCAAGGTCTGCTGGAAATGCGCTTTACTTATCTCGACGGGGATGGTCGTGAGTCTGAAGAGTGGCGGGTCGATGAAGTCGTCCCGACCAACCAGCTAACCCCGCCGGAGGAACAGGAATTTCCTGCCGTGGTCGCTATTGAACTCCGATTTGCAAAGTCGGCAAAAAGTGAAAACAGCACTGTTTTTAAGACCGCAGTTGCCCTGCCGCAGCCCTGGAAAAAGAAGGGATGAAGTCTTTAAAAAATAACAAGGCTGTTGGGCGGGATGAGCAGGGCATGGCGCTGCTGATAACGATTATGACCGTAAGTCTGCTCGTCGCGGTGACTATCCAGTTCCATAAAACGACCTGGCAACAGTTCGTTGTCGCCAATAATTACAAGGTGGACACGCAGCTGGGAGCAATTGCCGATTCTGGCGTAAATATCGCTCTGTCTCTCCTGCAAAACGATGGTGCAGAGAACAACTATGATTCGCTGCTGGAGAATTGGTCGATTCTTAACCAGGAAAAGTTCGAAAAATTATTCCCCTCCGGTTCCCTGCAGATGCAGGTTGTCGACCTGTCCGGTCGATTGCAGATAAATAGTCTGGTCCAGAAAAAAGATGTGACCAAAGGGGTCGTCGGTAACAGTAACACAGAGAGTGAGGCGCGCCAGCTGTTTTTGAATCTGCTGTTGTCCGGGGCTTTTCCGATAGAAGATGAAACCGAAGCACGAAGTATACTCGATGCCGTAGTTGACTGGCTCGATGCAGATGACAAGGAATCGGATCTTGGCGCCGAGAACAGTTATTATCAGTCTCTTCCAGAGCCGTATAGCTCTAGAAACGGGCCGATACAATATATTGAAGAGCTGTTGCTAATCAAGGGGATTACTCCGGAGTTGCTCTTTGGCTCAGGGGAATATAAAGGGCTTGCTGATTATTTGACAGTGTACGGTAATGATGGAAAAGTGAATATTAACACTGCACCGCTTCTTGTCATTAAAAGTTTTGATAGCCTTATCAGCGATGAGCTGTTAGAAAAGTTTGATGCGTATAGAACGAACACAGAGCATAAGGAGAGCCTTGAAAATCCGAACTGGTATAAAGAAGTCGATGGCTGGCCGGGAGATATTGTGTTGGAAGAGAAATTATTGACCACGACGAGCAGTTATTTTCAGATTATCGCCACCGGCAAACTTGATTCCCTGGCCCGCAGGGTGGAAGTGGTTGCTGAGCGCTCGAAAGAAAACGAGATAAAACTGTTTGGCCGAAAAATGGAGTAATGTATGGCTGATCTTGTATTGTGCCTTGATATCCACAAGGATGCTTTAGCCGCCGTAGTGGTTGACAGAAGCTCCAGGATCACTCTGGTTACGGGTTGTGCTGCCGCAGACGTAATCGATCAGTCTTTTGCCGATGCAGTCGACCAGATTAAAGAGCAGACGGGATTTACCGGCGGGCCATGTCTGGTCACCTTTGGTGCCGAGCTCTTTTCCTTTAGGAATGTAACCCTGCCTTTCTCGGATCGTAGTAAGATAGGTCAGGCACTGCCCTTTGAACTGGCGGATCAGTCACCGGTTGATATAAACAGTCTGCTCATCGATTTCATTGTGGCCAAAAGTGGACCGTCCGGGACGAATATTGTCGCGGCGATGATAAACCGGAACTATCTGGCGAGCCAGCTAGGCGTCTTGACTACAGCCGGGCTCAACCCTGACAGCATCGGCATCACTGGTCTTTCCACTGCGCTGCAGATTGCTGATGGCACGGAGGAAAACTTTGTTCTGATTGATAGCGGTGCCCGCTGGGCAAGTTTGTTTATTGTTGTGAACAAACAGGTGGCTCTTATACGATCTCTGGCGGTTCAGCCGGAAGCGGACGGACTGCCGGTAGCCGATGACACCTTCGTCCAGTATGTCAGCCACACAGTGCTTGCCTGTCAATTGCTGGACACAGGTGATCCTAATTATAAGATCTTTCTGACCGGTTCGGAGTCACGGGTTGCAACTGCTTCGCCGGTTTTGTCGTCCAGGTTGGGCGGCGTTGAAATAGCTCATTTTCAACAGAGTAGTCAGCCTCTTGTTAAGATTGAACCTGATATTCAATCCCGCTATAAACCTGAGCTGATGGATAGAGTACTTGCACAGGTCTATAAAAATGGTAAAAAGAGTGGAGGATTTAACTTTCGCACCGGTGATTTTAGAAAAAAGAAATCTTTTCTGGAATACCGCGGCCTTATCCTGAAAACCGCTCTGCCGGCAGCGCTACTTATTGCCTGTGGCCTGGTATATATGGGATATACGTATTCAAAGTTGACCGCAGAGCAGGATAGTTTGCGTCGGCAGATAGCCGCAGTGTTTACCGAAACCCTTCCAGAAGTAACCAGGATAGTAAACCCAGTGCAGCAGTTGCAGGTGAAGAATAATGAAATTAGAGCAACGTATAGTCCGGGTGGTGCGAATGGTGCCGGTTACACTATCATCGAGCTGCTTACCGAACTATCGGTCCGAATTCCGGCTCAGGAGCCGGTGAAGGTCATTCGGATGGTAGCAGATATGGACACAATTCGGCTGAAAGCTGTAACCGGGGATTTTAATACGGTTGATAATGTTCAGAAAGACCTCGAGAAATCACCATATTTCAAAGATGTTACCATCAGCTCGGCCAATCAGTCTATTAAAGGGGATGAGGTGAATTTTGAACTTAAACTGGAACTCGCCCGGAAATAATTATGGCTTCATGGTTTAACAAAAATCTCCTGCAGGATATCCGGACCAAATCAGGAATTGACAAGCTCAATAGCCGAGAAAAGTGGGTCCTTTTCGGAGGAAT
Source organism: Desulfobulbales bacterium (assembly GCA_038204235.1). Classification (GTDB taxonomy): domain Bacteria; phylum Desulfobacterota; class Desulfobulbia; order Desulfobulbales; family Desulfocapsaceae; genus Desulforhopalus_A. The sequence goes on from JBBRDD010000010.1 coordinate 12,709, forward strand.
TGGTTTTGTCTTTTGCTTTCTGGCGGTACAGCTGGTTGTTGTGCCTGTTATTGACGCGCGGAATAATCTGCTGCAATCTATCTCCAGAAAAAAACAGGAATTGGCTGAAATTAAAAATTTGCAGCAGGAGTATCGGACATTAAAAAGCAAGGAAGGAACTATTCAGGCCAGAATTAATCAACGAGGAGCTGGCTTTACTCTTTTTACCTTTCTTGATCAACAGGCAAATGAGGCAAAGGTCAAAAAGCAGATAAAGTATATGAAACCCTCGACTATTGACGGCGATGAGCTGAATGAAGCAATGGTCGAGTTGAAGTTGCAGCAGATTACCCTGAGCGATCTCGTCGGTTTCCTTCGTTTAATAGAATCCGAACAAGAGGTCGTTTTTATAAAAAGATTTTCCATTCAGGAAAGCGGCGACGCGCAGGGTTTTTTTGATGCCATCCTGCAGGTCGTAACTTTTGAGAAAAAGGGTTAGGGATGATTCACTCCGTCTTCTCCTTTCGATCTCTTGTGTATATGGTTTATGCGGTTATACTTACCGCAGTGCTGCTGTATGTTCGTTTTCCCGCAGAACAGTTTAAGCAATATTGTGAACGGCGTGTCGAAAATATTTTACCGGACTCTACCTGCACTATTGAACAGATTGGCTACCGCCTGCCATTTTCGGCGGTCTATAAAAATATCGCTCTCAATAGGGTTATAGACGGTCAGGAAACAGCTCTGGTTGTCGATCAACTGGTGATTTCTGCCACATCGCCGCGATTCTGGCGAACCTTCTCTCTTAATGGAAAAGTATACTCCGGTCTGTTCGCGGCGGACCTCGATTTTGATCGCCGGGCTCATTCGTTTGAGTTGGCCAATCTTCGTATCGAGGGACTTGAGATTGGGGATCTGGCAAAGAGTATCGGTCTCAGTGAGCGGAAAATATCGGGTATCGTCGAGTTTTCCGGCGACTACAAAGCGCCGACCAGTGCCCCAGGTGATGGTAACGGCAAAGGGCTCGTTCAGGTTGCTACGGGGAATATCTCGCTTTTGCAACCGATACTGAACCTTTCGACCCTTGAATTCGATAAACTGGCAGTGCGTGTGACCCAGGAGAATGGTGTTGTCACGCTTAATGAAGGGGAATTTCTCGGCAGGGAGATTCTTGCTGACTTTACCGGGGAGCTGCGAATTGCTTCACCTTTTTTGAACAGCAATATTTCTCTTAGTGGCCATATGGAACCCGATGAAGGTTTTTTAAGGAGTAATCCACAAGAGCAACAGGCTGTTCAGAGTTTATTGCAGAGATACAAGATGACGGTACTGCCATTTAAATTGGGCGGCACCGTGCAAAGACCGTTATTCAGATTCAGTACGTGATCCTATGGCCGCTCGCATCACCGATATATTACCCTTTCTGCTCATTACCCTGCTCTGTGTCGGCCTTGTTGAGGGTGGCTATCAGGCCCTGGAACATTTTGGCCTGAGCGCGCCTGTCAAAGAAGCAGCGATACCCGAAACTGTATCAGTTCAATCGGATCAGGCTGGCACGGTTGGAGAAACCCCGAAGCACGACTATACTGTTATTCTGCAAAGAAACCTTTTTGGACCAGCTCCGGGAAACAATGATACTGCTGCAACTGCGGTCACGGAAAATACTGAAGAACTACAGACGACAAGTCTGAATATTGTTCTTATGGGCACTATCAATGGCGGCAAAGATACCGATCGAGCCATCATTTTAGATAAAACTACGAAGAAACAGCAACTGTATGAAGCGGGGGATGCCATCCAGGGGGCCATTATCAAAGAAATCCTCCGGGGGAAGGTCATCCTTGCCTATAACGGTAAGGATGAAATGCTTGATATGAGTGAAGCATCCAAGGTACGATCGACCTATGTGGCGCCTGTTCAGCAGAATAGTGCCGGAGCCTTTCGATTGCCTCCAGCGATGTCACCTGAATCAGGAACAGGGCAACGATACCGCCAACAGGTATCGCCAAGGGGAACTCCAAGAAGAGTAATCAATCGACCCAGAGCAATTCGTCCGTCTCGCACTATAAGAAAAGAATGAGCCGGCGAAATGACAATTATGAAAATGAAGGTGAATTATCCATGAGCATGGTTAAACGTTCGTTCATTGACACGGTGATTGGCGCAGTAATGTGCGCGGTAATTTGTCTGGGCCTGGTGCCGGACTGCAGCCTCAACGCTAAAGAGCTGCCGCAACCGCTCCCCGAGGCCGAACAGAGCGGTCAGCGCTTCATAACCATTGATTTCGACAATGTCGACATTCTGTTGTTTATCAAATACATTAGCGAATTGACAGGCAAGAATTTTGTGGTCGATAAAGCCGTGCAGGGAAATGTGACCATTCTGTCTCCTACTAAAATTTCCGAAGAAGAAGCGTACAAGGTGTTCGAATCGGTCCTTGAAGTTCATGGTTTTACCACTGTCGACTCAGGCTCCGTTATAAAAATTCTGCCATCTGCCCGGGCCCGATCGCAAAATGTGGAGATGCTCAATACCGGGGCATCGAAAAATCCGCAGGATAAGGTGGTGACCCAACTGGTTCGCTTGAAATACAGTTCTCCAGATGAGATGAAAAAAGTGCTGGCACCATTGGTATCACAGACTTCGGTCCTTATTTCCCATGCGCCGTCGGGGATGTTGATAATTACCGAGACAATGTCCAATATTCAAAAATTGCTGGCTATTATCAAGGTTCTCGATGTTGAATCCCGCGAGGAGGAAGTTGCCTTTATTCGTCTGGAAAACTCCTCGGCGGAGGCCATTGCCAAGATACTCACCACTGTCTATCAGAAAAGTTCCGGCCCGCAACAGGGTGGTGCGGCACGAGCTTTTGGTGAAGCCGTAAAAGTAGTTCCTTATGAACGGGTTAATGCGCTGATTGTCCTTGCCAATGGCAGCGAGATGAGCCGGGTCAAAAGCCTGATCGCCACCCTTGATAAAAAAGGGGAGCGAGCCGAAGGCAATATCCGGGTCTATTATTTACAGAATGCGAATGCTGTGGATATGGCGAAAGTACTCAATGATCTGCCGGAAACGGCGGCTAAAGGTGGAACTGGAGCGGTCCAGGGTAAAGCTGCGGCGATCTCCAAGGACGTCAGGGTGATGGCGGATGAGGAAACTAATTCCTTGATAATCAGAGCCACTAAGGACGAATATGTGGTGTTGGAAGATGTGATAAAACAACTGGATATCCCAAGAAGAATGGTCTATCTGGAAGCCTTGATTATGGAAGTGGATGCGGATAAAAGTTTCGAGGTTGGCGTTGAATGGACAGCTGATGGAACATTTTCTAACCAAACAGGGCAGGTGCTTTCTGGATTCAGTGGGGCAGCTGGTTTTACTAACGGACTTGACTCAGGGGCTCTTACGGCGGGGTCAGGCTTAACTCTTGGAATACTTAAACAGGGTGTGAGGATAGGTAATGTGACCTTTGCCAATCTGGGTGCGGTGATAAAAGCCTATAAAACAGATTCCGATGTTAATGTTATTTCTACCCCACAGATCCTGACAATGGACAATAAAAAGGCTGAAATTTCTGTCGGGGAAAACGTGCCTTTTATCACCAGTCAAAATACTACTGCCAGTTTGCAGGATTATACCCAGTATGAATATAAGGATGTCGCTACAAAGCTCTCTATCACTCCCCACATAAACCAGTCCAATGTGTTACGTCTTGAAATTGAAACGGAAGTGGTGCGGGCAAAAGATACAACGGCCACTCCGACCACGTTTAAGCGTACGGCCACCACAACTGTTATCTTAAATGATAAAAGTACCATTGTGATAGGTGGAATAATTGGCCATGATGCATCTGATACTCATTATAAAGTACCGATTCTCGGTGATATCCCCGGTCTTGGCTGGCTGTTTAGGACACACTCTACCAGCAGCAAAAAAACTAATATGTTTATCTTTATCACCCCGCGTATTGTTCGCAACCCAGCGGAAATGGCGGCTGTTAGTCTGAAAAAGGAAGACGAAATGGGTAAAGTGTTACCCGCGGTGCAACAAGAACTGCATAAAGAGGAAAATCTCGAACATGCTATGTCCCTGACCCGGATGGGTTATGAAAAGCTGCGGAACGGGGACATCGTTGCTGCCAAAGAATTTTTTACTGAAGCCCTGGTTATTGATTCGGTCAATCCCTTCGCCCTGATGAATCTGGGGGTTGTCTATGAAAAAGAGGGGCAGCCGAAAAAAGCTTTGGAAATGTACCAGGCTGTGGCTTCGGGCAATTCCGATGCAGTTGCGAGTAGCTCGAGCGAGCCGGATAAAAAACCAGTGCTTCTGAAGACACTGGCCCAGGAAAATATTGATAGAATTTTGCGGACGAAGTAATGATGGGATTGTGGCTGCAATGGGCATAAAGAAATTTGGTGAGATATTAATTGATGAGTTCGGCCTGGCCTCAACAGCTCTTGAACAGGCGCTCAAGGTTCAAAAAGAGGGTGATGACCTCATCGGGGAAATTCTCGTCAAAAACGGTGAACTTGACGAGCTGACGGTGCTGCAGGTGCTTGGCATAATGTTTGATATGGAGGTTCGCAAATCTCTGCCGTCTGATATTAAAACCGATTTCACCGACCAGGTTTCCATCAGTTTTCTCAAACAGCATAAAATGGTGCCTATCGTCACTGCTCAGGAATCGTTTTTTGCCATTAATAACCCCACATCTTTTCAGGCTCTTGACGATCTGCGCCGAATTCTGGCAGATGGCACCTATAAGACTGTCCTGGCCCCGGCCCATCTTATTCTGAATGCGATTAATTTTGCCTATGATATGAAACAGACCTCGGCTGATGAGGTCATGCAGGATATTGACGATGAAGAAGATCCGGAGCGCCTGTTTTCAGAGATAGAAGAGATCGGCGACCTGCTTGACGATACCAGCGATTCGCCGGTGATTCGCCTGGTCAACCTGATGTTTTCTCAGGCAGTACGTGATAATGCCTCGGATATTCATATCGAACCCTATCAGAACAGCCTGAAGATCCGGCAGCGGCTGGACGGTATTCTCCATGACATGTTGAGTCCGCCAAAACATGTGCAGTCGGCGCTTATCTCGCGAGTCAAGATAATGGCCAAGCTCAATATCGCCGAGAAGAGACTGCCCCAGGATGGCCGGATCGAGTTGAAGATTGCCAATAAGGAGATTGACGTCCGTGTTTCGACGCTGCCCACCGCCTTTGGCGAGCGGGTGGTATTGCGTCTGCTGCGTAAATCGACGGTGATGATCTCTCTTACCGATCTGGGAATGCCGGAGGATCGGTTTATTCCTTTTCAAAAAGAGATTAAGGCACCAAACGGCATTGTTCTGGTGACCGGACCCACCGGCTCGGGAAAAACCACCACCCTTTACGCGGCACTTTCCTCGATAAACAATACGGATATCAATATTATCACCGTTGAAGATCCGATCGAATACCGTATCAGCGGGATTGGTCAGGTACAGATTAATCCAAAGATCGATCTGACCTTTGCCTCCGGGCTCCGCTCCATTGTCCGGCAGGATCCGGATGTCATTCTGGTAGGTGAGATCCGCGACACGGAGACTGCCGAAATTGCCATCCAATCGGCTTTGACCGGGCATCTGGTCTTTTCCACCCTGCACACCAATGACTCGGCTGGGGCCATTACCCGGCTCAGGGACATGGGGATCGAGCAGTTTCTTATCGCGTCCTCGGTCAATGCGATTCTGGCCCAGCGGTTGATTCGAATTATCTGTCCCCATTGTAAAGAAGAATATAGTCCTACTCCGGAGATGTTTCAGCGGATTGGCCTTACCGAAGAAGAAAGCCTTGGTCGGAAGGCGTACCGGGGCAAAGGGTGTGCCAAATGTTATCATACCGGGTATAAGGGCCGGTGCGGTATTTTTGAGCTGCTCCTGATGACCCAGGATATGAAGGCCCTGATCCTGCAGACGTCAGATGCCAACCAGATAAAAAAGCAGGCGATCATAAACGGCATGATCACGCTCCAGAAAGATGGAGCAATGAAGGTTTTGCAGGGAGTGACGACCATCGAGGAAGTCTATCGCGTCTGTCAGTCGTAGCTGGCCCTTATTTGCCTAACCCCGGTAGGTGAACAATGAGCCGGGACTCTTTTTAGTGATGATCTGCTTTCAGGAGTTAGGCACTAAGAGTCTCTGCAGCAGTTCCTGGTAATGGTTGGGCAGTGTTCTTCTGGTCGGGGTGACCACATAGAAATTTCTTTTCATGGTCAGACCGGGGATATGGATTTGTTTTATTTTGCCACTTGTCAGCTCGTCCTGGATGGCGTACCGAGAGATTACGGAAACTCCCAGATTTGCTTTGATTGCTTCTTTTACCGCCGCACTCGACCCCAGCGTTGCACAGATATTCAGCTGGCTCAGGGTATGCTGTTGACGGGCCAGGAGTACTTCGGTGCTTTTTCTGGTTCCTGAGCCGCGTTCCCGGACTATAAACGGTAGTTGGCAGAGTTCTTGTAAAGAAATTTCGGCAGGGACGGGGTTGTCTTGCGCTGCAGCCAGGATCAGTTCGTCTTCCGCAAACGACTGGTAACGGACTTTAGACGACGGAATCTTTGCCCCAACTACTCCTAGCAGCAATTCGTTCCCGGCAACTGCTTCGACTATCTTTGCTGAATCGTTGATCTGTATTTCAAAAGAGATGTCCGGAAATTCTTTTTTAAAAGAAGCTGCCAATCCCGGCAGGATATAGGCTCCGGGAATGGTACTGGCACCAAGGATCAACTCCCCGCCAACATTTTTCCCGGTAGCGGAAATCTCTTCTTCAAGTCTCTGCAGGTCCTCCAGGATAGCTATTGCTCGCGGATAGAGGATTTCTGCCTCTGCGGTCGGCAGAATCGATCTGCCGAGTCGATCGAATAGCTTGCAGTTCAGCCGCGCTTCAAGGTTCTGCATATGTTCACTCACTGTCGGCTGGCTGGTGAAGAGTTTTTCTGCTGCCTTGGTGAAGCTTCGTGCCTTGTAGACGGTGACAAATATTTTAAGGTGTCGAGTTTCGATAACGTGTTCCCTCACATATCAGCAATGTTTTGAATTTTTATATTACCGTCCTGATGCTACTCCAGGAACAAAGGAGTGCTTAAATATCTCTCGCCGGTGTCGGGGAGAATAACCACGATTATCTTGTCCTTATTCTCAGGTCGCCCGGCAATTAAATAAGCTGCATGAGCCGCTGCACCACAGGAAATGCCGCAGAGTATTCCCTCACTGGTCGCAACCTTTCTCGCCACGGCAAAAGCATCGTCGTTGCTGACGGTGATTACCTCGTCGATAATGTCGCGGTTTAAAATGGCGGGGATAAAACCGGCACCAATCCCCTGGATTTTATGTGGTCCCGGTTTGCCGCCGGACAGGACCGGACTGTCCTGTGGTTCGACGGCAATAGTCTTCATGGCCGGGTTTCTCTTTTTGAGCACTTCCGAAACTCCGGTGATTGTACCACCTGTGCCGACGCCTGCGACAAAAATATCGATTTTGCCATCGGTATCCCGCCAGATTTCTTCGGCAGTGGTGGTCCGGTGGATGGCGGGGTTGGCCGGGTTGCTGAACTGGTCCGGTATAAAACTGTTGGTTGTTTCCGCCCCAAGCTTTTTGGCAGCGGCGATAGCCCCCTTCATTCCTTCCGCGGCGGGGGTAAGAACCAGTTTTGCGCCCAGGTGGGTGAGAAGTTTTCTTCGTTCAATGGACATGCTTTCCGGCATGGTGAGGATAAGCTTGAGATTTTTGTGGGCGCAGACAAAGGCCAGGCCAATGCCGGTATTGCCGCTGGTGGGCTCGATTATGGTCGTATCCCTGGTTATACTGCCGTCACGCTCTCCCGCCTCGATCATCGCCACGGCAATACGGCATTTGACACTGCCCATGGGATTACGTGATTCCTGTTTGCCGAGAATCAGTGCCCCGGTGCCGGCAGAAAAATTGGCCATGGTCAGAAGAGGGGTATTGCCGATACTTTCAAGTATAGTTTTTGCCATAACGAAAACCTCCAGAATAAAGGAAAGATTGAATTGATAAACTTGTAAAAAGTTAGAGTTGACCTCAGAAAGGGCCAAGTAAAAATATTACGCCTCAAGGGCACTTCCTGCGGGCGCACAACGACGCAGATGAAGATTTTTTACAACGCCATTAACATTAATGAGAGTTCGAGTAGATAAGTTCTGGCCTTTTCATCAACACCTTGGTGCCGGGAGGCACGCTTTCGGTGAGCCAGATATTGCCGCCGATAATCGATCCCTCGCCAATAACAGTGTCTCCGCCCAGAACGGTAGTGTTGGCGTAAATGATAACATTGTCTTCTATGGTCGGATGGCGTTTTTTATTGCGCATTTTTTCGCCTGCGTTATGGGGAAGAGACAAGGCTCCAAGAGTAACGCCCTGATAAAGCCGGACATTATTGCCTATTATGGTAGTCTCACCTATCACCACACCGGTGCCGTGATCGATAAAAAATTCCGAACCGATAGAGGCGCCGGGGTGGATATCAATGCCGGTCTGACTATGGGCGTATTCGGTCATAATCCGGGGAATGATAGGCACCTCGAGCAGGTATAATTCATGGGCCAGACGAAAGATGAAGGTAGTTAACAGTCCGGGATAACAGAAGATCACCTCGTCAGGACTTTTTGTTGCCGGATCGCCCCGCAGCGCTGCCCGGATGTCGGTGGCCAGCATTGCGGCCACTTTCGGCAGCGATTGAATAAAGCTCAGAGCTTTTTTATGACCGTACGCCTCACAATTGGTGCAGGGCCGGTCGTTTCTTCGGCAGTCATGGCGGATGGCCATAGTGATCTGCTCAGAGACCCTGTCGTAAAGGTCGGTGGTTTTCTTGCCGATATAATACTCAAGGTTGGAGGCATGCAGTTTGGTGTGGGAGAAAAATCCAGGGAAGAGAATCCGTTTGGCCTGTTCGACAATACTGATGGTTTCTTCCTGAGAGGGAATCGAGACCGGACTGATGTGGTCATAGCATTCCTTGGTACTCCAGGACGACAACAACTCAGTGACGACTTTGGGCACTTTGTCGTGTTGACTGCAATTAGTTATCTCAATATGGTCGCAGACTGCGGAAATTGCGGTAGTATCAATTACCGGAATGTGTTTTTTTAACATGACTAATGTGTTTTCTGTTGAGTTATACGCGATTTGGAAAGAATCATTTTCTGATCTTTTCAATTATGTAAATGCCGTAAGTAGCCCTGATATCCGGAAAATAACGGATTATCGATCCTTCACTACTGGCTCGATTCGTTCTGATGGTAATTTCTTTCAGTATATTATAACCAACATCGCGGGAGAATTTGCGGAAATCTTTCAGCGTGATAACCCGGATATTGGGCGAGTCATACCATGAATAGGGCAGCTGGTCGTTTTTGGGGGCGGCTCCTTTGCATAAAAGTTGCAGCCGAATGGAATAATGACTGAAATTTGGGAAACTGACGATCACCTTTCGTCCGATCCTGGCCAGGGAGTGTAACAGACGTGCCGGTTCGAACACCTGCTGCAGGGTCTGGCTGAGGATGACATAATCAAAACTGCAATCGGGATAGTCTTCTACCTCCTCGTTCAGATCTCCCTGCAGGACACTGAGTCCTCGGCTGATACAGTGCGCTGCCTTTTCCTTGTCCTGTTCTATTCCAGTGCCGATTACATTCTTACCGGCAGCAAGCCAGGCCAGCAGATCGCCGTTGCCGCAGCCGAGATCGAGGACCCGGCTCCCTGGATTGATTATCGAAGAGATTATGCGCAGGTCAAAACGAATGTCTGCCGAGTCAGGAGATACCATCAAGAAACCCCCTGATCAGCGTGGTGAACCGTTGGTCTGGAATAAGAAAAGCATCGTGGCCGCAATCCGCTTCTATTTCACAAAAACTGACGTTCTGCCCACAGCGTTTAAGGGTCTGTACCAACTCTTTTGCCTGATACGTAGGATAGAGCCAGTCGGAGCTGTATGAGACAACAAGGTACTTTATCTTGTTGCGTTCGGCAGCTGCAGTCGGGGTGGGTTTACTCATCTGGTCGACAACATCAAAATAGTCAGCAGCCTTGGTGATGTACAGTACCGAGTTGGCATCAAAGCGGCTGACGAATTTGAGGCCCTGATGGTGCAGATAGCTTTCCACCTGAAAATCTCCGCCGAAACCAAAGGAAAAATGTTCCTTGTCCTGAAGTTTTCGGCCAAATTTACGGCGCAGCGCTACATCCGAGAGGTAGGTTACATGCCCGACCATTCGGGCAACGGAGAGGCCCATATCCGGTTTTGGCCCGCCGTAATAATTGCCTTGAGCCCAGTTTGGGTCGGCCATGATGGACTGGCGGGCAATCTCGTTAAAAGCAATAGCCAAGGCAGAATGACGCATGGTAGTAGCTATAGGCACGGCAGCCCGGACCATTTCCGGAAAGCGGACACACCACTCAAGCACCTGCATGCCGCCGACCGATCCACCGATAACCGCCAGCAGGCGCGTGATGCCAAGGTGATCGATCAGGGCCTTCTGGGTGACCACCATGTCGCCGATGGTCATCATCGGAAATTCCAGGCCGTAAGGTTTGCCGGTCTCCGGGTTGTGTGAAGCGGGGCCGGTTGAGCCCATACAGCTGCCCAGAATGTTGGGACAGATGATAAAATAACGGTTGGTATCGATTCCTTTACCGGGGCCGACCAGAAAGTCCCACCAGCCCGGTTTGTCCCCATCCCGGTCACTCGCGTAGAATCCGGCGGCGTGGGAGTCACCGGAAAAAGCGTGGGTGAGCAGGATGCAGTTGTCCTTTTGCTCGTTCAGTGTGCCGTAGGTTTCATAGGCGATGGTAACCGGGCCTAGGTGCGCGCCGCTTTCCAGGGTGAGTTTGTCGGGCGGTTCGGCGAAAGAATAGTACTTTTTTTCCACTATCCCGACGGTATTGTCCCGGCTGGTTGCTGTATCATTCATCTCGCACTTGTTCTGTCCCGGATTTTCTAGACTGCTGCACAGTTCAGCGCCTGGTCAAGATCGGCTATAATGTCGTCGATATGTTCAATGCCGACAGACAACCGGATCAGCCCTTCCCCGATATGGCACTCTTTAAGCTGCTCCGGAGACAATTGCGAGTGGGTGGTCGATGCCGGATGGATGGCCAGCGACTTGGCGTCACCCACATTGGCAAGGTGGGAGAAGAGCTTAAGACTGTCGATGAATTTTGCTCCGGCCTTCATGCCGCCTTTGATGCTGAAACCAACCATTCCGCCAAAGCCGTTCGGCAAATATTTCACTGCCAGGTCATGGCCTGGGGAGTCGCTCAATCCCGGGTAATAGACCCATTCGACCCCTTTGTGTCGGCATAAATAATCGGCGATTTTTGCCCCGTTTTCACAGTGACGCTCCATCCTCAGGCTAAGGGTCTCAATTCCCTGTAAAAATGTCCAGCAGTTATCCGGGCTAATACTGGCCCCGAGATTTCTGAGTGGTACGAGGCGCATGCGCAGGGCAAAGGCCACAGGGTTGAGATCGCCAAGGTCATGGGCGTAGCGCAGACCATGATAGGAATCGTCCGGCTCGTTGAAGAGGGTGAATTTCGGGTCCTGCCAGTTAAAATTGGCCGCGTCGATGACAATTCCGCCGATGGCGGTGCCATGACCGCCGATCCACTTGGTCAAGGAGTGGATAACAATATTGGCACCAAAATCGATCGGTCTCAACATGCATGGCGGCGTAAATGTTGAATCGACGATCAGCGGTATTTTGTGTTCCCTGGCAATACCCGCCAGGGCTTCCAGATCGATCATGTTCAGTGACGGATTGCCCAGGGTTTCACAATACAGAGCCCTGGTTCGTTCGTTGATGGCCGCCTTGAAGTTGTCCGGGTTTGTCGGGTCGACCATTCGCACCTTGATGCCGAGTTTCGGCAGGATGGAATTAAATTGAACAAATGTTCCGCCATACAGATTATTGGCGGCAACAACTTCGTCGCCCTGGCTGCAGATATTTATTATGGTGTAAAAAATCGCCGACGTCCCCGAGGCAAGAGCGAGAGCTGCTGCGCCGCCTTCCAGTTGCGCCATGCGCTGCTCCAGGACGTCCTGGGTCGGGTTGCCGATCCGGGTATAGATATTGCCCAGTTCTTTTAAAGCAAAGAGGTTGGCGGCGTGTTCGGTATTCTTGAACATATATGCCGCAGTTCGGTAAATGGGAACGGCCCTGGACAGGGTATCCTGATCCACTTTCTGGCCCGCATGCAGGGCGAGAGTTGCAAATTTCATGATTTTCTTTTCCTCTTCCGTTACTCGGGGGATTATTTGTTTTTGGGCAGGCCGGCTTTAATCTTTTCGACAAACTCGCGGATGGGTTCTCCGCTCGCAGTTTTTGCCTCCGGATTAATGGCTAGAAGTCCGTTCCAGGCGGTGATGGCGCCATTTGGGTCATTGAGATCGTACATCAGTACTATGCCTTTGTTAAATCTGGACGGCAGGTGGTTGGGGTCTTGTTTTATAGCCTGGTCAAACAACTCAATGGCTTTTTCCGGTTGCTCTATTTTTCGGTACATAACGCCAAGGTCGGTGAGCAGATTGGCATCGCCTGAGTGCATTTCCAGGGATTTGGTATACGCTGCAATAGCTTTTTTCGGTTGATCTGCATCATAATACAGGTGGCCTAATTGAATCCAGTTCTCGAAATTGTCGGGATGGGCGGCAACCTCGGCTTCCAGATCGCTGATTGCCTGACTGCTGCCATTACTTTGTGCTTGAGGTTGGACCACCGCGGGAGTTGATGGCTCTGAGCCGATGATTTTTCCTTTGTACACGGTAAACGCCACTCCGGCGAGAAAGCCCGCGACAAAAATAATAAACCAGGTGACCAGCTGGCCTTTCTGGTGCTTGCTCCCTTGCTTCCGGGTGCTTTCTTCTTCGGTGACTTTTTGATTTTGTGTCATGGCGGTATTAGTTTAACGTGTTGGTAATAAGCAGAAATATAAAGATATTTCCCCTTGCCGTGAGCGTCATGCGGTTGTTAATATGAGTGCTATATACCACATGGTAGTATTTGGTTCAATGTGTAGCCACGAACGATTGTAAAAACTGGACATTATCCCAATAAAGGTGTCAAAATACACAGAAGTTGTAGCCAATTTCCCCAAGAACCTTATCATAGTCATCATGTCGTCTATTAAACCGTTGTAAAAAAATAGATATATCCGTTTCGGGAGTTTGTCCAGTGCGCAAGATAGATAGTCGCAACGGCGTCTTCCTTTTGATGAGCATGTCTCTATTATTCAGTTACCTGCTGAAAGTACAGTATATATCCGCCGGAGGATAAAATATGAAAGTAATGGACAGAGTTGAGAGTCAGACAGATCAAGACGGGGCCACCTGGCCGACCGTCGCATTTCCCTCGACCGTGAACGCCATTAAAGAAAACATAATTCACCATCTGATGAGTTTCCAGGGCCGGGACCCAGAGCGTTCCGGTGCCCAGGATGTTTACCGTGCTCTTGCCTATACAATGCGGGATCTGATGGTGCAAAAATGGATTTCCACCCAGAAATCCATCTATGCCAAAGAAAAAAAGCGGGTCTATTATCTCTCCCTGGAGTTTCTTATTGGCAGATCGCTTTGTAACAGTATGACCAATCTGGGCATCCTGGCTGATGCCAAACAGGCAGTCGAAGAGCTGGGTTTCGATATGGCTGAAATCAGGAACCAGGAAGAGGACGCTGCTTTAGGCAACGGTGGCCTGGGTCGGTTGGCCGCATGTTTCATGGACTCTATCGCGACTCTGAAAATTCCTGCTTACGGCTACGGTATCCGTTATGAGTACGGTCTTTTTTTCCAGAAGCTGGTAGATGGCTATCAGGTTGAGGGTCCGGATAACTGGCTGTTGAACGGCACCCCCTGGGAGTTTGAACGCCAGATGCCGGTTTTTCAGATTCAATTTTTTGGCAATGTTGCCAGCTATCAGGACAAGAACGGCAGATTTCGATGCAAATGGGTCAACACCAAAGATGTCATGGCCAAGGCCAGTGATATCATGATCCCCGGGTATAAAAACGACCATGTCATTAATATGCGACTTTGGTCCGCCTTTGCCTCAAGAGAACTGGATCTCACCGATTTCAGTAAAGGTGATTATATCGGTGCGGTTGAATCGAAGGTCAGTTCTGAGACGATCTCCAAAGTACTGTATCCTCCCGATCACAATTATGCCGGGCAGGAGCTGCGTTTGAAGCAACAGTACTTCTTTGTTGCGGCGACTTTCGGCGACATCATGCGGCGTTTTAAAAATAAACATGTCGGTTTCGATCGATTTACCTCAATGGTCGCCGTGCAGCTGAACGACACCCATCCGTCCATTGCCATCCCTGAGTTGATGCGTCTTCTTCTTGATATCGAAGGATTGGGCTGGGAAGAATCCTGGGAAATCACCGTCAATACTTTTGCCTATACCAACCATACCCTGATGCCGGAGGCCCTGGAGCGTTGGACTGTTGATATGATGGAACGGGTGTTGCCGCGCCATATGCAGATTATCTATGAAATTAACCGTCGTTTCCTCGACGAAGTCGCCCAGAAATATCCGGGCAACGAAAGAAAGCTGCAGGAATTTTCCATTATTGAAGAAGGACCGGTGAAGATGGTCCGGATGGCCTATCTGGCAATAATCGGCAGCCATAGTGTCAATGGGGTGGCGGAACTGCATTCCCAGTTACTCAAAGAACGAATTTTCCCCGGGTTTAATGATTTTTTTCCCGGCAGATTCAATTCGAAGACCAACGGGATTACCCCACGTCGGTGGCTGCTTGATATCAATCCAGAGCTGGCCCTGCTGATTTCGTCGAAGATTGGCGCTGGATGGATCACCGATCTCGATCAGTTGCGCGGTCTTGAACCTTTTGTCGATGATCCTGATTTTCTCGGCGATTGGCGCCGGATCAAGTTGAACAACAAAAAACACCTGGCGGAATATATCAAAAAGAAATGCAGGGTTGTGGTTGATCCTGCCACTATGTTTGATATCCAGGTAAAAAGAATTCATGAGTATAAGCGGCAGCTGCTTAATGCTCTGCATCTTATCCATCTTTATCACCGGATAATTCATGGTGAAGCGGAAGGTTGTGCACCCCGAACTGCAATATTCGCCGGCAAGGCGGCACCCTCTTATTGGCGGGCCAAGCTGATTATCAAGCTGATTACTTCCATCGGCGATGTGGTCAATAAGGATCCACGGGTAAAAGATAGGCTGAAAGTCGTCTTTCTGCCCAACTACAATGTTTCTCAGGCGGAAATTATTATGCCGGCTGCCGATCTTTCCGAGCAGATCTCCACTGCCGGAACGGAAGCATCGGGTACTGGTAATATGAAGTTTTCATTGAACGGCGCACTGACCATCGGCACTCTGGACGGGGCTAATATTGAAATTCGCGAAGAGGTGGGCGAAGAAAATATTTTCATTTTCGGCATGACAGCCGAGGAAGCGGAGTTTGAAAGAAAAAATGTCAGTTGCACACCCTGGCAGGTCTGTCAACGTAACGAAAGTATAAAGAATGTTATTGAATCTATTGAGAACGGTTCGTTTAGTAATGGGGATAAAGAACTGTTTAAGCCCCTCATTGACAGCTTGATGGACAAGCATGATCCGTATCTGTTGCTTCTTGATTTTGAAGCCTATATCGCCTGCCAGAACAAAGTAAACGACGCCTTTCTCGATGCCGATGCCTGGGCACGAATGGCTATTCTTAATGTCGCCAGAATGGGCAAATTTTCTTCAGATCGGACTATCAAACAATATTCCGAGGAAATCTGGTCTATCCCGGTTGAAAAGAGTGGTACCAAAAAGTAGTTGATCTGCCAAAGAGTATGTCCGGCCATACGACCTCCGGCTTGACCTCCAGGTGAATATCGAGTATCTACCCACGGTAAACGGGAAATAAGCCGGGATAAGAACCTTGAGACAGATTATTTTCCAGCAAAATAAACAAGAAAGTAATCTGTACGGTACTAACGGCCAGAAATAAACGGCTCTGGAATAGAAAAAGGGATTACAGATTGTTCAATCTGTAATCCCTTTGAAATTGCTGGAGGCGGCGATCGGAGTCGAACCGATGAATAATGGTTTTGCAGACCACTGCCTTGGCCACTTGGCTACGCCGCCTTTTGTTTAGAGGACATCTTTATACCACAGCAGAATTTTTTAACAAGGAAAAATATTGAATGGGTATGGATATTGACTCGCTGGTGCGAATCAACAAAGATCAGTTGAGTATTCTGGAAAAATCACTTGGCTATCGGTTTACTGATCTGCGGCTGTTGCAGAAGGCGCTTGTTCACTCTTCATTTGCCTTCGAACAGGGGCAGGGAGGGCAAGATAACGAGAACCTGGAGTTTATCGGAGACGCCGTCCTTGATCTGGTTATCGGCCATATTCTCTTTCATCGGTATCTGCAGATGCGTGAAGGAGAGCTGACCCGGCTGCGATCGTCGCTGGTCAATGAACACTATCTGGCGAAGATGGCCAGGACCCTGGATTTGGGGAATTTCCTCGCTCTTGGTAAGGGTGAAGATGCTTCGCATGGTCGCTCAAAATTGTCGATTCTTTCCTGTGCCTATGAGGCGGTTATCGGAGCCGTCTTTGAAGATGGTGGCTACCAGGTTGTCAGTGAAGTCGTCGAGCATTTGTTTCTGCCGGAAATTGAGGGGAAGCGAGAAGAGCTGCTGCTGGCCGATGCCAAAAGTCGTCTCCAGGAAGCCCTGCAGGAAAAATACAATGAGGCTCCGACCTATCGGGTAGACGCCGAAGAGGGACCATCACATCAGAAATTATTTACCATTGCCGTCTGTTTCCGGGAACAGGTGCTTGGGACAGGTCAGGCGGGATCGAAAAAGGAAGCAGAGCAGCGGGCGGCGGACGCTGCCCTGGCAAGCCTCGCAGATATCGATATTTAATGGATGCGATGCTGATTATCCCCATCTTTATTCCGCATCGTGGTTGTCCGCATGACTGCCTCTTCTGCAATCAGCAGAAAATTTCCGGCTGGGCCAGAAATAACCCGGCGAGGATTGCGGTGGCCACGACGATAGACGAGTGGCTGGTACGAAAAGGGAAGCGCAGTCAGGTTCAGGTGGCGTTTTTTGGCGGGTCGTTTACCTGTTTGCCGGTCGGAGAGCAGGTTGCCTTATTGTCGGCCGTCCAGCCCTATATTATCGATAAAAAAGTCGATTCCATTCGATTGTCGACCCGGCCTGACTGCATTGATCCGGCGGTATGTAAACGGCTGCTCGAGTATAAAGTCGGGGTTGTCGAACTGGGTGCGCAGTCGTTTAATGATAGAGTATTGCAGACCTCTCTTCGCGGGCATAACAGAGAGCAGATCCGTCAGGCCTGTGCCTTGCTTAAAGAAACGGCGATGCAGGTCGGGCTCCAGTTGATGCCTGGCCTGCCCGGCGAGACCAGTGGCTCGTTTTTGCGGGGAATTGATGAAGTTATTGGCCTTAAGCCCGATTTCGTTCGACTCTATCCGGCCATTGTGGTTAAAGATTCCGGACTGGAAAAATTGTACCGGGCGCACAGGTATCGTCCTCTCTCTTTAGGTCAAGCTGTTGCCCTCACTGCCAGATGTTTTCAGAAATTGACCGGAGCCGGAATCAAGGTGGTGCGGATGGGACTGCAGCCTTCGGTTTCGCTTGCTGAAAGTGTCATTGCCGGGCCATACCATCCCGCCTTTGGTGAGCTGGTGCACTCAAGACTCTGGTTTAAAAAGATACGGGCCAGGCTTGCCACCGTGCACCCACCGCAGAAATTGCTCATTCATGTTTCGCCAAGAGATGTCTCGGCGGTGGTAGGAATGAAAAAACAGAATATCAAAAGGCTGGGAGAGCTTGGTTTTTCCGGTCTCTTTACAATAGTGCCGAACAAAGAAATGGCGCGGGGAAGTATAGAATATGTTGTCGGTTAATCATTTAGATATTCGCTACGGAGAAAAACATCTGTTTAACGATGTTTCCATCCAGGTCCACCCAGGAAATCGTGTTGGTCTGGTTGGGGTCAACGGCGCCGGGAAAACTACTCTTTTGAAAATTATGGCCGGGATATCGGCTACCGACGATGGCGTGGTCACCCGGTCTAAGCACTTCACCATCGGTTATCTCCCCCAGGAGTCATCGGAGTTGTCTTCTGAACGTACCCTCTATGCCGAAGCGGAAACGGCCTTTGCCCCGCTTTTAGCCCTGCAGACCGAAGCAGCGCAGCTCCATGAACAGATGCACAAGATGGATCCGCACTCTGAGGCATTTCAGACCGTTCTGCTGCGGCAGGGTGAGATACAGCATCAGCTCGATGCCAGTGACATCTATGCCATTGCCGGGAAGATAGAAAAAATACTGCTCGGTCTTGGTTTTCGCCGGGAAGATATGGAAAAACCGGTCAATGCCTTTTCCGGTGGCTGGCAGATGCGTTTAAAACTCGCCAAGATGCTGCTTGAAGCCCCCTCGCTGCTGCTCCTTGATGAACCGACCAACCACCTGGATCTGGATTCGCTGACCTGGGTTGAACAGTTCCTTAGAAATTATAACGGTTCGATGGTGATTATTTCCCATGATCGTACTTTTCTCGACAAGGTCATCGAACGGACCTGGGAGCTGAGTTTTGGCCGCATCGATGTCTATAAAGGCAATTACACTTTTTTCCTGAAAGAAAGAGCCGAGCGAAAGGCCATTGAAAAAGGTGCCTACGACAATCAGCAGGCCAAGATCAAGCAGACCATGCGTTTTGTCGATAAATTCAGGGCCAAGGCGACCAAGGCCAGACAGGTACAGAGCAGGGTTAAACAACTGGACAAGCTGGAGCGTATAGAATTATCTGAAGAAGAACGACAGATACGGTTCACGTTTCCGCCAGCCCCGCCTTCGGGCAAAGATGTGCTGACGGCTGAGAGCGTCAGTAAGAGTTACGACGGTCGCCAGATTTTTAGCGAAGTCGATCTGGTGCTGAGTCGTGGCGATAAGGTTGCGGTGGTTGGAGTCAATGGTGCGGGAAAATCAACCTTTCTGAAAATTCTGGCCGGGCAGATCGAACATGATACCGGGGAGATTCGTTTTGGTGCCAATGTCAAGGTTACCTATTTTGGCCAGCATCAGGCCCAGGAGCTTTCGCCGCAATTGAATCTTCTCGAAACCATGGCACTGTCCGGGGAGGAAATGACCATTACCCGGACCCGTTCGCTGCTTGGCGCTTTTCTTTTTCGGGGCGAGGACGTTGATAAAAAGGTTTCCGTTCTTTCCGGTGGGGAAAAAAGCAGGTTGGCCCTGGCTAAAATGATCGCCAAACCGGCAAACTGCATGCTCCTTGATGAACCCACCAACCATCTGGATATGGGTTCCCAGGACGTTTTACAGGAGGCGATGGCCCAATATGACGGGACAATTGTAGTGGTCTCGCATAACCGCTATTTTCTTGAAGGCTTTGTCAACAGGGTCCTTGAGGTGAAAGATGGCCATATAGCCATGTACGAGGGCGGCGTTGAAGAATATCTGGTGAAGCAGGAGCAGCTTCGGGAACAGGAAAAAGAGCAGGCGGCCAATGATCGGCAATCTGAGGCGGAAAACACAGTAAAATCCCCGGAATCTCAAGACGGCCGCAAAGAGAAAAAACGACTGGAAGCCCAGCTGCGCCAGGAGCGGAGCAGGCGTGCCGGTCCCTGGCTGAAACAGCTGAACGAAGCCGAGAAAAAGGTGGAATTCTGTGAGCAACAGAAAGAAGATCTCGAGGCCTTGATGGCCGATCCCGAGCTCTATTCTGACAAAAACAGCTGGGCCAAGGCGAGCAAAGAGTATGAAGAATGCAAACGCCGCCTGGAAAAATGGTATGATAAATGGGAGGTCGCGCAACAAAAAATTGACGCAATTGATGGTGAGTTGAATCTTGACTAAAGTAATGTCGATGTATTGAGCGAGATCAGAAGCTCTCTGGCCTGGGGGTAATCTGCCGCACCCTATGATCAGTATCGGTGTGTATCAACAGAGAAGTGGTTTCGATTCTGTGCGCAGCCGATTGCAAGGGCCTAACCCCGGTGAACGGGAAATGAGCCGGGATTGTTTTTAATACTCGCTTGTCGGGTGCTAAAGAAAGCGCGGCGTTTCAGACTGTGTTGAAACGCCGCGCTCATGTGATGCCTATAGTTGCAATGAGCGTTCAGAGCATCCGCCAATCCGGGCGGTACTCATTTCCGCCCGGTCATCAGTTTTGCAGTTCAAAAAACGCTTTCTAAAACTTTGAAAGCGTTTTCCCCACGATCAGGCGAGATCGAAGCGGTCCAGGTTCATTACCTTGTTCCAGGCTGCAACGAAGTCATGGATAAACTTCTCCTGCGCGTCTGCGCTTGCGTAAACTTCAGCCAGGGCGCGGAATTCGGAGTTTGAACCGAAGATCAGATCAACACGAGTGCCGGTCCACTTCGATGCACCTGTTGCGCGATCGCTGCCTTCATACAGGTCTTTGTCTGCAGAGACCGCCTTCCAGGTCGTATCCATGTCGAGCAGATTCACAAAGAAGTCATTGGTGAGCGTCCCGGGCTGCTTGGTGAAGACGCCGTGCTGAGATTGTTCGAAGTTGGTATTGAGAACACGCATACCGCCAATGAGAACCGTCAGTTCAGGCGGGGTCAGTGTCAGCAATTGTGCCCGATCGATCAGCATCTCCTCAGGCGATACAGAGTATTTGGTCTTGAGGAAGTTGCGGAACCCATCTGCCTCCGGCTCCAGGGCGGCGAAGGCCTCAACATCAGTTTGCTCCTGGGTGGCGTCCATGCGGCCAGGCGTGAAGGGCACTGTTATATTGTGACCACCATTCTTTGCCGCTTGCTCAACACCGGCACAACCTGCCAAAACGATCAGGTCAGCCATGGAAACCTTCTTGCCGAACTCGCTTTGGATGGATTCCAGTTTCTTCAATACCTTCGCTAAGTGATCTGGTTGGTTGACTTGCCAATCCTTCTGAGGTGCCAGACAAATACGGGCACCGTTGGCGCCGCCGCGCATGTCGGAACCACGGAAGGTCGAAGCCGATGCCCAGGCAGTTGAAACCAACTCGGAGACAGACAAACCAGAAGCAAGGATCTTGCCCTTCAGGGTGGCGATTTCGCTCTCACCTATCAGTTCATGATCGACTGCAGGGATCGGATCCTGCCAAATCAATTCTTCTTGAGGAACTTCCGGGCCGAGATAGCGTGCACGAGGGCCCATATCCCGGTGTGTCAACTTGAACCACGCACGGGCGAAGGCATCGGCGAACGCCTCCGGGTTTTGATGGAAGCGACGCGCAATCGGTTCGTAAATCGGGTCCATTTTCATCGCCATGTCGGCGGTGGTCATCATGATCGGAACCCGCTTTTTCGGATCGTCGGCGGCCGGCGCAAGGTTTTTGTCCGTTGCGTCCTTCGGCGTCCATTGCTGAGCGCCCGCCGGGCTTTTGGTCAATACCCACTCGTTGCCAAACAGCACGTTGAAATAGTTCATGTCCCATTTCGTTGGGGTCGGATTCCACGCGCCTTCCAAACCGCTGCCAATCTGGTCGCCACCTTTGCCGGTGCCATGACTGCACTTCCAGCCGAGTCCCTGCTCTTCTAAGCCGGCAGCCTCGGGTTCAGGCCCAACCAGCGCAGCATCGCCGGCACCGTGGCATTTGCCAAAGGTATGTCCGCCGGCGGTAAGCGCAACCGTCTCCTCGTCGTTCATTGCCATGCGCGCAAATGTCTCGCGGACGTCGCGTCCGGACGCGATCGGATCCGGATTGCCGTCCGGGCCTTCCGGGTTTACGTAGATCAGGCCCATCTGCACGGCCGCCAGGGGGGCTTCGAGATCTCGGTCACCGGCGTAACGGCTCTTGGGATTGTCGCTTGTAGCCAGCCATTCATCTTCAGCACCCCAGTAGATATCTTTTTCCGGCTCCCATATATCCTCACGTCCGCCGGCGAAACCGAAAGTTTTGAATCCCATCGATTCCATCGCGACATTACCGGTAAGAATCATCAGGTCAGCCCAGGAGATTTTTCGGCCATACTTCTGCTTAATCGGCCAAAGCAGCCGGCGAGCCTTGTCGAGGTTGACGTTGTCGGGCCAACTGTTGACGGGTGCAAAGCGCTGGTTGCCGGTCCCTGCACCACCGCGGCCGTCGCCGGTGCGGTAGGTCCCTGCGCTGTGCCATGCCATGCGAATGAAAAAAGGTCCGTAGTGCCCGTAATCCGCCGGCCACCAGTCCTGCGAATCGGTCATCAGTTTATGCAGATCCTTTTTTACCGCTGCGAGGTCCAGGCTCTTGAATGCTTCGGCGTAGTTAAAATCCTCGCCCATCGGATTAGACTTAGGGCAGTGTTGACGCAGAACATCAAGATTCAATCGGTTTGGCCACCATTCGAGATTGGACCTGCCGCCGACTACGTGTTTGTTCGATCTTCCCGTTACCGGGCATTTGCTTTCATCACTCATAAAGTCACCTCCAGTTTTATTTGAACGTATTCACTGTACTGCTGGGAGTACAGTGCAGTGGTGCCTGCAATGTGTATGTGATTAACACCTTGGATATTCGATTTTTTTTATATTTGTGAATTTCGTGATGGTACCTCTTCCCCTGCGGGGTGATGAAAAAGTCCCCTCAACTCCAACGGGTCGAGAAGAGACATCACCTGTATCGCGATATCCACCGGCCACCAGGAGAGATTCAGGATCATTGAGCCAGTTCCAACCCAGGCAGAAAATGAACCACTCTGCAGCAGGAGAAATACCTTTTGTGGCGCAGCGATCGGTATATTTTATCTTCCTTTCTCAACACAGTGTCGGCAGACGCCTCGCACCTCAACGTGAGTTGCGTCAATCTCACCAAAAGAGCCCACTAAATCAGGTAGTATGATATTATCAAGAGCATCGCTAACGAAGTCACGAGTGTACCCACAGTGCTCGCAAACATAATGATGGTGGTTCTTCAGGTTCGCATCAAAACGGGTGCGTTCCCGGCTCGAACCAAGCGTTATTATCAGCCCAAGATCTTTCAGCAGCCAGAGCGTCCGGTAGATGGTATCGATAGAGACTGTCGGTATTCGGTCCCTGATACGCTGGAAAACCTGATCCGCATTTGGATGATCCTCGGTTTGCGCAACTTCACGGAAAATTTCTATGCGCTGGTGGGTCAATTTGATTCCTTCGTCACGGCAAACCGTTTCGAAGAGTTTCATTCGTGTTTCAATTTCCTTCTTCTTGATTGTCATAATCACCTACTTATTAAGAATCGATTCCTAAGTGCATGTTAACCACCATCAGGAGAACAGTCAATAGTCGTTTTATTGATTGATTAAACAGCTCTGTTCTGCTTAAGTATTCGATATAGTGTTTTATTTATGCAAGAATAATTTTGAGTTACAACAAAGTAATCATAACCGAAAAATATAGTTACGTGAACAAAAAGCTCAATCAAAACGACAGGAAATGGTCAGTTTCTCTCTGTGAGCTGAAGGTAGGGACAGTCGGGATCCATCGCCAAACTGGCAGGATAAAGAAAAACGCAGAATTGGTGAACAGTAGGTATAAATATCAGAACCGGAAGATTGCGGTAAAGGGCCCTAAAGTTCGGCCTTGCCCCCTCCAGCCGACGACAATACGCCGTCCTCTGCAGCAACAACCCCTCTGTCAACCTGTCCATGCTTGAACAGCACGATGAAAAGCAGCCAGCACTAACAACCTACCGCCACAACCGCGATGACGGGATAAAAGTAGCCGAGCGGGCAGAGGATGAGTACCGTCAGCCAGTGGAGCAGGATCACATTCTGGGAGTGGAGTCGAATGGGAAAGTCACCATGCCTGCTGATGAAGGCCAGTCCACTGAGGTTCCAGCCGTACAAAGCGGTAAAGGCGTGCATCCTGAGCAGCGGCAGGGTCTTTTGAGGAGTATATGCATCGGAAAATGCGAGCAGGATATAGATGATTCCGGTTATCGATGTAATGAGCAAAAAGAGAATGCCGGAGGTCAGAAAGGCCTTTTGCTGCAGACGGATTCCCTGGTTCCAGTAAAGAAACAGGATGAGGACGACGGCCAGGAAAAGAATGACAGCAATTGTTACCTGGGGGATAAACCAGTTCGCCAGAATGAACAGAAAGAAAATAATTACCCCAAGATTGATCACCCAAAACGTCAGCTCCTTGAGAAGATGTATCGGTGAAATGGACTGACTTTTCATGAGGGCGAAAATAACCGACATGCTGATGAGTGAGATAGGGAAAGAAAAACCGAGGAAAAAGGTATCCAGTGTCAGTCTTTCCAGGACAAACCAATGGCCGAACCGGCTGTTGATAATGGCGAGACTGGACATGCACAGCCCTAAAGAGAGACAGAGCAGGGACGCTTGATGAAATTTTCTGGAAGTGCTTTCCTTGCTGGAAAAAAGGGCTTTTGGCATGCAGCTGCCAAAATGATCTATCCTGACCCTCTCGACAATGATAGCCAGCAGCAGGGGATGAGCAGGGCCGGTACATAACAGCCCATAAAGGCACACAGCGCAAAACCCATTGACAGCAGTAAAAATGCCAGCGCTTATTTATTTAGCTGCCGTGTCCCCTCGGTGAAATAGATAAGCAGGGTGCCGCCGCTGCATAGATTAAAGAGAAAAATGTGCAGCCGCTCAAAATTCATCACCTCCGGGGCAATAAGATGGTGGAGAAAACCACATGTAAGGGCCGTGGTCATTGTTACCCATAGAACGATTTTAAACTGCCGGCTCAATTGTGTATACCGTATCTTTATTTTGTTAGAATGTTGTGTCGCATCGACTCTTTGCCCAGTAGACTTCTCAGCGCCACTTCCAGGGTGGGATGGCGAAAGCTGAAGCCGGACTCCTGCAACTTTCGGCTAGAAACACGAACTCCCGACAAAAATATTTCTGAGGCCATCTGTCCATAAATCATCTTTAATAACCAGGCCGGCAGGGGGGCAAAGCAGCGGTCGTCCGGATACACGGGCAAGCGTTTGCATAAATTGTGCATTCGTCACCGGTTCCGGGGCGACAATATTGACCGGGCCTTCCAGTAAGGGACAGCTGAGGGTGTGCAGCATTGCTGAAACCATATCGTCTCTGCTGATCCAGCTGATATATTGCCGGCCGTTGCCGAAGCGGCGAATAAAACCACAAGAGGAAGCTGCAAGGATGCGCTGCAGAGCGCCTCCTTGCGGGGTGAGGCCGATTCCCAGACGAAGAAAAACGGTGCGGATGCCCGCGTCTCTGGCAGGTTTCGTGCCCTTTTCCCAGAGCCTGCAGACTTCCGAGATGAAATCGTTTCCCGGTGGCGCTGTCTCATCAATTATCCTGTCCCCGCCGTTGCCGTAGTAACCGACCGCCGAGGCACAGAGGAACACCTTCGGTGGATTGTTCCGGGTGGCAAGTGCTTTTGCAAGCAGCGTTGTTCCTTTAATCCGGCTGTCAATAACCCGGCGCTTTTTCTCTTTGCTCCATCTGGACAGGCCGATATATTCCCCGGCCAGATGAATAACTGCATCTATTTGCGGCAAATCATCTGCATTGAGTATACCCTTGGCTGGATATCCCTGTCTATTTGTCCATCATCGCCGGATTATACCGGTTGGGTAACTTTTTTTTGCTTCTTTTCTTGGCCAGGGCCAGCCGGCCGGCAGCGGCTCTTTTTTCGGCCTTGGCGATGAGGTGCTGGTGAATACAGATAGAACCTTTTTCACCTTCCGAATGAAGCTGGACCGCGGATCCGTCACTCTGTATTTCCCAGACATTTCTGGAGTTGGTCAGTTGCAGGTCAAGCAACTCCCGGAGCAGCGCCTTATGCTGCGGGGAAGTTATGGGAGCGCACACCTCCACCCTGCTCTCCAGGTTGCGCATCATCAGGTCAGCAGAACCGATATAATATTCTTCGTCGCCGTTATTTTTAAAATAAAAAATACGGCTATGTTCGAGAAATCTACCGACGAGTGAAATAACTCTGAGATTCTCCGACAAGCCCTTAATACCCGGGCGTAACCGGCAGGAATCGCGGACAATCAGATCAGCATGGACCCCGGCCTGGGAGGCACGATACAGTGCTTCGACGATATCTCTATCGACGAGAGCATTGGTTTTGAACTGGATAAGGCCGTTATTGCCTTTTTTCTGATGTTCTATCTCCCGTGCGATCTTGTTGAGCAAAGCCTTTTTCAGTATCTTTGGTGAAGGCAGCAACTTGGTATAACGGCGCATCGGGGTGTAGCCGCTGGTCAGATAATTAAACAGTTCAGTCAAATCCGCACCGATATCCGGATCGCAGGTAATAAGTCCCAGGTCGCAATAGCCTCTGGCAGTTCCGGCGTGATAGTTGCCGGTGCCGATATGGGAGTATCGGCGCAGGCCGTTGTAATCTTTGCGGATGACAAAGATGAGCTTGGAGTGGGTCTTTAAGCCGATGACGCCATAGGTGACGTGGATGCCTGCTTCTTCAAGAAAACCAGCCCATCGGATATTGGCCGATTCGTCAAATCGGGCCATCAGTTCGACAACGACAGCGACCTGTTTGCCGTTCTGGGCCGCATCGATCAGGTACTGAATAATTTTCGAGTCCTTGGCCGTTCGGTAGAGGGTCATTTTGATGGCCATGACCTTTGGGTCCATACTTGCTTCCCGCAGAAAACGTTCGACCGAAGTGTCAAAAGATTCATAAGGATGCTGCAGGAGGATATCGCCGTGTTCCCGAATGGTGTGAAAGATGTTCGGGTCGTCGCCTAAAAGCTCAGGGTTGTCCACCGGATGATGTTGGGCAAAGTGCAGATCGGAACGGTCGATGGCGGCAATCTGCATGAGATCGCGCAGGCCCAGGATACCGTCTACTTCATAGACATCATTGGCCTCGTCAACGCGCAGTTCCGCCGCCAGTTTGCCTTTATGTTGCTCGAGCATACCGCTGCCAATTTCCAGCCGGACGATTTCGGCAAATTTTCTGTCCCGCAGGGCAGATTCAATCACCACAAGCAGGTCATTCGCCTGTTCCTCGTGTCGTTCGGTGATGGCGTTGCGGGTAACCCTGAAGGTCTCACAGGTTTCGACCTCCATACCGGGGAGCAGGAGCTGCAGGTTGTTGCCGACCAGATCTTCCAAAAGAATATAAACATGTTCCTTGCCGACCCGGATGAATCTCGGCAGGTCCGAACTGGTAGGGATCTTGATGCGGTTGAGGTAGCTGTGGTCACTTTCCGGATATCGCACGCTGACCAGCAGGTTGACGGATAAATTCGAAATGAAAGGGAAGGGGTGGGCAGGATCCATCCCCTGAGGCGTCAGCAAAGGGTAAATTTCATTTCGAAAATACTGGTCGATATTTTCTTTATCTTCTTTGGAGAGGTCTTTATATTTCTTGATTTTTATGTTTTTTCGAGACAGCAGTCGCTGGAGGTCGTTTTCAAGGGTGAGCTGCTGATCAAGAATATCCCGGACTACTGCATGGCAGAGATCAATCTGTTCCTGAGGCAGACGACCATCAAGAGACAGGCTTTTGACACTGGCCCCAACCATCTGTTTCAGTCCACCAATTCTTTTCATAAAAAATTCGTCCAGATTCGATCCGACCACTGCCAGAAAAAACACTCTTTCCAGCAGGGGATTGCGCGGATCCTGGCCCTCGTGCAAAACTCTTTTGTTGAACTCAAGCCATGTCAATTCCCTGTTCAGATACCATTCCGACGCTTGCGGGTCGAGTGAGTTAGAGATTTTCTGATCGTCGGGGATCTTTTCCGTCGTTTTTTTGTCTACTGGAGTTCGCTGGGCCATATTGATCTGTTGGTTTCTGTAGAGTTGTCAATAAAACACATGAGTTGTTTGAGTTCTTTGTACTGATCTTCGTATCCTAGCAGATCTTCACGATAAATGAAACAGGAGTCGGTGTTGCCATAACACGATATTTTTCACGTAAAAAGTTCGTCGCTGCAGGGTGCCGGAACGTTACGTTTTTCGTTTCCAGCAAGAAGAGTACGATTGCTCTGAGGTAAGGAATCTGTTACGATGTAATGACGTCATGACACCAATTTTTGTATTGAGGGATAACAATGATGACCAAAGAGAAGAAAAAAAGTACCTCCCTGCGCCTTGATCCAAAGGTGTTGAAAGAACTCAAGCTGCTTGCGATAGAGCAGGATACCAGTATTCAGGCCATTGTCGAGTCATTGGTGACCGAATATATAAAACAATATAAAGCCAAAAGTTGAGTCGCCATGGACCCGTTTACCTACCTCATCCCATCAACGTTGAATCAGAAAAAACTGCAAAAAACGTTACCCGATACACCGCCATACAAGATTTTTTTTACCCAGGACGAGCAGCAGACGGGAACTCTTCTCGATACCTTTGATGCCGAGGTGTTTCAATCGGCAAAAATGCTTTTTCAGCATGGAGGTATGTTGCTGCTTATTGATCTGCAGACCGGCCGGTTGCTGAAGCAGTCCGCGCCTGAGACGTGGTCATTTGCCGGCGATCTGCCGGTGGGACCGGTAACTGCGTTCCTGCAGCAGCTTTCTAACCTTCGCGCATTTCTACCGGTCGCCAATGTCGATCTCTGCCGTTTGCATGGCCTTCTTCTTGACGACGAAGGCAAAACCCGTGCCCGACTGCATCATCTGACCATCAGTCACGAGAGGAAATCGGTGGGAATCGGCCTCACCCAATATTTACGCGGTTACCGTAAAGCCCATGATGACCTTCGTCACTCGCTGGAAAGAATTGGAGCCATTTCCTGTCAGAGTGTCGGTCAGGTGTACCGGGCTTTAGGTATTAAACAGGAGAAATACACTGCAAAACCTGTAATTCAGCTCCACTCTGAGGCTCCTGTCAAGGATACTACGCAAACCATAATTGCAGTTTTTTTGCAGACCGCACGTGCCAACGAGAAAGGCCTGATTGGCGATTACGACACGGAATTTCTTCATGACTATCGGGTCAGTCTGCGTAAAGTCAGGTCAGTGCTGAGTCTTTTTACCGGAGTATATAGTCCGGAAGAGACCGGCCTGTTAAAAAAAGATTTTTCCTCTCTGATGCAGAAAACCAACGCCTTGCGTGATCTAGATGTCTATCTGCTCAATAAGTTGCATTATTTCAGTCTCGTTCCGGCTGATACCCATGAAGGTCTGGCGATTCTCTTTGATTATCTTTCTGAACAGCGGAAAAAAGAACATTCAGAAGTGACCAAGGTAATGCGCAGTAAAACCTATCGCAAAGAAATTGGCAGGCTCGAAAAAATATTTACCAACGGGGCAAGCCTTGCTGCAGGTCCCAAGGGGGAAGAACAGAGCCTGGCATTCGCCTGTAGGTTAATTTTTAAACGTTATGACAAGGTATGCAAAATCGCCCGGGATTTAGACGCGCAAACTGAGGATGGTACCATCCATCAACTGAGAATTAATTGTAAGAAGTTGCGCTATCTGATGGAGTTTTTTATGCCTCTTTTTCCAGAAGACGAGATTGTAATGCTGGTAAAAGCTCTCAAGATACTTCAGGATAATTTAGGCAATTTTAATGATTATTCGGTCCAGCAAAAATTTCTCAGGCATATATTGCAGGAAAAAATGTCTGATTTCGGCAGTGCAAAATTAAAGGTTGCAGAGAGTGTGGGAGCGCTCACCGCCATTCTTCATCGGCTGCAAAAGAAGGAAAGACGTCAGGTGATGAAAAATTTTGCCCGTTTTGACAGCCCGGAAACCCGTGCTGCATTTACAAAACTGTTTCATATCCCCAAAATCGAGGAAAGTGTCGATGAAAATAATAGCCTGTTACAGTAACAAGGGGGGGGTCGGTAAAACTGCAACCTCCGTTAATCTTGCTTATGCCAGCGCTTTGGAGGGTCGAAGGACTCTGTTATGCGACCTCGATCCTCAAGGCGCGTCGGGTTTTTATTTTCGGGTAAAGCCATCGAAAAAACTGCAGAATAAAGCCTTCTTCAAGGATGTGAAAGGATTTTTGAACGCTATTCGGGCGAGTGATTTTGATAATCTCGACCTGTTGCCGGCAAATCTCACCTATCGTGATTTTGATATTTTTCTGTCGCGGATGAACAACAGCCGCTCCCGGCTGAAAAAGGCCCTGCGGGAGGTAGACAGTGACTATGACGTGGTCATCCTGGATTGTCCGCCGAACATTTCTCTTCTTTCCGAAAATGTCTTTAAAACTGCCGATAAAATTGTTGTCCCGGTCATTCCTACCACCTTGTCCGTCCGTACTTTCGAACAGCTTAATGGCTTTTTCAAAGAAAACGAATATCAGCGTAAAAAACTCCTGCCGTTTTTTTCCATGGTGCAAAAGAGTAAAACACTGCACAAAGATACCATGGTTGCCTTGCGTAAAAAATATAAGAGCTTATTGAAGAATTATGTTCCTTTCTCCACCGAAATTGAGAAAATGGGTGTGCACAGGGCTCCGGTGCTAACCTATGCCGGCAAAGATTTCGCTGCAAAGGCGTATCAGGATATTTGGCATGAGATAGAAAAGAAAATGACCACAAAGGGCTAACCAAAGCCGTTTCTCTCGGCGCAGCGCAGGAGGTATGCTCTGGCCAAAAAAAAGGATAAAAAAGAAAAAAAGAAGAAAAAGAAATGTTGCGAAAAATTCAAAAAGAAGAAAGGTGAACGCTGTTCTAATTGCCCTAAGGCTTAATGGCGGAGTATGATATTTCTCCCGTGGAGAAGCGTGGTGTCCTTTTCAATGCGCTCTTGTGGGGGTTCTTTGCAATAGCTTTTCCCTTGAGAGGGATAAGTTCCTTCACGAAATAATTTTCTTGTAAAAAGCACAAGAAAATTATTTCTAAGTCACTAACTCCGTTGAACTCCGATCCGTCGACCTTTGATTGACCTGATGATATAATGCCCCTGGTTTAAGAGTCTCGGATTCCAGGTACATCTGAGTTGGACTTCTGCTCCGATCGTCATTTTTCTGATATCCCGGGGTGAAACGTCAAAACCGATCCCGTTGAGAGATATATCGTAGAGATCAACTTCGATGCTGCTGTCGCTGGTGGAAACCAGGACCTTGCCTCGCTGTTGTTCTCTTAGCACTAAACGGCGATTGAAACTTGCCCGGGTGGACTCACCACAATTGTGACAGCGAATGGACCTTTGTCGAATTCCTGGCGGAATTGTCACCATGCGTTTGGCCTGGCATGCATGACATTTGAAATGTATACGTCCACTGACCACCCGGAAGGTTTGTGTTTTAGACATGTTCTTTTCCTCTCTGGTAAGACGTCCAGGCCGTTTATGGAAATTTCTCCAGGTCAAAGCGACGCACTTGTGAGTTATTGTGTTTTGTAACTACGTTATCTTTTAAACAGTAACCTTTTCCAGTCCTTTTGGGGAAAATGAAACACCTTCA